>CAZOKP010000008.1:0-57254 GCA_964580435.1 uncultured Eubacteriales bacterium
CCTGGTTGGCCGCATCCGATACTCTTATAGCGGAGACACGCTCAAAGACCACCGGAATCGTCATTTGACTTACAGAGTTTTTTTGATTAGTAATAGGCCGACGGAATCGCGAAAAATTTCCTGGAGGAATGAAGATGAGAAAAATTTGTCTTTTCTTTTTGATTCTTGCTTATCCCCTGACTTTATTGGCTCAAACCGCCACGAGGATAGAAGGCAGGGGCGTTTGGGCCGGGCCCGGCGATTTCGGCAAGAGCGAAAAAGACGTCGAAGAATTTTTCAAGGTCCTGAAAAAAGCCAACATTCAAATTGTTGTCCCGCTTGTCAAAGATACGGTTGGCCGCATCTTCTGGCAGAGCAAGAAATTCCCCGAGGCTGTGCATCCGGACTACAAGGACTTTGACCTTCTTAAAGCCATCACTACTATTGCTCCAAAGTACGGCATCAAGGTTCATGCCTGGCTCTGTGATTTTCCTGAGGGCAAGGACTCGCCGGCTTTCAAGGCCCACCCTGAATGGGCCATGCTCAATCCCAAGGGCGGCTTGACCGCCGGGGAACAACTGACTCCAGACCAGGTTTATAGTCCCGTCTGGATGTGTCCGAACCGCCGTCCCGGATATACCGACCAATGGCTTCTGCCAATGATCGAGGAGGTCGTCCGGGAGTATCCCGTGGACGGCATCCACCACGATTATGTCCGCTATCCGGGCGATGTGGCCCCTGATTCCTACTGCTTTTGTGACTATTGCCTGGAGCATTTTCTTAGCGATAATCTTTTTTATTATCCTTCAAACCCGGATGTCCAAGTCCCTTTGAAGAAAACTCGCCTCCGGGAAGAGTCAAACTGGGACCTCGACTTCACAGTCAGGCCTTCGACCTGGGCGCAGATGTCAAGGGAGGAAAAGGCCAGATTCATCCTTGAGGGGAAAGCTATCAACCGGCCCGACCTGGATTACTTTTTCTACACCCTGCGCTGCGATGCTATCAACCAGTTCGTCCGAGAAGCCTGGGAGAGGGCGGCAGCGATTCGTCCGGAGATCGAAATGTCGGCGGCCGTTTTCGTCAACCCGATGAAGAGCGGCAGGTTCATCGGCCAGCGTTGGACGGACTTTGCGCCCTGGGTGGATATCGCCATGACGATGACATACCGCAGCCATTTCCAGGGTAGCTTTGAAGATTACTTGACGTATCTCGCCGATGTCGTGCGCGGACAGGTCAGATGGGTCGGCGAAAAATGCAGCTATCTTGTCGGGCTGGACGCGCATTACATTTTCCGAGAAGAACTGGACCCCTGGGAACAGGCCCTCAAATTCTTGAAGACGGACGGCGTTTCGGGATCGGGAGAGGAATTTGGCCGGCTCATGGAAGCCAATATCGCTTCCATCGGTCGATTTTCCTCTCTTAAGGCCAAAGAGCTAAAAGTCAAATACAATTCTTTCCTCAAGGGAAAACTCACCAAAGAGGCCCTGGCCGATGAACTCACCCGCGTCCTTGCTGACCCGCCCCCTGGATTCTTCCCCGAGGCCAAAATCATCCAGACCATTGAGACGGCCAGAAAAGCCGGTGCTCCTGGTGTGATCATCTTCTCAGCCTCGAACCTTTCTAGGAAAAAACTCTGGGGAGGGGTGGGAAAAGCCTTTTCGTTCCCCGCAGACCCGTCTTTTGAAGTCATTCCCGCTTCGAATCAGCTTTCTATCAGAACCTGGAAGAAGCTCTGGCGAAATTCTCACCAGGGCGGGACGAAAAAAAATCCCTAATCAGCGTTCAGCAGGGCCAGCATTTGCGCGGGCTCTGCCGTAGGAAGCTGGCAGCGGTAGTTGGAACAGACATGAGCGGTTGCCTTTCCGCCGAGAGCTGTCATCAGCTTGAGATAAGGGGCAAACTTCAAGATCTCCGGCGACTGAACTTCAGCGGGCCGGAACAGGACGACCTTGTTGGGGATGTAGTTCCGGCGAAGGCTCCTGAGCAGCGTTTGGGTATCTTCTGCACCGGCTTGGCCGACAATCACGACTTCATAGGCAGGACCCTTGGCGAAATCAAGAGCGCACATGAGCTGAGTATGGGCCATGGGCGCCTGAGCGATCCTGAGCGAAAAGGCTTGGGCAATTTTCTCGGCCTTTCCCTCGAGTTCTGTTCGCCCGGTGATCCGGCCGAGCCGGAGAAGGTTGGCCGTCATCACGGAATTCCCGGATGGAACAGCGCCGTCGGTGATTTCTTTTCTCCGGAAGGGGAGGTCCTGGGCTTCTTCAGAAGAAAAAAAGAAGCCGCCCTCCTTTTTATCCCAGAATTTCCGGAGAAGTCGCTCGGTCAATTCTAGGGCCCACTCGAGAACAGCGGGATCGAATGTCGTTTCATAGAGCTCAATTAGCCCCCAGATGAGGAAAGCATAATCGTCCAGGAAAGCGGGAATTTTGACCTCGCCTTCAACATAACGGTGATGAAGCTCTCCCCCCACTGTCATTTTGGCTCGGAGAAGATCGGCCGCCTTTTTCCCGGCTGCACAATAGTCTTCCCGGCCGAAAGCCTGAGATGCTTTGGCAAGGGCGGCGATCATCAGTCCATTCCAGTCGGTCAGAATTTTTTTATCTTTCAAAGGTTTGGGTCTTTTCTCGCGAGCCTTGAAGAGCTTCTCCCGGATGGAAGAAAGGTCGGCCGGAGCCCCGCCGAGAAAAAGGATATTTTTCTTTTCCGGTCGAATATCGAAAGCCCGGATGGCCAGCTCCGCTTCAGCGGGTGTCAGTGTCTTTCTGATCTCGTCTAGTTGCCAGAGATAAAATTTCCCTTCTTCGCCATCGCTGTCGGCGTCTTCCGCCGCGAAGAAGCCACCCTCCTCAGAAGTCATATCCCGCAACACATAGGTTATGATCTCTTCGGCGGTCTGCCGGTATTCTTCGTTGGCCGTGAGCGCGTAGGCCTCGGTGTAGGCCATGGTCAGGAGCGCCTGGTCGTAGAGCATCTTTTCAAAATGGGGAACCAGCCAGCGGGCATCCGTGGAGTAGCGGTGAAACCCGAACCCGAGATGATCATATATCCCACCCCTGGGCATGGCCTGCAAAGTTTTTTCGACCATTTCGAGCGGCTTTTCATCACGTGTCCGCTTGGCCCAGCGCAGAAGAAAGGTCAGGTGATGAGGCGTCGGGAACTTTGGCGCAGTGCCAAATCCCCCGTTTTCCTGGTCGAAATGATCGGCCAACTGGGCCAAGGTTCTCTCCAAGATGTCAGGCGGAAGGTCCGGGGTTTGAGATGGCGCCGGGCGTTTCATAGCTGCGCGTATTTTTTCCGCAGAGCTCAATATCTCGGAATGGCTCTCGCGCCAGGCTTCTCCCACGCGAGAGAGAAGTTCTTTTAGGCCCATGAATCCAAAGCGGCTCTCTTTAGGGAAATAAGTCCCGGCAAAGAAAGGCTTCTTTTCGGGTGTCATAATAACCGTCAATGGCCAGCCCCCGCTTCCCGAGAGAAGCTGGCAGACGTCCATGTAAAAAGAATCGATATCCGGGCGCTCTTCCCGGTCAACCTTGATCGCGATGAACAGCTCGTTCATCAGGCCGGCAACCTCTTCGTCGCTGAAGGATTCTTTTTCCATCACGTGGCACCAGTGGCAGGTGGAATAGCCGATGGACAGGAAAACGGGCTTGTTTTGCTTTTGAGCCGCCTCGAAAGCCTCGTCGCTCCAGGGATACCATTGGACGGGATTGTCGGCATGCTGGCGGAGGTAAGGGCTTTTTTCGTTGACCAGGCGGTTGTGCCGTTGGGGAACCATGCTTTTTTCTTGGGACCGTCGGACCTCTAAGCTTATGTGTGGATCCCCTCCGAGTCAAGGTCTGGAACAAATACTTAATGTCGCTGGGCTGAGAATAAATGGCAGGTTCTATCGTTAATTGGGGTGTGGGAATAAAGTCCGCCCAGGTCCACTCTTTTCTGACCAAGTTTCTCCAAATCATCGGCGAAGAAGTTTCTTCGAGTTTTGCCCGGCTCGTGCTTCTCGATGAGGGCAGCCAGATCGTCTTTGAACAAACCTGGCCTGGCCCGGAAAAGTCTTGTGTCTCCGCGAGTGAAAAAATCATCCTTAGAGTCCTCCAGGAGAAACGTCCGCTCCTGGCGGAATACAATAACGGGCCCTCCTGGAATGACTGCCAGTCCAGCTCCATTCGGCCAAATCAGAGTCTTCTCTGTCTGCCTCTCCCTGGGGATGAGCGGCCGGCCGGCGCCATCTGTCTTTTTCGCGATTCGGGGCAAAGCCCGTATTCTCAGGAGGACTTGGAACTTCTGGCTCTCCTTTGCCAATCTCTCCAGCCCTTCGTCAAGAACGGCACCGATCCTAATAACCCGGAGAGGTTTTCCGATCCTTCCGGGGGAGTGGACCCGCTCATAGGGCAGAGTAGGGGTTCTTCCAAGATCCGGGCGTTGATCGAGAAAGTCAAGGACACAGATGCGCCCGTATTTATATACGGCGAGAGCGGCACGGGAAAGGAGATTATCGCCAGGTCCATTCATGAGAGAGGAGCAAGAAGGGAGGGCCCGTTCGTCGCCGTGAACTGCGGCGCCATTCCCGATCCTCTTCTGGAGAGCGAGCTCTTTGGTCATGCCCGGGGCGCATTTACGGGGGCCCTTCGAGACAAGGCCGGGCTGATCGAGGAGGCCAACGGAGGGACCTTCTTTTTGGATGAGGTCGGGGATTTGTCGTTGCCTCTCCAAGCCAAACTCCTGCGTCTTCTCCAGGAGAAGGAAATCCGAAGAGTCGGAGAGACGAGAACGCGCCGCGTCGACGTCCGCTTCGTCAGCGCTACCAACAAGAATATCGAAAAGGAGATCGAGCAGGGGAATTTCAGGGTCGATCTGTACTACCGCCTGCGCATACTGACCATCGAGGTTCCCCCTCTCCGGGAAAGAAAAGGAGACCTCCTTCTCCTCGTCGATCATTTTCTCGAGAGGTACTGCCGGGAAATGAGACGCGGGAGGGCTTATTTCTCTCCCCGGGCCATGGAGCTCTTGATGGACTATTCCTGGCCGGGAAATATCCGCGAGCTGCAGAATGAAATTCAAAGGTCTCTGATTCTGTCCGGTCCCGATGGTCTGATCAAAGAGGATAGTCTTTCGGCCAAGGTCAATCCTCAGAAGGAAACCTCGGCCGTCGTTTCCTATGATTTCTTCGAGGCCAAAGCTGACTTTGAGAAGAGATTCTTGATCCAGGCTCTGCTTCGTTTCGGTCACAACAAAGCCCGGACGGCCGAGGGGATTGGACTGAGCCGGCAGGGACTTTTTAAATTGATGAAAAAACACAACCTCGGGAGCCATTCTGGGACATGAGCGGGATTCTCCGGAATTCGGGATGGGGTCGGTTGAATTGACCAACGCCGAGAGGGCTTTTCCCTTTCTCTTTTTTCTGTTACATTGAAGTTGCCATGAGCGAAGAAAAGAAGAAAGCTGGTCTGTTTCAAATCGTCTGCCCCTGCTGTCAGTCTGTCCTCTGGGTGGATGGAATGACCGAGGCAATTGTCAAAACCGAGAAAAGGGCCGCGAAGAAGAAGGATTCTCTGGATGAGTTGCTGTCCAAAGAAAAAAAGAGGATGAGCGAGTTCGAACGGAAGTTCGAAGCGACCGCTGAGCTGGAAAAGAAAAAGCTGGCAAAGGCCGAAGAGAAATTTGCCAAGGCGATGGGCGAGGCTGAAAAAGAAAAATAATGTCCTCTGCCGAGATTCCTGGGGGCTTAGCGGCTCGGAATGATGTTTGAGTTCGGGAACGACAATTCCTCAGCTTCCAGGTTGGGTTTCATCCTCCCGCGTTTTCCGGGCCATAGTCAGGCCGGTGAACCCAAAAACGGCCAAAATCATGACTGAGACGTAGTTCATGATTGCCCAAGGAAGATACGAAAACGTCGGGACGCCGATAGTCCCGGTGATGTAGACGCCCGCCATGCTCCAGGGGATCAGAGGGACGATAATCCCCCCGCTTTCAGAGATGATCCGGGACAGGTTTTTTGCGGCCAGGCCCTTTTTTTTGTAAACAGGGCTGAGGAGCTCGCCCGGAATGATCATGGACAAGTAGGAGCTTCCGGTCACCATGGCTGCGATGATCGCCGTGCCGATCGTCGTCAAGACAAGACTCCAGACTTTAGTGGCGAATGTCATGACGCGGTCGAGGATGACGGAGAGCATCCCCGTGCGCTGCATGATGCCGCCGAAGCTGAAAGCCGTAAACGCCACAAGCTGCGTTTCCATCATGCTCATCATCCCGCCGCGCGAGAGGAGCCGATCCACTGCCTCGACTCCGGTATGAGCCGGATAGCCTGAGTTAATAGCCGTGGCCACATCTGTCACAGAGGCGTGCTGAAAGAGGACGGCCAGGGCGCCAGCCACGATGGAGGAGACGAGTATTCCCGGAATCGTGGGCTTCTTAGCGATGGCAAAAACAAATACAATGATCATCGGAAGCAGGAGGAAAATATTGAAATGGAAGCTTGCTTTCAGGGTTCGGAGAATTGTCGTCATGGCCGCGGAGCTGATCGCCTGGCCTCGGTATCCGAATCCGGCGAGGAAATAGACCAGGAGTCCGAGAAGGTACGCCGGCCCCGCCGACCAGATCTGATGTTTGATATGGTCAAAGAGGTTCGAGCCGGCGACGACGACCGCGAGGTTGGGGATATCAGAGAGCGGTGACATCTTGTCGCCGAAGTAAGAGCCGGCCACGACAGCTCCGGCTGCCGGGCCGAGGGGGATACCCAGCCCCATGGCAATTCCCACAAAGGCAACCCCGATCGTCCCTATCGTCCCCCAGGACGTCCCCGTGGCAAAAGAAACGATGCTGCATGCCAGACAAGCTGTGAACAGAAAGTACTGGGGGGAGATCAGCTTCAAACCGTAATAAACGATCATTGGAATGGTCCCGCAGATGATCCATGAGCCGATGAGAACACCCACGCTGAGCATGATGAGAATCGCGGGCATCGCTTTGGCGATGCTGTCCACGATCCCTTTCTCCATGTCTTTCCAAGAGAATCGAAGAAGGACGGCGAGACAGCCGGTGATGAACGCTGCGGCCACAAGAAGAGCTTGTGGACGAATTCTGTAGATTCCGTAGCCCACACCGAGCAACAGCCCCATGGCGATAAGGGGCACCAGCGCAAGGATAAAGCTTGGCCTTCTCGGCGCTTTCGCTTCTTCCATGGGTCTCCTTACGGCAGAGCTTTGAACGTTCCTCTGGTGATCAGCTTGCCGTCTGCCATCATTCTTATCCCCCGGCAATAGACATCGCGCAATTCGAGGTCTCTATCAAAAAAAATGAGGTCGGCATCTTTTCCGGGTTTTATTTCCCCTTTGCTCGACAGCTTGTAGAAAAAGGCCGGGTTCGTCGAGAAAAGCCTGATGGTGTCTTCCATAGGCAGAATTTTTTTCTGGAGCAACGAGCGGAAGTTAAGCAGCAGGCTTTTTTCCGTGGCTATGGCTAGCCCGACGAGATGTCCGGTTCGGTCAAAAACAGGCATGCTCCCGTTGCTGTCGGAGCTAATCGTGATTTGGGTCAGGGGGACCTGTCGTTTGAGGCAAAGGGCAATGGCTTTCTCCGTGCTCAAGCCGGAGCTTTCCTCTGTTTCCTCCTCAGGGCAGGCCGTGATGTCAAAGTAGCCTCCTTTTAAGGCAAAGGCGATCGCTTCCTCAAAAAGTTCGGCCGACCGGTTGACATGAGTCGGGATCATTTGCGCGGCCGGGATCTCAGTCTCGCGAATCAGCCGGAAGAGCATCTCCAGCTTCCGCCGGCCGTCGCCGAGATGGAGATGGAGGACGCCGGCCTTCCCTCCGAGCATCCCGCCGACCCGACATTCTGCTGCCAGTCGGGCGATCTCCTCAAACGCCGGCTGCGACGAGCGGTGGTCGGAGATGGCAATTTCGCCGGCCCCGATGACTTTATCGATCAAGACCAGGTCGGAACGAATACTGCCGGTGATCGTTTTGGGTGGGACATCATAGGACCCTGAGAAAATATAGGTCGACACTCCCTCGGCCTCGAGTCCCCGCGCTTTCGCTAAAAGGGATTCCATGTGCCGGGTGACACTGTCCGTGCCCAGGCAGCCGATGACCGTAGTGACGCCGTTCGCAATGATGTCTTCGAGGTTGATCTCGGGAGCCCGTGTCGCAGGGCCGCCTTCGCCCCCGCCTCCAAGGATATGGACATGGCTGTCGACCATCCCGGGAAGGACGGTTTTTCCTGACGCATCCAGGACTTCGACCGGCGCTCCTTCTATTTTGATGTGCCCGGGCTCGGCCAGAGCGGCGATTTTGCTGCCGACGACAAGGATATCCTTCGCTCCTAAAGGTTCAGGAGCATAGATCAAACCGTTCCTGATGAGAGTGATCATGCTCGCCTCCCAGGTTATGAAGGTATCACGACTCCGGGGTGATTACAAGAATTCGGGCCTTTGAAATGTCCCGCGCATTTGGTAGAATAATTGGGAATTTTGCCATGGTGACTTTTGAAGAGGAATTCAAACGCGTCGAGCCCGTCGTTCGCAGGTGGGTAGCGTTCCTTCTCCTGGCGAAAAAGATCGAAGTCAGGCGTCAGGAAAATTTTGTCAGGGAAGGTCCGAACATCATCATCGGCAATCATTGCGGCGCGGCTAAAGACGTCGCCGTGGTACTCCGGATCGTCCCCCGCTTCATTTTTTTCACGGCCAACCAGGATATCTTTACCAGAGAACAATTGGACCGTCTCATCCATAAGCACTTGAAGCGCCATCTCAAGGACTTCGGCCCGGTCGCGTATTCCCTGATCAAGCCTCTGAGATACATGTTTGTCCGCTTTATCTCGACGAATATCAACAGGGTCGGAACCATCCCCGTGGATTTTCAATCAAAGACAAGAGAAGCGCGGAGGCTCGGCCAGGAATACCTTCAAAAGGGGAGAGCCATTATTGCCCTTCAGGGCCGGGGCCGGGTCCAGCCCAAGGAGCCGCACCCTTATGTAAGTCCCTTTAGGCCGGGCACGTCCATCATGGCGTATAATCTTTACCGCGATCACAATATTTCCGTCCCGTTCACTCCTCTGGCTTTATACGGGACGCAAACGCCTTGGCTGATCCCGGCGAAGATCCATGTCAATGTCGGCGAACCGATGTATATCAGCAGCTATCTCGGCAAGGGATTCGACGACAGCGTTGAAAATTTTAGGAGCGCTCTCGAAGCCCGCGTCAAAGTGCTTTTCCGTGAAGTAATCCGGACCTGAGCTCGGGACGCCCTCTTCCTTCTATCAAATTAAAAGTCTTTCGTTCTTAGGGATCATTCCCGGCCCTCATACCGGGAGAGAATATCCGAATTGATCTGCATAAAAAGACTGCTGTTGATCCTGACGTTCTTTTCCTGTCTGAGCTGATCGAGATAGGCCTGAAGAAACTTGTTCCTCTTGGCCTCAAGAAGGCTGTTTGTCTCCGTCTCTTTGTTTTTCTCGAACTCTTCCGGGGAGGCGTCCTTCCTTTCCAGGACCTTGAGCAGGACATAGCCGTTGGAGTATTCGACAGGCTCGCTGACCTGGTTGAGAGGCAGGGAGAAGATCAAGCGGTCAATCTCGGCGCTTTCGCCGATGACGGCCAGGTATTGTTCTCTCTTGTGGTCCGTGGCATTTTTATATTCCAACCCTTCGCTCGACCCCGCCTCTTCCCATTTCTTCCCTTCCAGCCGGGCCCGCGCCTCCAGGATTTTTTTCCGGGCGATTTCTTTTCTAGTCCTGGCCCTGAGGTCATTTTCGACGGTATCTTTGACTTCTTCAAACTTGGCCGGCCGCGGCGGCTCGATCTTTTCGAGCTGGGCGACACCCGAACCGGAGAAAACATAGATCGGGCTCGAAATTTCTTTCTCCTTGAGCCCGAAAAGCGCCTGGCTTAAGGATCCGGCCGGGTCAATATCATCCAGGGCCTGGCCCTGCCTAAGAAGTCCAGTGCTCTTTGCTTTTAAGCCCATTTTCTGGGCGGCAACGTCCAGGCTCTTTTCCTTGCGGGCGCTTTTTTCGAGCTGAGAAATTTTCTGCGCAGCCAGGTCCCGCGCTTTCTGGTCTTCGAGCATCGACCGGACCCGCGTCTTGACCTCTTCAAGAGGCTGGGTTTTTTCTGGCTCTTTTTCTGCGACTTTGAGGATGGAGATGCCTTCAGACGTTTCGACGATCCCGGAGACCTGGTCTTTCTCGAAGCCCTTTATTTCTTCTGTCTCCTGAAGAGGAAGATTGCGCCATTCGTCAAAGCCCCAGTCTCCGCCGTCTTTAGCTTTGGCATCCTGGGAATACGTCTTGGCCAGCTGAGCAAAGTCCTCGCCCTTGGAAATGCGGTCAAGAAGGCCCTGGGCTTCTTTCCGGACGGGGTCCTTTTCTTTGCCCGCGAACAGCAGATAGATCCGGCTGACTTTCACGCGCTCAGGCTCCTTGAACTGGTCGAGGTTGTCTTTGTAATATTTTTGGATTTCCGGATCGCTGATCGTGAGCTCTTTTTTGAGGTCCTCTGTGTTGAGAAAGACGTAAGAGCCTTCTCTCCTTTCCGGGAGGGCATACTTGCCCGCGTTTCTTTCGAAAAAATTCTGGACATCAGCGGGCTGAAGGAGTTGGTCGGCCGGAATTTTGCTTTCATCGAGAATCAGGTATTCGATTTTGGCAGTGTCGTTCTGCTTGACATAGTTTTCCCGCAGCTCCTCAGGAGTGACGGCGATGCCGGCGGTGAGAACCTGGATCATTTTGTTCAGGATGATATCTTTCTTGAGGCCGTCCTCAAAATCGGCCAAAGAGATATGGTTCCAGTCCAAAAGTTTTTTATACTCGGCGAATCCAATAAACTTTCCGTCCCTTTGGAACATGGAGACGATGCGATCGCGCACCTCTTTATCGGATGCGGCGATCCCCATTTCTTTGGCTTTCTGCTCGAGCAGGTTCTGTTGAACCAGTTGCTCGAGAACCTGCTGGGGGATGTTGAGCTGCTGGATGAATGATTTGTTCAGGCCTTGAAACTGTTTCTGGACGGCCTCGAGCCGCTGCCGCAAGGCCGCGTAATAGGCCTCTACGGAAATCTTGTCCTTTCCCAGATAGGCAATCGTTTGCGCTTGTGCTTTTTCGCCCAATCGGCCCGCGCCGCCCCAGATGGCGAAGATCGATATGACAAACGTGGCGATAACGATCCACAAAGTCGGGGCAAGGGATTTAACGTTTTTTCGCATCGCTTTTAACATGGTTTCACCTCAAAACACGATCCCGGGGATTTGGAGTCAGGAGTCCTTCAGCAATTTCCTGGCAATGACTAGACGCTGGATTTCAGAGGTTCCCTCGTAGATGGAGAGGACCCGGGCGTCTCGGTATAATCTCTCAATCGCATATTCTTTAGAATACCCGTAACCGCCGTGAATTTGCAGAGCGAGATAGGCGGCCTTGTTGGCCGCTTCCGAGGCGAACAGCTTGGCCATGGCGGCTTCCTTTGCGTAGGGCAATCCGCGGTCGTAACAATCCGCCGCTCTGTAGGTCAGGAGGCGGGCGGCATCGACGAGCGTGGCCATATCGGCGATCATGAACTGGATGGCCTGGAATTCGGCGATTTTTTTCCCGAAAGCCTCGCGCTGGCTAGCGTATCTCACTCCCAGCTCCAGGGCCTGTTGCGAGAGTCCTACGGATTGCGCGGCGATACCGATGCGGCTGCCGTCCAGCGCCTGCAGGGCAATGTGAGCTCCCCGGCCTTCTTCGCCCAGGAGATTGGCGGCGGGAACCCGGCAGTCCTCGAGAACGACCTCAGCGGTCGGAGACGAGTGGAAGCCCATCTTTTCCTCGATCCTTGTCACGTTGAACCCGGGGAAATCCTTCTCCACAATGAACGCGCTCAGCTTGGGCGAACCGGGCTCGCTCTCCGTCTGGGCGAACAGGATCAGCGCATCCGCCTCGCTGCCGCTGGTAACCCAGGCTTTTGTTCCATTGACGATGTATTCACGGCCGGTTTTTACGGCCTTCGTTTTCAGGCTGGTGGCGTCGGAGCCCGCTCCGGGCTCGGTGAGAGAGAACGCTCCGAGGATTTCTCCCCGGCCGGCCCGAGGGAGATATTTTTGTTTCTGTTCCATCGAACCGAACTTCAGGATAGAGTTCGAGAAAAGCGAAGTGTGGACGCTGACGATGAGGCAGACAGTCGGAGAGACGCGGCTCAGTTCCTCGAGCGCCAGGATGAGAGAAAGATAGTCCGTTTTAATGCCCCCATACTCGGAGGGAATAATCATGCCCATCAGTCCGAGCTCGGCCAGCTTGTGGATTATCTCTTTGGGAAAGACGTGCTTCTCTTCGAAAGAACCGATCTGAGGGGCGATCTCTTTGCGGGCAAAATCCCTGACCATTTCCTGGAGTAGGAGCTGGTCGTCGTTGAGCTGGAAATTCATTTTCTTTTTTCTCTTCTCAAACCTTTTTTTCTTTCTGGAAAAGAGGCCGAAGCCGCTCGTAGGCCCCCTCGAGGTCTTCGATAAGGACCCGGGTTTGGCTGATGAGCGGCATGAAGTTTGAATCCCCCTGCCAGCGAGGGATGACATGAAGGTGATAGTGATCGACGACTCCTGCCCCGGCGCTCTGGCCGAGGTTCATGCCGGCGTTGAAGCCGTGTGGATGATAGTTCTTTTTCAGGACGCGGAGGCTCATCTTGAGGAGGTCTGTCATTTCATCGCCGGCTTCTTTGGGCGCGCGGTCGAAGGAAGCCAGATGCCGGTAGGGCGCGATCATCAGGTGGCCGAGATTATAAGGGAACTTGTTCAGGATGATGAAATTCAATTTGCCTCGGAAAAGAATGAAGGCGGCCTGATCGTTCTTGAGTTGAAGCGCCCGGCAAAAAATACAGCCTCCCCTCCGGCACACTTTTTTCACATATGCCTCCCTCCAGGGAGCCGCGATATATTCCATTATTTATTGATCAGCTCTTTCAGCAGCCTGCTGGGCTTGAAATAGAGCACCTTCTTGGGAGGGACTTTCACCGGCTCCCCTGTGCGCGGGTTTCTTCCCGAGCGAGACGTCCTTTTGCGGAAACGGAAACTGCCAAAACCCCTTATTTCTATCTCTTCTCCCTTAAGTATAGCCTCCTTGATCGTCTTAAAAAACAGATTGACTCCTTCTTCGGCTTCTTGCTTGGGGATATCCATTTGTTTCGAGATCCTGTTGATGAGATCGGCCTTGATCATTTTTTTCCCTCCTTTTCTTTGATCCTTTTTTTAGGAGTGCCGATATTCTTAAGCTGATCCCTCATGATGTCACCCAGGGTGAGCCTGTCGTCCTGACTGCGGATGAATTTTTGATATTCCAATTTTTGCATCTCCAGCTGGGCGCTCCTGAAGCTGAGGGAGATTTTCTTTTCCTTGGGGTTCATCTTGATGATCTTGGCGTTGCGCTCTTCTCCGACTGCAAACGATTCCTGCGGGTTCTCGATCCTTTTCTCGTCAAGCTCCGAGAGAAAGACCACGCCTTCTATCCCGGGCATGATCTCCACAAAAACGCCAAAATCGGCGATCCGGACGATCCGGGCTTTGACGAGATCCCCGACCTTGTGGCGGGCGAAGAAGTCCTCCCAGATATCGCCCTCGAGCTGCTTGACCCCCAGGGAGACTTTCTGCTTCTCCACATCGATGTTGAGGATGACGGCCTCGACCTCCTGGCCGACCTCAAACTTCTGGGAGGGGTGCTTCACTTTTTCCCAGGAAATGTCGGAGACGTGGATGAGCCCTTCGATCCCTTTTCCGACTTCCATGAAGGCGCCGAAATCGGCGATGCTGGTGATCTTCCCTTTCACTCGGGAGCCGGGGCCGTATTTTTGCTTGAGGATTTCGAGGGGATGAGGACTGGCTTGCTTGAGGCCCAGGGAGATCCTTTTGGTTTCCGGGTTGACGTCCAAAACCGTCACCAAGACCTCTTCCCCGGGCGTGAGGAGTTTCTTGGGGTGGATGAGCTTCCGCGACCAGGACAGGTCGGAAATATGAACCAGCCCTTCGACACCTTTCTCCAGCTCGACAAAGGCGCCGAAATCAGTCAGGCTGACCACGCGGCCCTTGATTTTTTGGCCGATTTTGTATTTCTCTTGAATATTTTTCCAGGGGTCTTCGGTAAGTTGCTTGTAGCCCAGGGAAATCCTTTCATCTTTTTCGTTGAACTCGAGGACGACCACATCTACGTTCTGCCCCACCGTAAAAAGCTCGGAGGGATGGCTGAGCTTTCCCCACGACATATCGGAAATATGGAGCAAGCCCTCGATCCCGCCCAGGTCGACAAAGGCGCCGAAGTTGGTCAGAGACCTGATCTCGCCCTTTATTTTTTCCCCTTTGACCAAGCGGCCGAAAACTCGCCTTTTTCTCTTCTCCCGTTCATCCTGGAGAAAGAGCCTCCGGGAGACAACGGCGTTCTCGGTTTTTCGGTCAAACTTGATCACCTTGAATTTAAAAGCGTTACCGACCAGTTTTTCAGGCTCTCTGATGGCCTTGACGTCGGCGTGGGAGTCCGGGAGGAAGGCCTCGATGCCCACGTTGACAGTGTAGCCATTCTTGATTTTTCCCGTGACTTTTCCGTTCACCCAGCCCTGGGAGTTGAAGGCTTTTTCGAGGAGGTCCAGAGCCCGCAGCGTGTCGGCCATTTTTTTAGAAAGGATGAGATAGCCTTCTTTGATGTCGGTTTTCTCCAGGATGGCTTCGACCTCGTCGCCGGGCCGGATCTTCTTGACATCGGCCTCGTCGAAATCCTCGACCGGGATGATGCCTTCGGATTTGAACCCGATATCCATCAGCACGCCGCTCGGAGTGACCTTAATGACCTTGCCCCTGATGATTTTCCCGGGAGAGATTTCTTTGGCGCTGAATTGATACTTGTCCAGAAGCTGTTCGTAATCTTCGGAGGTGATTTTTTCCTCTTTGTCGGGGTGTTTTTTTAGCTCTGCCATTGGACGAAATTCTCCCTTTGCGATTGATGTTGGAAGCTATTTCTGATTTTAGCCACGGCTTCTGCGATGGCCTCAGGAGGAGTTGAGGCCCCTCCGGAAATTCCGATTCTTCTTGCCCGTTTGAGCAGGCGCGGCGCGATTTCGCGGGCGCTTTCGATGAAGTAGGTGCGGGGTAGAATCCGCTTTGAAATCCGGTAAAGCGTGTTGGTGTTGGAGCTGTTCTTGCCTCCGATGATGAACAGGACATCGACTCGGGAAGCTAATTCAGAGGTGGATTTCTGCCGGGTCTCGGTCCAATGACAAATCGTGTTATAGACCTTGAGTTGCTCGGTCTTTTCGATCAGGGCCGCGACGACTCGGCCGAAGAGGGAAAAATCCTGGGTGGACTGAGCCAGGACAACCCGCGTCTTCTTCCGCGGGAGAGAGCGGGCCTGAGCTTCGTTTTCGATGATCTTCCCTTTGCCCGAGCTATAGCCGATAAGGCCTTTGATCTCCGGATGCTCCTGGTTGCCCACTATGATAATTTCCTCGCTTTCCTGCGCCAGGCGTTCTACTAATTTTTGAATCCTTTTAACGATTGGGCAGGTAGCATCGATGATCTCGACATTTTTGCTCTTTAAAATTTTATAAGTTTCGGGCGCTACTCCATGGCTGCGGATGATGATGGTCCCTTGGTCCATGGAGGCCGGGTCTTCGGTCGAGCTCAGGCCTCGTTTTTCCAGGTCGGCGATCACATGGGGGTTGTGGATCAGTTCGCCCAAAGTATATACTGGCCCGGCGCTTCGGCGCCGGGTTTTCTTGGCCATTTGCAGGGCCCGCTTCACGCCATAGCAAAGCCCCGAATTTTTGGCGACGATAATTTCCATTTTCATCCGCTAAAAAGGAGTCCCTAATACTATCCAACTCGGCGGCGTTTGTCAATCCTAAGTATAGGTAAAATATTAACTTAGCAACAGCTTGACAGCGTCTTCGGTGATGATCTACGATCTTTAATTGTGGGAAAGGGGAAAAATTGCCGCAGAGCCTGCCCTTCAGCGACTTTCCTGAGAACGTGTGTCCCAGCCGCCGTGCTGTTATGCTCTCTTCTTTCAGGTCTGGCACGCGCTGGTGTCGACACCATTTATGTCGTGGCCGGGAGCCACTCCGATGTCGGATTCAACGACCTGCCATCGCTTGTCCGTGAGCACCGCATCCGGGCCATCGATGATGCCATCGCGGCGGCGCTCAGGGACCCGGACTTTCATTGGACGGAAGACGCGGGCTGGGGCTTCGGCGGCTGGCTCGAGCGCTATCGCGGCGACGCCTCCCGCCTCAAGGACGCGCGGCGCTTCCTTCGGAACGAGCAGCTCTCCGTGAGCGCCGTCTGGGTAAACCCTCATGCGTCGGCCTTCTGGGAATACATTGGGCTTCTCACCTCCCATCTTGACGAGCTTGAGCAAGAGCTCGATTCCCGGCCGGCCGTAGCCATACTCAACGATTCGCCTTCGTACCCCGAGGCCATCGTCGACGCCCTGGCCGCGTGCGGGGTGCGCTACCTGCTGGTTGGCCCCAACATGGTCCTTACGAGGGCGCTGCCCGAGAAGTTCGTGCGAACACCCTTTTGGTGGGAGTCGGCAAAGGGCGCGCGCGTCCTCGTTTACATCGACCCAGACAGCTACTTTGGCGTGGCCGGTCTGTGGGGGATCGATCCTGACGCGGCGCGTTTCTTCCATGGCGATCTGTTCCCGCGAAACCAGGGGCCGTTGGAGACGATGGAAAGCGGAATTCGGCGGATGCTGGGCCAGACTCCTTCAAAATACGACGCTGTGATCGTCCAGCATGCCTGCGACGACTGCGGCATAACGCACGCAAAGAAAGTTGTGGGCTTCGTGAGGATGTGGAATCGTGGACGCAGGCATCCAAAGCTGGTGTCGGCCTCGCCGGCGGACTATTTCCGTCATATTGAAGCACGTTATGGCGCCAAGCTTCCGGTCTGTCGCGGCGAGTGGGGCGGGCAATGGGACAACTTGCGGGCCGGATGTCCTGTGTGGACATGGCGACTCCGAGAGGCCATGAAGATGGTCCGGCCGGACTCCCCGGTTGAGACGAAAATCGCCCTGGCCACGGCGATGGATCACGGACTCGGGCTGGGCCCGGGCTGGCCGGGCCTGTTTACGGAGGAGCAGACGGTCAAGCATGCCGGCGAGCAAGCGATGGTCTTCTCGAATGCCGTGGAGTTTGCGGCAGGCAAAGCGGCCGTGAGCGCGCTGCCTCCACTCCCCGCACTCCCAGTCGGTACTCCTTCACCTTCAGTCTGGCAGGAAATCCTATCCCAGCCGGCCGCGGTGCGACTTCGCGAGGGACAGAACCTGATCCAGCCGTTCGTAGAGGATGATGCTCCAGTCTCGGATGCTCCCCTCAAGGTCTGTGCGGATATGGCCCGCTTCGTGGCGCAGGCGCGAATCGATCGTAGCCGCATCCCCGGCTCGGATCTCAAGAACGTCGCCGTCGTGATGGAGTTCCCGCTTCGCGCCCCGGCACACAAACTGAGTCTTGCTCCTGAAGGCTCACCTTCGGCTCTGGCGGGGCGCTGGCTCCTTGGCGAGCCTCCGCCCCAGATTGTCGCGCCCGAGGGATTGCGCGTGATCGGCCTCGCGCACGCCCTGCGTGTGCATTCGCCGGAGGTCTTCGTATATACGCTCGTGCCTGATCGCGGGCGCGCTGATATCACTTGGCTGCAGGCATTGTTAGTGCGGCAATCCACGCGCTGCGAGTTCAGGGGGAAGAAAACGAAAGCGCTTCCCTTCGAGGTTCTCTATCCGGGCGAGCCGAAGGTTCTTGACGTGACCATCGAGCTCGAAATCCTGCGGTAACCGTGCGCTTCCTATTTGGGCGGATGAAGGAAGGGGCCGGCACCTTTTTGCTGAACTTCGGACCAGGCCGGCATGTTTTCGATCTCCACGGTCTTTTCGGGCTCGATCTCTTTCAAGCTGGCGATCAAGGCGCTTATGCCGGCCAGGTGCCGGGACACTCTTTGGGCGAGAGGAATGCCTTCCTCTCCAAACGGAACGAACAGCCATCCGAGCCGGGACGCCAGGGCATAAAATTTATCTTTGCCCTCGACGATCAAGGCAGAGGACGGCTTGCCTTTGAGCCTTCCGTGCGAGGCATTGGCGGTCTCGAGCAGAACGGCCATGATGCCGGCCTCGTCGCCCCATTCGCGGTGGCTCAGGCCGCGGAGGTTAGGGGGTGAGGCTTCGAGGCGGATTTCGAACCCTTCGCTCTGGAGCTGCATGAGCGCCAGGGCGGACAGCTCCGCGCTGTTCTCATGGAAAACGATGGCGTTGATGACGGGGTACTCCGGAGCCGATTCATGGAGGTCGATGCCCAGGTCGATGCCTTCCTGCTTGATCAGCTGCATAATGCCACAGGCGATCTTCTCTGTTAAATATCCTTTTTCCCTTCCCGGGAAGCAACGGTTCAAGTTCCTGACCTCGTTCCCGGAAAGCTTCTGCCCCGCCGGATTGATGTAGATGGTCGGGTCAGGCCACTGGTCAATGGGGTTGGTTAGCCGGGAACCCAGGCGAAAAAACCTCGGTCCTGAGGGAGTGGGGACGGCGAACCGCTGCGGGTTTCCTTCCTGGGGGTCGCTGTGGCTAAACCCGCTGCTGTTGGCCCGGGGAATAATAAAGACATTTCCTCGCTCTACAGAAATATTCTCGACGAGAAGGACGGCGGTAATGAATCCCGCCGGTTCATTCGGGTGAGTCCCGCCCACGATCAGCAGATGTCCGCCCTTTTCTTGGCCTCGGAACGCGTATACTTCTGTATCTCCATGGGTGTTCTTTAGGGCGGGGAGGTATTCGCTGAGCATTTTTTTCGAGGAGAGCCCGGCGCTCGGATAGACTGGTTCTTTTTGATGCATCGCCAGAAAGCTCCGGCCGGAGATAAAACACAGAATGCCGGTCAGGAAAAGAAAGAGGAGAGAGGAGAGCCGGGTTCCTTTTATGTCCTTCATGGACTATTTGATCCAGAAGAGCCGCAGAAGAAAAAGGACCAGGACGAGAACGGCCGAGGCCTGGCTCCAGAATTTCCTCTGCCGCAACATGTACCAAACCAGATGCAAGCTTAAGTACAGCACGATGAGATGATAGAAAAGCCTTATCATTTCTTCACTAAATCAATTTATCCAACAAGGGCGCAAGAAGCAACATGGCGATTCCGGCGGCCATCTGCAGAAGAGCAGGAACAAGGCAGTAGCGCAATACTTTGAAAAAATCCCTTTCGCCCACGACCTGCGCGGCGAAACGGCCGGAGATGGCGGCGGGAGGGACGAGTTCACCCAGGCCGGCAATGGCGGAAAGCGCGGCGGTCGTCAGGAGGGCGTTTTTATTGATCAACGCCAGGATGAACGGGATGCCCAGAATAGAAGCAGAGCCGAACGTCGAGACGCCGCCAAAAGCGGGCAGGCTGAGGGCGATCCCCAGATAGAGGAGAAAAGAAGGCAGCGAGAGAATGGACATAACCGTCCATCCTCTCGCGCCCGTCAAGGTCATAATCTGGAGAAACATCCCCACCCCGGCCAGGATGGCGAGGATGGGCATCGCTTCCTCCACAGCCTTCTGGGTGATTTTGAGCAGGTTGAGGGGTCGGCCGCAAAAGACCCCCACCAGGCTCGAGACCATGAAGGCCCCGGGGATGCCGATATCGGGAATCCTCCCGCCAAAAACACCGGGAGCGACGAGCAGCAGCAAGAGCACGAGGAGGGGAACGTAGAGTCGGACGCCATATTTTGACCAGAGCGATGCGGGGAGAATGGCCATCATCTCCTCGCGGGGGATGACCTTCAGGTCTTTATAGCCGATGACGAGGGGAGTGACGATAGCCAAAGGAATGACGACGATAAACAGAGGAAGAGTGACACCGACATAGGGCATATCCACGCCGGAGCCCATGATCATGACAAGAATATTTACGGGAGGGGCGATCATGCCCAGGATCCCTCCCATGGCTACGAGGGCGCCTGTTTTGAGCCGCGGCAGGCCGAGCTTCATCATCACCGGGGCGATAAGCGGCCCAGAGCTGAGGATGGCGGCAGTCGAGGAGCCTGTCAGCATCCCCGGGAACATGAGCAGGAACATGACCGTGAGAAGGAGCAGCGCTTTGCTCCTGTAAAACGTCTTGAGCAGCCAGGCGGTCACGCTGTCCAGTATCCCCGAGGCTTCGAGAACTTTGATGAACAGTGTCGCCGTCAGGATGATAAGGATAATGTCGAAATAACCGAAGCTTCCTTCGATGAGATGGCGCAGACTCAGGCCTTCACCGGCAAAAACGGAGCCCGCCAAAGCGGCGAGAGCGAGCGAAATTCCGATCGGAAACTTCGCCCCCATGGCCAGCAGCACGAAGACGGCCACCATGAAGAGAAAGACGAGATACTCGGGCATGAAGTTATTTTTTTACTTGAAGGCCTTCTGGAGCGGGACGAGGGCGTCCGCGATTTTTTCCACTTCTGTGAGCGGAATATTTTTCTCTCGGCAGATCTTGGTGAAAATGCCGTCGCTGTTTCCGGACTTGACCACGATCGCCATCTTGGCCAACGGAAGAAAGTCCGCGATGAGCTCGTCGGTTTGCTGGCCTCGGCGTGTCTCTCCGCCCAGATGAAGACAGAGAAGAGGGATGTTCCTTTTCTGAGCTTCGGCGACAAGTGCTTTCACTCTGTCTCTTTCCTTGTTCATATCCAGGCCGGCCGCGCCCAATCCCTTCAGGCTCGTCCCCAAAACAAGGGCAAGCGTCTTCATGTTGCCCAAGTCCTTGGCGGTGGCGAGCTTGGAAAGAGAATATTCCAGGCCAGCCCTTTTGGCCAAGATCGCGACGATCTGAACCTCGGCATTCTGTCCCGCGGATGTAATGAGCAGCGGTTGCTCGAAGACCGCCTCGACCTCTTCACCACAAAGGGCAGACAATGTGAAAGCGCCCAAGACGATAAAAGAAATGAGGAAAGCCCGTAACTTTTTTTTCATGGTAACGCCTTTCCCTTCCCCGAATTTTTCAATAGCCGGCTCCTGACCCGTCCCGCCGCGAGTCCGCGGCTCCGAGGATAACCTTCCCTTTTTTCACCACCATGATTCCTTGAGCGCCGCCAAAGTACTTGTCATAGGCCTCCCTGACCTCGACCTGGTAGCCCATCTTCTGAAGTTCCAGGACGGCCGTCTGAGGAATCCTGGACTCGACGAAAATTGGCTTGGGTTTCCCTTCCGCGGAATAGCTGAAGAACCGGGGCGCTTCAATGGCTTCATCGAGGGACATCCCAAACTCGGTCACGTTGAGGATGATCTGGCCGAGGGAGGCAAAGATCCGCGTTCCTCCGGGCGAACCCAAGATCAGAAAGGGCTTTCCCTTCTTGAACATGATGAGCGGCGCCATGGAGCTGACGGGCCGTCGGCCCGGTGCCGGCGCATTCGGCGATTGCGGGTCCGAGGAGAAATCATCCATGTGATCATTCAGGAGAAAGCCCGTGCCTTCGGGCACGATCCCTGTCCCGAAGAAGTCGTTAATCGACTGAGTCAGCGAGACGACGTTCCCCTCTTGATCCATGACGCACAAGTGGGTTGTGTTATCTCTTTTGGCCTTTTTTTCCTGGAATATTCCGTACGGATAGAAATCCAGCGGACGGTTGGGAAGAATTTTGGAGGCTACGGCTTGGGCATAGTCTTTGGCCAGGAGCCTTTGAACCGGGATGTCCACATAATCAGGATCGCCGAGGTATCTCCCTCGGTCGGCGAAGATGAAACGCATGGCTTCGCTCAGGCGATGGATTGTGGGCGGGGAATTCTGTCCCCATTTTTTCACCGGCCAGTTTTCGCTGATCTTGAGGAGTTGAAGGAGGTGAAGTCCTCCTGATGCGGGCGGCGGCGCCGTCATGACCGTGTAATTCTTGTATGTTCCCGCGAGCGGAGATACTTCCTCTGGTTTGTAAGAAGCCAGGTCCTCGAGGGTCATGATTCCTTGGTTGGCTTGGACCGCAGCGACGATTTTTTTGGCCAGGTCTCCTCGGTAGAATTCTTCCGCTCCCTTGGAGGCAATGAGCTTCAAGGTTCGGGCAAGATCGGGGTTGCGAAAAATGTCCCCGGGCTCATAAGGGAGTCCATCATTCAGATAACAGTTCCCCGGCCCAGCGTTCTTGGCCAGCCGTTCGTATTCCTCCTTGTTGATATCGCTGAATGTTTTGCTTAAAGTCAACCCGTGCTCCGCGATCTCGATGGCTCTGGAGGCGACGTCGGCAAAAGAGCGAGTCCCGTAGCGGCGAAGAGCAAGGTCCCAGCCCGCCAGTGCTCCGGGCACGGCGACGGCCAGGCCGCTTGTGGTCCGCCATTCTTTTTCGGCTTCACCCTTTTCTTTGAACATGAGAGGCCCGGCGGCCCCTGGCGCTTTTTCTCTGAAATTGATCACTGTCGTCCGTTTTTCGCGGGCCAGGTGGATGACCATGAACCCGCCGCCCCCCATTCCGGAAGCGAACGGCTCGGCAACATTCAGGGTGACTGCCGTGGCGATGGCGGCGTCCACAGCGTTCCCTCCGCTCTTGAGCATCCTCAGTCCCGCTTCAACGGCCAGAGGGTGAGCGGCCACGACCATAGCCAGACGACCTGGATAGTTGGACGGGGCGTGACGATCTGAGGGCGCTTCCTCCTTCATGACGTTTTGGCTTCGGGAAAAGGCGAGCACGAAAAAGACTGTCGCGAGTCCGGCAACAGTTCTCCTATTTCTGTTCAAAATTCTTTTCCTCTCCGAGGATCTTGGAGATCTCCTCTTCGGTAGGGAGGTCCTCCAAGCTGTTCAACCCGAAGTAAGCCAGGAATCTCTCGGTTGTCCTGTAGATGAGGGGCTTTCCCGGGCTGTTTTTTCTGCCGACGATCTTGATGAGCTTTTTTTGGAGCAGCGTCTTGAGTGTGTAGGAAGAGTCTACGCTTCTCAGCGTCGAGATTTCTGACAGAGTGATGGGCTGATGGTAAGCGATGATAGAAAGCGTTTCCAGCGCCGCAGACGACAGCCTGCTCTTTTTATCGATCTTGAGCAGCCGCCTCACCCAGGAGTCAAATTCCGGCCTGGTGGTGAACACGTAGCCTCCCGCGGTCTGGATGATCTGGATCCCTTTTGCAGAAGCGGCGTAGGTTTGGAGAAGCTCCTGGAGGGACGAGTCGATCTCGGCTTCGGGGAAGTCGTTCAGGACTTCTTTAATCTTCTCGACTGTGAGTGGCTCCAGGGAAATGAAAATGAGGGCTTCGATGATATCTTTCAAGGCGGGTGTCATTTTTATTTCCTCGCCAGCGGGTCTCTGAGGTCTTGGCGCAGCCAGACCTTGATGGAATGGAAAAGACGTTCCTGCACGGCCATGACCAGCCTGGCCTTGATGAGCTCGAGCAAGCTGAAAAAAGAGACGATGGCCTCTTCGAGCGTTTCCTGCCGGCTGAAGTATTCCAGGAAGTCCAGGACCGACTGCTCTTCGAGCACGGCGATGATTTCCTTCATCTTATTTTCCAGGGAATAGCTCTTTCCCCTCATGACCTTGAAATTTTCCGCCTCTTTCCGCTTCATCAGGATGAAAAAAGTCTCGGCCAGGTCAAAGAGCGAAACCTCGACAAGGTCGATCTCCTCGGACTCGACGAGAGACGGAAAGGACTCCCTCTTCCAGAAGGACGACTGCTCCTCCTCTTTTTCTTTAAGGATGGCGCAGGCCGCCCTGATTTTCTGATACTCCACGAGCTGGTCCGCCAAAAAGCGGCGGGGGTCTTCTTCTCCTCCCAAAGGCTCTTCACGCGGAAGGAGCATCTGCGATTTGATGTGGATGAGAAGCGCGGCCATGAGCAGGAACTCTGCTTCCCGGTCGATGTTGATGATGTCCTTGTGCTCGAGGTAGTCCAAGTATTCCCGGGTGATGATGGCGATGGGAATATTGTGGATATCGATCTTTTTCTTGCGGATCAGGAAGAGGAGGAGGTCAAGAGGCCCTTCAAACACCTCCAGCCGGACCTGGTAACCTTCTGATGTCTCCATGCCATCCCGGGAGGGCGCGCTCTTGCTAAAGGCCGATGGCCGCCCTCACTTCCTCCATCGTTTTTTGGGCGGCTTTGCGAGCCCGCTTGTTTCCTCGTTCCAGGGTCTTCCACACGAGAGCCGGATTTTTCTCGAACCCAGCCCTCTTCTTCCAATAGGGAGTGAGGTGGCGGATGAGGTTGTCAATGACGACGGCTTTGCATTCGAGGCAGCCGATGCCGGCGCTGCGGCAACCCTGAGCCAGTGCTTCCCGCTGGTCTTTATCGACGAAAGCATTATGCAGAGTAAAAGCCGGGCAGTCTGCCGGTTCTCCCGGATCAGACCTGCGCCTGCGCCTCGTGTCGGTCATCATGGTGGATATTTTTTCTCGAATCATGTCAGGGGGATCTTTGAGGTAGATAGCGTTTCCAAAGGACTTGCTCATTTTCCGGCCGTCTGTTCCCGCCAGCCGGGGTGTCTCGGTGAGGAGCGTCTGGGGCTCGGGGAACACTTCGCCGAAAAGGCGATTGAAGCGGCGCGTTATCTCGCGGGCGAGCTCGAGGTGGGCCTCCTGGTCTTCTCCCACGGGCACGATGTTAGCTTTGTAAAGAAGAATATCGGCCGTTTGAAGCACTGGATACCCGAGATAGCCATAGGTGTTGATGTCTCTGTCGGCCATCTCCTTCTGCATGTCCTTGAAAGTCGGGACTCTCTCGACCCAAGGCAAAGGCGTGATCATAGAAAAGAGGAGATGGAGCTCGGCATGCTCTTTGACCTCGGACTGGTTGAAAATCACACATCGTTCCGGGTCCAGGCCGATGCTCAAGAGGTCGATGGCCATTTCGAAAGTGTATTCTTTGAGGGCCTTGGAGTTCTGGTATTCAGAGCTCAAAGCGTGCCAGGTGACGATGCAATAGAAGCAGCGGTACTTATCCTGGAGGAGAAGCCAGTTGCGCATAGCCCCGGCGAAGTTGCCCAGATGAGCCGGGCCAGTGGGCCTGACTCCGCTGAAGACGATTTTTTTCTTGTCTCTGCTCATGGCTTAGATAAAGATAATCGTCAGGATCAAAATCTGGATCGGCTGGACAATGACCTGCAAAAGGCCGAGATAGATCAAGCCCATAACGATCAAGAATCCATATGGCCGGATTCGGTCGTATTTTTGGGCGGCTTCATCGGGGAGAATCCCCATGAGAACACCGCTTCCGTCGAGCGGCGGCACGGGAATGAGGTTGAAGACGGCAAGATATGTGTTGACGAGAACGCCATAAAAGAGAATCAGAGCGAGGCCTTCCAGCGGATAAAATCCCTGGGGGAGGGATCCCCGGCCCAAAAGAAAATTCCTCAAAAAGGTCGCTACCCCGGGACTGATGAGCTTGAGGGAGACGATGGCCAGGAGGGACAGCGCTGCGACCGTCAGGTTGGAGGCAGGGCCGGCGGCGGAAATCCAGAGTCCGTCGCGGCGCGGGTTTCTCAGGTTCAGCGGGTTGACGGGGACGGGCTTGGCCCAGCCGAAGGCAGGCGCCCCTATGATGACGAGCAGGAGCGGGAGGAGGATCGTCCCAATCGGGTCGATATGAGCAAGAGGGTTAAGGGTCACCCGCCCCATACTATAAGCCGTGTAATCGCCGAATTTATACGCCGCCCAGCCGTGCGCGGCCTCGTGAATCGTGATCGCAAAAAGGAGGACGAACAGGCTGATGACCAACGTAATGAGGCTCATTTTTAGTCAGAGCTATTTATAGCACAACGTGCGGTTGAGGTAAAGGGAAAGGGCAGGCGTTTATCGCCCCGGCCTTCCGAACTTACAGGAAGGGCAGATATTTTTTGATTTCGTAATCGCTCACCTGCTTTTCGAATTCGCCGGAGACGTTGATATTGTACTCCTCGATCTCAGCCTTTTTGTTGGCGATGAACCTGGTAAAGATATGGTCCCCGAGCGCCTCGGCGAGGAGGCGGCTCTTTTCCATGAGCTTGACCGCTTCATCCAGGTTTCGCGGCAGAGTCCTTATCTCAAACTTTTTTTGACGGGTCGTGCTCATCTCGTAGATGTTCTCTTCCACGGGATCGGGAAGCAGGTAGCTTTCCTTGATACCTTCGAGGCCGGCCCTGAGCATGACGGCAAAGGCGAGGTAAAGGTTGCAGGACGGGTCCGGCGAGCGTAGCTCCAGCCGCGTCGCTCTTTCTTTGCCCGGCTGATACTCGGGGACGCGGATATAAGCGGACCTGTTTCTTTGCCCCCAGGCGATATAGACAGGAGCCTCATAGCCCTCGATCAGCCGCTTATAGGAATTGACCCATTGGCTGAGGACGGCGGAGATCTCTCGAGCATGGACGATCAGCCCAGCCATGTAATGATGGGCTGCTTCAGACAAGTGGTAATGGTTCTTTGGCGCGAAGAAAGTATTTTTCCCGCCCTTCCAGAGAGACTGATGGACGTGCATACCGCTCCCGTTCTGGCCGTTGACGGGTTTGGGCATAAACGTGGCGTAAAGGTTATGCATGCGGCTCACCTTTTTGACCATGTAACGGAAGAGCATGCCGATATCGGCCATCTCCATGGCGCCCTGATACTTCAAGTCGATCTCATGCTGGCCGTGGGCGACTTCATGATGGTCGTATTCGGAGGCGATGCCCATTTTTTTGAGGAGAAGCTGGATTTCCTTGCGGATCTCACCGTGCTTTCCGCCGAAGAAATAACCGGCCTCGTCGCTGAAGCTTGTGTTTTTATCGCTGGGAAAGATAAAAAACTCAAGCTCCGGCCCCACTTTGAAGTCATCGATGCTGTATTCTTGGCTGGCCCTTTTGAGGGTCTTCTTGAGAACATAGCGCGTATCCCCTTCGTAATGTTCCCCCTCGGGCGTGAGGATATCTCCGAACATGATCCCTTCCCGCCAGGAGATGTCCTCGGAGAAGCCTTTGTAGTCCCAGGGCAGGACGCGGAACGTGCGGGCCTCCGGCCGGATGACCAGGTCGCTCTCTTCGATCCGGACAAACCCCTCCACCGACGAGCCGTCAAACCCTTTCCCTTCCCGGAACGCTTTCTCCAACTCAGCGCTGGGGAAGGAAAAATCCATCGGCCGGCCCAGGATATCGGGAAACATGACCCGAACAAATTCGAGCTTGTTCGCCGGGTTCAAGACGTACTCTAGGACTTCGTTCTCGGTTTTAAACCCGAATGTTTTGTTCAGAGCCTTCACCGGACTTGGCATGCTCGCCTCCTTTATTTTTTTTATGTGGCCGTGGAACTCAATGCGCTCCACGTTTTCTTCCCTTGACCTCCGGAGAGCAATCTTCTAAGATGAACTATGGGCGCGCCGGAAATCAACCTCGTTAACATTGTGTGAAATATTTGCACAAAAAGTTACAATTGTCAAGATATTTGTTATAATATAAATCAAATGATGCTTTTTATCCTATTTTAAAGTTCATCTAGAAGGAGGGCCCGATGATCGATGAGCTTGAGAGAAAGATTGTCCGGTCGATGAACCAGAATGCCCGCAAGAGCTTTCGGGAGATTGCTAAAGAGGTCGGCACTTCGGCCACAGCCGTGATCAATAAGGTCAGGAGGCTCGAGGATTCGGGAGTGATTAAAGGTTATATTCCTGTTATCAGCGCCGAGCATTTCGGGTTGGATTTGATCGCTATCATTGCGCTTCGCATCTCCAAAGGAAAACTGCTTGAGACCCAGCAGAAGATCTCCGAGGATCGCCGGGCTGCGGCGGTCTATGACATCACCGGGGAATGGGACTCTTTGATCATCGGAACGTTCCGCGGCCGTGATGACCTCAACGATTTCATCAAAGGCGTTCTTTCTCTGCCTTTTGTGGACAGGACGGTCACCCATATCGTCCTGAACGTGGTCAAGGAAGAGAAGCGCATTCAGGTATAGAGATCAGGCTGAGGAATCTGTTGACAGAAGGGAAAATAGAGCCTAAGTTATAGAGCTGTAAAGGAGAGGAACAATGGCCAAAAACATCCACGAGACGATCGGCCGCCATTATATCGTCGAGTCCTCAGGTTGTGACCCGAATATCATCGGCAGTGTCGAAAAAGTGCAGCAGATCCTGGTCAAGGCGGCGGAGATCTCCGGCGCCCAAGTCTGGTCCATTTCCTTCAGCAAATTTCCTCCGCACGGTGTCAGCGGGGTCGTCGTCATCTCCGAGTCCCATATTTCAACCCATACCTGGCCGGAATTCGGCTACGTCGCTTTGGACATATACACATGCGGCAAAAACGTCGACCCCGAGAAAGCCGTTGTCCTTGCCGTGGAAGCATTCGGCTCCTCAACCTCCCACATCACCGAGATCACAAGGGGCATTGACGAAGGCGACTCGATCTATTATCACAGCTTCGTGACTTGGGAAGAGGATTTCAAGAAGCAAAGCCTCAAAAAGAACGAGTAAGAGAGACTGGAAAAGCTTGTAAAAATTTTTTACAGTTCACTGAATCATCAGCCCGCCAAAAAATTCCAGCAACAGGGGAAAACAGGTTTGAAAGAAGACTTTCCTTTGGCACAAAAAATGCTCTTTTTGAAGGCACGATGGACGGTGCGGGCAGAATAATCGGTGGAATTTGTCGTTTTTGTTATAATAGAGAGGTGAGAAATACGCCCACCGTGCTCCTGGCCGGCGTCCTCTTTTTTTCCCTTGTTTGTTTTTCCGCGGAAAAGCAGAGCGTCCAGGATTTTGTCTTCGAGATGCAGAAATCTCTTGAATCTCACGATATCGAGTCCTACCTTAAGGCCTACTCGCCTGAATTGCAGGACAACCAAAGACAGGAGCTGTCGATGTTTTTTGACAGCCTGAGAATGGAGACTGTGACTCTCCACTGGGCCAACAAGGGAAGCTTCGACCAGCAGAATCCGAAGATTTTTCTTCAGGTAATCTTCGAGAGCCCCTATTCCGCTCTGGTCGAGACATGGCAATTGGCCCTGGACAATGGTGACGGCCAGTGGAGGATCAAGGAGAAAAAATCAAAGGGAGGCATCAGCCAGCTTTATAAAGTCAGGATACCTTCCGAGCGCGTCGAGAGAGTAAAATCTATTGAGGTCAGACATGTGGATATGACCTTAACGTTCCAGGACGCCTTGGTCTTCTACGATAACATCCCTGATTTGGAGACCGCCCTTCTGGTCATGGGCGAGGGTCGCTTTTCCTTCTCGCCCTCTGATTCCAATGAAAAGCATCAGCTGGAACTGATCTATGGAAACAAGGCTCTTGAAGATACCGTGGAGCATGCCTATCTCCGCTTCTCCAATTCCTTTTTTAAGGAAAATATAACGATAACACGAACGCCGGGTTATCCAGCCAACCCGGTCACCCCAGCAGAAAGAGCTAAGGCTTCTTCTCTGTATAGGAAGTATCATCTGCACTACTACACAATTCAGAGTCCCCTCCTTCCCGACCCTCTTTCCTTTTTGCCCCAAGCGGATGCGGCGGCCATCGAATTTAACGGCAGAAAGGGAGGCGACCTGGCCTATGTTTATTCGCCTTTCGCCGCTGAAGAAGTCACACTCTACGAGCGTTCCCGAAACCGCTTCATCAGCCTCTACTCGCCCGCCTCCGAAAAGGAAACGAGGCGGATGGTCATCACCTTCGGCCAAAAGTTTGACGTCCAGGATTATCAGATGGAGTTAGATTATGAGCCGCAGAGTTTCTATCTTTCCGCCAAAGCCAATATCAGAGTCAAGGCCCAGGCGGACGACCTGGATTCGATCAGATTGAAATTCAACCCTTCGCTCGAGATCCTGCGCATTTATGATCAAGAAAAGCGAGACCTCTTGTTCACCCAGGATAAGGTTGGGAAAACTCTTTATGTTTATTTTTTTGAACCTGTTCCCAAAAACACGAGCGCCCCGGTCGAAATCCTGTACCGGGGGAAATTGGAGCCGCCCCCACCGGCGGCGGACACGCTGTCGGGTTCTCTCCACGGCGACCTGGTTGTTTTCGTTTCCCCCCGCTATGAGACCTATCTTTTCAGCCAGGGCGCGAATTGGTATCCTTCTCCGCCCGA
The DNA here is from genome assembly GCA_964580435.1 of uncultured Eubacteriales bacterium. Taxonomy (GTDB): domain Bacteria; phylum Acidobacteriota; class Aminicenantia; order Aminicenantales; family UBA8522; genus CAZKEW01. The sequence goes on from CAZOKP010000008.1 coordinate 29,924, forward strand.
TGAAGATTATTTCACGGCCCGCCTGAAAATCATCGTCCCTCCGGATTATTCTTCGGTGGCCAGCGGGCGTCTCGTTGAAGAAGGTAAATTGAACGGAATGCAGCGGGTCACGGAGTTCGATAAGATGGGTAGCGTCTTTTCTGTGTTTGAGACAAAAAACCCGGTGAAATATCTCTCCTTCCTGGTCGGAAAACTGTCCTTGACCGAGGAAAGGACCGGCCCGCCTCCGCTGCTCACTTACGTTGCTTCTGATGTCCACTGGCTGAAGAAAAATTTCTTGGATGATGCGCAGAGGATCCTAAACTTCTATGAGAGTCGGTTTGGTCCCTTCCCCTATGAAAGCTTGCGCATCATCCAGAGGCTCTGGCCGAATGCCGGTGGCCACAGCCCGGCGACCTTTATCGTCCTGAATGAGCTGCCCCGCAGTCTGGATGACAGGCCTCAAACGAACCTTGTCATGGACAAGAACAACCCGGTGGACCTGGCTCAATGGAAAGAATATTTTCTGGCGCACGAAATCGCCCATCAATGGTGGGGTCAAGGGGTGACCTGGGCCACTTACAGGGACCAGTGGCTCAGCGAGGGATTGGCGCAATTCTCCTCGGCTCTGTTCCTGCAAACGGAACATAGCGGCGGGACTTTTTCTTCCATTCTTAAGAAGTTCTCGAAATGGGCGGAAAAGAAAACCAAATGGGGCCCCATAACCCTGGGCTCTCGTCTCAGCTTTTTTGACTTTGAAGCCTATCAGGCGATCATCTATGACAAGAGCTCCCTCGTCCTGAATATGCTCCGCGACTTTTTGGGGGACGAGCTATTTTTTGCCGGCCTCAAAAAATTCTTTGGGCGGTATAAATATTCCGCGGCCACAACGGGCCAGTTCAAGAAAGTCATGGAAGAAATTTCGCGGAGAGACCTGGACGACTTTTTCACCGGCTGGTTCGACTCATACTTCCTTCCGGAGGCTCGGGTGACCTATCTCGTCCAGAAAAAAGAGGCCGGGGATGTTCTCAAGGTCAGGGTGGAACAGGACAACAACGTTTTTGTTTTTCCCTTATGGCTGGAATGGGCAGAGAAGAACAAGGGCGCTGTTCACCGAGAAAAGCTGATCATCGAGAAGAAAATTCAGGAATTTGAAATACCCCTCTCGGGTCGGGTCGGAAAAATAAGGATCAACCCGGATAAAGCCGTTCCGGGGAAATTGACCTTGGTCAAGGGCTGACCCCATCAAGAGAAACTATTCAGGTCGATCTTCAGTCTCTTGATGATCTCATTAAGCGTCGTTGGCTTCAATCCCAAGGATTTGGCCGCTTTTTTCTGGACGCCTTTCGCTTTCCTCAGAGCGTTGAGGATGATCTTTTTCTGGTAGCCTTGCGTTTGCTTTTTGAAAGTCAAGTCGTCTTCGCCTTTCTCGGGGGTGGAGAGCTCCGCTCCTTCGGATTGATTCGTCAGCAGAAAGGGAGGGAGACTGTTTCGAGTGATCAGGCTCGATTTTGTCAGGACGATGGCCCGCTCGATGAGGTTTTCCAGCTCCCGGACATTTCCGGGCCAGTCATAGCCCTCCAAAATCTCCATGACATCTTCGGTCACCCCCTCGATTTTCTTCTCGTTTTCCCGATTGTAAAGGTCCACGAAATGTCTGACGAGGATGGGGATATCTTCCCTCCGCGCCCGCAGCGGGGGCAGTTCGATCTTGATGACATTCAGCCGGTAGAACAGGTCTTGACGAAAGCGCTTCTGAGCGATGAGTTCTTCAAGGTCGGCGTTCGTGGCGGCGATGATGCGCGTGTCCACCACGATGGTCTTTGTTCCGCCCAGCCGCATGAATTCTTTGTCCTGCATCACGCGCAGCAGCTTGGCCTGGGTCTCCAGACTGATCGTGGAAATTTCATCGAAAAAGATGCTGCCCTTGTCGGCTTCTTCAAACAGCCCCTTTTTCTGACTGACAGCTCCGGTAAAAGCTCCCTTCACATGGCCGAAGAGGTGGCTTTCGAGGAGGTCCGAAGGAAGGGCACCGCTGTTGACAACGATAAACCGGAAGTTCCTCCGGTCGCTGTTCTGATGAATGGCCCGGGCCACCAACTCCTTGCCCGTGCCGCTCTCGCCTTGAACCAGGATCGTGCTCCGCGTGGGAGCCGTGGCCTTGATCAACTCGAAAATTCTAAGCATCGGAGTGCTCTTGCCGATGATGTTGTCAAACCCGAATTTTCGGGTGAGCTCGTCTTTGAGACGGATATTTTCATCCTGCAGGCTCTTGTGCTCCAGGGCTCTTTCGATCGTCAGGAGCAGTTCGTCATGCTTGAAGGGCTTTTGAATATAGTCGTAAGCCCCCATTTTCATAGCGGCAATGGCGGATTCTACAGAGGCGTAGGCCGTTATGACAATGATGCTGGCCAGGGGGTCTATTTTCTTGATGCCCTTGAGGACTTCGATGCCGTTGAGCCCGGGCATCAGGAGGTCCAAAAGAATCACGTCGTACGCTTGCGAGGAATGCTTCTCGAGGGCCTCCTCGCCGGACGAGGAAAGCTCCACGTCATAGCCTTCCGAGGTCAAGAGCTGGCTCAGGACCTCGTGGATAATCGGCTCATCGTCAACGACATGGATAGTACGTTTGTTTGGCATTTTAGTTCCGGATATAAGAAGATTTGGTCCTCATTTTTTTCAGCTCGAGGTCGGTTGGGATAAAAATAGTGAAACACGTTCCCTTCCCAGCCTCGCTTTCCACGGCGATATGGCCTTCGTGCTCCTTGATGATGGCGTAGGACATCGACAAGCCGAGGCCTGTTCCCTTGCCGATGCCCTTGGTCGTAAAGAAGGGGTCGAAAATGTGGGGGAGATGCTGTTTTTTGATCCCTGTGCCCGTATCGGCAATCTTGACCACCACATCATTCTCTTCCTCGAAGATGCCGATTTTCAAGGTCCCCCCCTTAGGCATGGCGTCCAAAGCGTTAAGTATGATATTGATGAAAACCTGCTGCAGCCTTTCATTCTGTGCCCAGATGAGCTTGACCGGCGCTGCGTCCATTTCCAGCTTGATGTTCATCGCCTTCAGTTTATAGTCAATGAGAGAAATGATCTCTTGAAGGCTGTCCACAATACTGACCTTGTGAAAGGCCGATTCCGACGGATTGCGGGCGAAATTGAGAAGGTTCTTGATGATCTTTGAGACCCTCTCCGTCTGGGCTTCGATTTTGCCAAGGATCTGGGCGTAATGGGAATCGGTAATCTTTTTTTGGAGGAGCTGGATGTAGCTCGATATTCCGGTCAGCGGAGTGTTGATCTCGTGGGCCACACCTGCGGAGAGCAACCCGATGGAGGCCAGCTTCTCCGAGGTCACCAGCTGCTGCTGGAGATGCATTTTCTCTGTGATGTCTTCGAAGACGATAATCGTTCCGTAGGGATTCATCGTGTTATCGAGGAGAGGAGTTTTGGCGATGTCAAAGATCTTTTGTTCTCCCTCCGGCATCTCCAGAGTGATCTCGCTGAGAAGCCGAAAGTCTTGCTGGATGTCCGTGGGGAAGAGGGCCAGAAAATTCTTTGGCCCGAGGACGTCCTTGAGCCCCTGCCCGAGGACCTGCTGCTTTTTCTTGGAGAAAATTCTTTCCATGACACGGTTCCAGCCGATGACTGCTCCTTTCTGGTCGAGCACGGCGACTCCGACCGTCAGGCTTTCGATAATGTTCTCGCTGTAATCCTTGAGCCTTTCGAGCTCTATGGTCCGGATACTCGCTTGTTGGTAGAGAGAGGCATTTTCAATGGCCAGACTCACCGGCGAGGATATGGTCGTCAGTAACTCCCAATCTTCGCTGTTCAAAAAAGAGTTGTCGATCTTCTTCCCCATGGCCAGGCAGCCGACCAGCTTTTCCTCGACCTTGAGAGGCAGGAAATGGGCGAACCCCAGCGTTGAGGAGATTTCCGCGCCTATCTGAAGCTCTTTTCTGTCAGAGAAGGAATCGAAAGAAATCAACTCCTTCTGCTTGAGGTTTTGACAAAACTGAGGATGAAGAGTGATTTTTTGGGGGAAGGTACTGGATTCGCCTTTATAGCTGGAGACGAGAAACGTCTGGCCTCCGTCTTCCGGATAAAGGAGCAGGGCCAGGCTCTTGAGGGAGAGAGCATTGGCGATGAGGTCGGTGAGCGACTGGGAGAGCCGCTGAAGATTTCTCTCCCGGCTGAGCTCTTTGCTGATGAAGAGAAGGGTTTTCCGGTATTTATACGCTCGTTTATAAAAGAATCGGTCGAAAAGAGCCGAGAATAGCTTCTTCAACGGCGTAAAGAGCGTCGCCCCGAGAATCATGGCCAGAACCCCCAGGATGAGCACGTTGAGCTTATTCTCTGAGAACATCTCAGTCTGGGAGCTCAGGACAATATAAAGGCAGGCCAGGACGAAGTAAGAAAAAATAAGGGTGGCGGCCTTCTTAAGCAGCACCTCAAAATCCATAAGCTTGTAGCGGGAAACAGAATAAGCAAAAGTCAGAGGAATGAGGGCTTGAAAAAGAATGGTCAGCTCACCAAACGGCGAAGGGACGCGTCCCAGAGCATAGGGGAAGACGTAGAAGGCGATAAACGGGATGAAGCCAATCCCCAAACCCGAGATGATCCAGCGGAGCTGCTTTGCGACCAGGAGATTTATCGGCCGGCGGAGGCTCGAGACAATGGTTAATAGAGTTATGACTGTAAAAAGAGCAAAATGGAGGATTTCCAGCCTTTCCAGAGCGCTGTAGATGGAAAAAATCACGCCGTCACCCCAGCCTCGGGAAAACGGAAGATACAGAACCAGGTTAACCAAGAGGAGAAGAAAACCGGGCAGGTAGAGAAGGTAGATCGATGATGCTTTCTCCTTGACGATTTTTTTGCGCTGGGGGAAGATGAGGAAGAAGTGGAGCAAGAGCGGCGGAAAGATGAGCAAGGCGATTTTGTCCAGCCAATAAAAGAGGCTGTCCAGAAAATCCATTTGTCCTGTCGGGGAAAAGACATAAAGGGAATAGAGGACAAAGCAAAGGAGATAGAAATAAAGGTAGGGCATGGCAAAGGTTTTTTTCGAATTGAAAAAAACGACGATGCCTATGATCAGAGTGGTCAGTCCGATGAGAGCTAAGTAGAAATAAGCCAGCTCGGAGCCTTTGAACGCCAGGAAAAAGGAAGGAAAGAGGAGCTCTCCCTCCCGGCTGATCTGGTATTTGACTTTTTGTCCGGTCGTCCCGGCGGCCCAATAACTTTTGGCGATATCAATCTTGTTGGTTATGGGAAGGTCGTTGATGGAATAGAGGATATCTCCTTTTTTGATCCCGGCCAGATAGGCAGGCCCGTTGAGTTCGACGCTTATGGCGACGAACCTCTCTGATTTCTCTGTCCAAACGGCCCCGTCGGTCGGCTCTTTCCAGACAATTTTCTTATAGATATTGATCCCCCCGAGGGTCAGGAACAAGGAGATAAGGACCAGGGATAGAAGGGTTCGTTTATTCATAGAGGGGAAATCCAAAAAATTGAATCATTCTAGGAAAAAAATCTTGGGACCTCATTCTCAGTCCAGGATGTGCCTGACTTTCGTCCTGACCGCCCAGACGATCCCCCTTTGCCGTAGCAGTTTTTTCAGGGCGAGATCCTCTTTTAATCCCAAAGGCTTAGTGCTTCTCGAAAAAAAAGAGCTCATATAATCGTATTTCGGTTGCTTGGCTGGAAATTCTTCGGGCGGAGCTGGGACGGTTTCGGGAGGAGGATTTGTCTTTACCGGGGGCTGGGTTTCTTGAGACCGGGACAAAAAAGCAGGAGGAGTCAGGAAAACGAAGATCATCCCCAAGAGGAGCTTTTTCTTCATTAGAGTTTTAAAATAGTTCTTTCGCCATATTTTGTCAACTTCCAGGGGCCAGAATGGACTAAACTAAAAGGGGGAGGTTTGGTTTTAGGGAGATTGTTCCGATTTGGCTTATTTGACAATGCCAGGTGGATAACCTAATATGAACGTGTCATTTGGTCAAAAATGACGAACAAGTCGGTTTACATATAAAATGCCTTATTTCCTCTGCCGCTTGGCCACCGAAGACGGTCATTACCGCAACCAGTCTTTTCTGGCCTCCTCAGTCGAGGAATGCCGGAAACACTTCGAGTCGGAGGGATTCTGCGTTCTGTCCATCAAGAAAGAGTGGAAAAAATTGCCCTTCCCGGCCCTTCCTTTTGAGAAAAAAATCAAAGACAAGGACTTTATCCTGTTTAATCAGGAGCTTATGGCACTTCTCCGGGCGGGCTATCCCATCCTTAAAAGCATCGAGCTTATCGCCAGCCGGACGAAGAATATCCATCTCAAAGAAATGCTGATGAACGTTGAGGCAGATATTCGGAGCGGGAAGTCGCTTTCCGAAGCGTTCGGCCCGTTTGAGAAGAATTTCAGCAAGGTTTATACCGCTTCTCTTTTGGCCGGAGAACAAAGCGGGAATTTGCCGGTGTTGATCGGACGGTATATCGACTACGCTAGAGTGATCGCCCAGACAAAGGCTCGGATCAGGGCCGCCCTCATCTATCCCACCCTCCTTCTGGTCTTCTCCCTGACGCTGATGGCCGTCCTGGTCAATTTCATTTTGCCCCGCTTCTCCGGGTTTTATGCAGATTTCGAGGCCCAGCTCCCGGGCCTAACGCGTGTTCTCATCGGCCTTGCCGGAGTTTTGAGAAGACTGACCCCCTACCTTCTCGTCCTGACGATCGCCCTTGTCCTGGTCGTTATGCAACTCAAAAAGAACGAAAAAACGAACATTATCCTGAATCGGCTCAAACTCAAGATTCCCTATGCCCGGACGATCTGGACGGAAACGGCCATTTCCCTCTTTAGCCGGACTCTCGGCCTTCTCTTGGAGGCGGGCATCACCTTGCTTCCCGCTCTTCCCATCGCCTCTCAGGCCGTCCCCAATAGGTTTCTCGTCCAGCGTACGCGCCATGTTCCGGATGACATCAGGAACGGGGGGAGTCTTTCTGACTCCTTAAGCAAGGCAGGCTTTTTCAGCCACTTGGCCATCGATATGGTGCGCATTGGAGAAAGTTCGGCCAATTTGCACGGAATGCTCAGGGAAGTCGCCGATGTCTATAACGAAAAGATACGAGCGAGGATTGACACGTTCGTTTCGCTTATAGAGCCGGTCATCATCATCTTTATGGGGCTTCTCGTAGCCCTGATGCTACTGGCCGTGTATCTTCCCATCTTTAACATCATTAGAGTGACAAGATAGACATGAAGAAAGAAGACGCCAAAAGAATCAGCCCAACAGAAGAAACGGAAACCAAGAAACTGGCGGAAAGATACAACGTCCCTTATATCGATCTTTCCGCTCACGCTGTCAACCGGGACCTGGTTCAGTCTTTCCCTCCGGAGTTCCTGTACCGGGCCAATTTCATTCCGCTGGAGGAGAATGACAATTCCCTCAAGATTGCCATCGCCGACCCTTCGGATATAGGGACGATCGATTCGATCGAGTCTTATCTGGGAAAAAAAGTCCAGGTTTATGCCGCTTCCAAGTGGGCCATTCAGGAAGCCTTACGCAAGAGTGAAACAGCCCTCCAGGTCCTTAAGGATGCCACGGAAGGTTTTATCGTCCAGGTGGTCGAGAAAGAAAGCGGAGAAGAAGAAGAGGTCATTTCGCTGGAGAAGCTGGCCGACCAGGATGGCTCGATCATCAAATTGGTTAACACCATCATTTTTACGGCCGTGCAGAAGAGGGCCAGCGATATCCACGTGGAATCCAGAGAAGACGGGGTCAAGATCAAGTACCGCATCGACGGCGTCCTCAATGAGGCCCTGGAGCCCATTGATAAAAAGTTCCAGTCGCCGATCATCTCCCGCATCAAGGTCATGTCCGACCTGGACATCGCCGAACGACGCGTCCCCCAAGATGGGCGATTCCGGCTCAAGATCAAGGACAAGACCATAGATTTCCGCGTGTCCATCATGCCGAGCATCTATGGCGAGGACGCGGTCATCCGCATCCTCGATAAGGAGATGATCACCGAGGCCATCTCCGAGCTGAAGATGGACCTGCTCGGTTTTTCCGACAATGTTCTTCGAAAATTTCGGCGCTACATCACCCAGCCCTACGGGATGATCCTCGTCACGGGGCCGACGGGAAGCGGGAAGACGACTTCCTTGTACGCGGCTCTGACGGAGATCAAATCGCCGGAGGATAAGATCATCACGATCGAAGACCCGGTCGAGTACCAGATCGATGGCATCACCCAGATTCCCGTGAACGAGAAAAAGGGGCTCACCTTTGCCCGGGGACTGAGGTCCATTCTGAGGCATGACCCCGACAAGATCATGGTGGGGGAGATCAGAGACCCGGAGACGGCCCAGATCGCCATCCAGTCCGCTTTGACCGGCCATCTTGTCTTTACCACCGTCCATGCCAACAACGTCTTCGATGTCATCGGTCGTTTCCTCCACATGCAGGTAGACCCTTACAGTTTCATCTCAGCCCTGAACTGCATCCTGGCCCAACGCCTAGTGAGAGTCCTCTGCCCCAAATGCAAGGATGCAGTCAAATACAGGGACAACCTGCTCCTTGAATCCGGCCTGGCGCCGGAACTCTACAGAAAACAGATATTCTATGAGGCCCGCGGCTGTTCCCATTGCAGCTTCACCGGCTATCAGGGGAGAACGGCCATTGCCGAGCTCCTGGAATTGTCCGACATGATCAGGGAAATGATATTGGTGAGGAAACCGCTCTCGGAGGTGAAAAAAAGGGCCAAGGAAGAGGGCATCGTATTCCTGAGGGAAGTGGGTCTGGAGAAAGTGCTCGGGGGGGTAACGAGTCTGAAAGAGTTAAACAAAGTGACTTTTGTCGAATGAAAGCATGGCTCAACTTATAGAAAAGATCAAAAATTACCTGACGGCTCCCCCCTGTCCCCAGGTGGTCCTGCAACTGTCTTCCTTCTATATCAGCGCGATCCATCTCGCGGTCAAGGAGAGGACGGTCAAACAGTCTGCGACCTTGACTTTGCCCGCAGGACTTGTCGAGCCGCATTTCGACCGCAAGAATCTGTCCGATGCCGCCACTCTTTCCGGCCTCATAAAAAAAGGACTGAAAGGAATTCATTTTTCCGGAGAAACAGCGGCTTGCCTTATCCCGGAAGCCTGCTACAAAATTTTCGTCCTTTCCTTTGAGTCATTCCCTCCTTCGGAGCGGGAAAGAGAGAAGCTCCTCCGCTGGCGCATCAAGAAACAAATGCCCGTTCTGCCAGAAGAGAACCGCCTTTCTTATCAGGTCATGACCTCAAGCTCTTCGGTCAAGGTCCTCGTTTCCTTGGCCAAAACAGCGGTTCTCCAGGAATATGAGGATTTATTTGCCAGCCTCGACCTCGAAGTCGGGATCATGACGAGCCCGACTCTGAGCCTTCTCAACCTGGTCGATTGGGAAAAGGAGAAAGACTTCCTGGCGGCTAACATCGAGGAGGATTCCGTCAGTCTTGTGGCCGTCACGCAATCTGAACTGATGCTCTATCGTTTTAAGCCCTTTGCCATTGAACCTCAAAGTCTGATTCAGGCGGGGCAGAAAATCGAGATGGTTATAAAAGAAATCGAGAATACGGTGCATTTCATCGAAGACAGAGAAAAGCGGAGGGTCCATTCTCTCTGGCTGCGCTCGAGTTTAAGCGTGGGGCAGGAGGAGGTCATTTCTAAACTGACAAACAGGTTCTCTTTGGCCATCAGGCCGGTCGAGTCCTCCCTCCTGGCTGAGGTTCGGGCTTCGGATAGACCGATCCTCGCGCCCCTAGCCGGGCAGATTCCATGAAACGAATTAGTCTGAATTTGGCGACCTCTCCTTTGCGCAACAGAAGGCTCTTCTTTCTTCTAGGAGGCCTTGTTGGGACGGCACTTCTTGTTTTAGCCCTTCTCTCTGGCATCGTTTTTTTCCGTTTCAACGTGAAGAAGAGAGCGGTCAAAATCTCTCTCGAAAAAGTCAATGGGGCCGTCCTTGCGGACCAGAAAGAGAGAACACGTCTTGCAGCCAAGAATAAAGAGGCCGCCAAGAAGGACAAAGAAAAAGTCGACCTAATCAACAGCATTATCCTGAAAAAGAGCTTTTCCTGGACCGGATTTTTCTCCAGGCTCGAGGATTGCCTGCCCGGTTCTAGCTATATCCTTTCTCTGGCCCCCACACTCGTCGACGACTCCCGAGTCCAGGTTCGCTTCAAGGTAGTCTCGCAGAGCCTGGATGACCTCCTCAAGCTGATCAGTAATCTCCAGGCCCAGAACTTCGGCCCGCCCCGGGTGGAAAGCGAAGAAAGAAATGAACAGGGACAACTGACTTCGGAAATCACGGTCAGCTATGAAAGAAATATTTAGCGTTTTGAACGAAAACGAGAGAAGGCTTCTTCGCCTGCTTGTCCTTTCGCTCCTTTTTGTCCTGGCCTTTTTCTTTCTCGTCTCCCTGGGTCAGCGGCGCGGGTATCTTGACCTGAAGAGCGAGCTTCAGGTCAGGGAAAAAGTCGCCTCCGAAGCCGCCAAGTCCCGGAACGCCAGCGCCGAAGAATGGGCGAGATGGGAAGAGGCTTACCGGGATATGGTCGAATTGAAAAAAACATATTTTTTTAAAGAGAATGAGGGCGTCAACGAACTCCGGGTCGACCTCCAGAAGATCTTGGCCGAATCCGGAATTGCCGCGCGTTCCATCAGGTACAACTATGCGAATCTGGAAAAGGGGAGCTTTAAAAGGATCAATGTCACTTTTACTTTTACCGGGTCTTATCTCATTCTCAAGAGATTCTTAGACACGATCGAAAGGTTTTCAAAATTCCTTCTCCTCGAGAAAATCGACTTTATGAAGGTCAGTGCCGGCGGAAGCGTCCTCGAACTCAGGATTATTCTGGCGGGATACTATGAGAGCATCTAAGATTTTGGCCGTCGTCTTGACTTTTTTCTGGATTGGCAGAGTTTCCGCAGGCGCGGCTGCTGAACCGTCGGCCCCAAAGTCCTCTGCGGAAAAGCAAAAAGCGGGCCTTATCAGGATGGACTTGCTCCAGGTCCAGAGAGGCGCGGTCGGCGTCTCCAAAAGGAATATTTTTTCTCCGGGGACATCTTCCGGAACACCGGTGCGAGCGATCATTGAGGGGCCTCCCTCGGCTGTTACGGCAGAACAGGTTGAGACTCAAGGGGAAGAGGCTCAGGCTCCCCCGCTCATGAATATCAATCTCCGGTATATCGGGTTCATCGAGTATACCAAGTCATCACAAAAAATAACCGCCTTGATCATCCTGGAAGGTCAGCCGATGGCCGTGGTGGAAGGAGAAGTAGTGTTTGAGGGCATGAGGATCGGAAAGATCTCTCCCCAGGAGTTGGAAGTCATCATGCCCGACTCCACGACAAGGAAATTTTCCTTAGAAGGAGAATGAGGATGAGAAAACGCAGTTTGATATTAATTATAACGGCGCTTTCGTTCTGGGGCTGTGCGAGCTTCGGCCCTCACTATTACAACCTCGGTGCCCAGGCTGAGGTGAACAGGAACTGGGATGAGGCCATCAGCTACTACGAGAAAGCGATCGCCGAAAATCCCAAGGATTATACCTACAAGCTGTCCCTAACCCGAGTGAGGCTTTCCGCCAGCCTGTCTCATCTCCAGGGAGCGAGAAAGCTCTATTCAGAAGGGAAGAAAGACGACGCGGCCAAGGAGTACCAGAAGGCGCTTTCCTATGATCCTTCCAATAGAGCCATCCTTGAGGAAATGCGGCGTTCTCTTCAAGAGCCCGCCCCAAAAGAAGAGCTGAAAATGGAGAAGCTGGAGTATCCGGTCAAGCTGAAGGTGGGGGCTGAAAAGATCGAGCTCAAATTCACCGAAGCCAGCCTGCGCTCGATTTTCCAGGCTCTTGGAAAACATGCCCAGGTCAACATCATTTTTGACGAACTCTTCAAGGATATGCCCCTCTCCATCGACCTTTCGGGGAAAAAATTCGAAGAAGCGGTAGGCTATCTCTGCCTCGCCAGCAAGAATTTTTATCGGGTGATCGACGAGAAAACGATCATCATCGTTCCCGACCAGCCGGTCAAGAGAATCCAGTACGAGCAGAACGCCATCATGGTTTTTTACCTGTCCAATATCAACGCCCAGGATATCTTTGCCGCCCTCCAGCAGATGCTCCGGACTCAATACCGCGCCCCCAATATCTTTGTGGATAAGAACCTCAACACGGTCACGGTGAGAGATACGCCGGCAAACCTCGAATTGGCCGCCGAACTGATCAGAAAATGGGACAAGCCCAAGGGAGAGATCATCATTGACCTTGAGATTATGGAAGTTTCCCGCCAGAAATTAAGGCAGATCGGGCTGGATATAGAAAAGGCCGTAGGTTTCAGATACGCCGGACCTGGGGCTGTTGAAGGTGAGGCCAACGCAGGTTGGTATAACCTGGGGGAGGTCGACCTGGGGGCAGCGAGCAGCTATCAAATCACCCTGCCCACGTCTTACATCAGGTTTCTGGCATCTGATGCCGATACCAAAGTTCTGGCGCAGCCGAGGCTCCGGGGGGTAAGCGATGAGGAAATCGACGCGATGATCGGGCAGCAGGTGCCCATTCCTCAAACGACTTTTACTCCCATTGCGGCGGGGGGTGTCAATCAGCAGCCTGTGACATCCTTTACGTACCAGGATGTCGGGTTCAAAATCAAGATTAAACCGAAGATTCACATCGAGGGCGAAGTCACTCTGGAGATCGAACTGGAGATCACCAATATCTCTGGCGCCGGGTTTGCGGACATTCCTATCATCGGCACCCGAAAAGTCAAGAACACCCTCAGGCTCAAGGATGGAGAGACGAACCTTTTGGCCGGCCTCTTAAGAGATGAAGAGAGAAAATCTCTCCGCGGCATCGCCGGACTCACGAGCATCCCGCTTCTTGGCAGCCTTTTTGGCCTGACTGACCAGACGATCGATAAGACTGAACTCATCATGACTATTACACCCTATATCATCCGCTCTATTCCTCGAACGCCCGAGGATGACAAGCCGCTTTGGATCCAGCTCGAGGGCGTAAGCACAATAGGGAAAGAAGAACGCAGTCTCGGAGAAGAGGGGCCCATGCCGGAGGAAATTACGGAAAGAGAGGCGGCAACGGCGGTAGAAGAAGGGGCGGGGGAAGAGCCCAGAGAGGAGGCGGGAGAAAGCCAAATCTCCCTTGATCCAGCCAATTTTGAGGTCCCTCAAGGCAGGGAATTTCGGGTCAGCGTCAACTTAAGGACCCAGCAGGAAGTCGGCAACCTGTCCCTGAATTTGAGCTTCAACCCCCAGGTCATCAAACTCAAGGACGTTATCGAGGGCGACCTGACCCGGCAAATGGGGGAGAAGGTCCCATTCCTGAAGAATGTGGACAATTCCGGAGGGAGCTGCACCATCGGGTTCTCAAGCCCTCAGATCAATCGAGGCTTCAAGGGAGGAGGAAGCCTGGCTGTCCTTGTCTGTGAAGCAGCGGCTCAGGGAGAAACGAGCATTGCTGTGACGGGCATTTCCGCCAACGCTCCGACAGGCCGGCCCGTGAAATTTACAGGCCGGGATTCGAGAGTGGCTGTTCGGTAAGAATCCAGAGGATCACTCTCCTTCTCGCTGAGCTTGCAAAACCTATCAAGGAGATTCTTGTCCTAGGACGCCGGATAGAACGAGGAGTACAGGTCTTTTCAAATCCCCTGTTCAATCATCGCTTAGAAAGGCATCTCCATCCGGGCAATAATTGTATTGACAGAATTCAGCACCTGGGAATATAAATTTGACTCGAAGTATAGGAATCCATGAACGAAATTAGCGCTGTCATAATGCAGCTGGCAAAGCTCCTTCCTGGCCTTTATCTTGGGCTCAAGCCGGGCCAGCCGGTGTTCGTGCAGGCGGGCAAGTCCCACGCAGACTTTCTGAATGCGATCGGCGAGGAGCTCGCGCGCTCCGGTGCGGGCGAGATCATGGTCCATCTCGTTGACCCGGCGCGAAAATCAATTGCGCAGATGCAGATGGAACAGGATGAACTCTGCCAGAAGAGCGTGCGGCTCGGGGCTTCTTATGTTAGGATTGCCGGACCCGAGGACCCCAGTTTTTATGCCGGCCTGAACCCGGATGAACGCCGCATTCTCGATGTGTCGGTGCTTCGGCCGGTCGGAGAATATCGCCGCCGGATCATGGCCGGGTTGATTCCGCGCTGCCTTCTCCCCGGTCCGACCGAAGAATGGGGAAAGCAGGTCTATCCGGGACAGGCTCCCCAAGCTGCTCGAACGCAGCTAGCCCGGGATATCGCGCGCTTCTGCTTTCTTGACCAAGAGGATCCCCAGGCAGCCTTTCTCGCTTTTGATGAATCGCTCGAGCGAGCCAGGCAACGGCTTCAGGACTCGAGCATCAGGTCTCTTCATCTTGAAGGCGAAGGGACAGACCTCCGTATCCAATTGTCGCCCAAAGCCATCTGGCTGGGAGGCCGGAAATGGACGCCTGACGGCACCCGCTTCTATGCCAATGTCCCGATCGGCGAAGTGTTCACCACTCCGTTGGCCGCTGCCACCGAAGGAGTTGTTCGCATCACCATGCCGACATTAGCCGGAGGCGTTGAGGTCAGTAATCTCTCGCTTCAATTTTCAGCCGGTCGGCTGGTTGATTTCACGGCCAACCTGGGCGTTGGGGCGTTTCGAGACCTTCTGGCCACGGACTCAGAGGGTGGGTCTCTTTATGTCGGCGAGATCGCCCTTGTCAGTATGGACAGCCCTCTGGCCGCGGGGGATACCGTTTATCGTGAGATCCTGGTCGATGAAAAACGCCGTAGCCATCTAGCCCTGGGCGAGGGTTATACAAATACCATCCTGGGCGGACCTGCCATGTCCCCGGAGGAATTGCGCAATAATGGGGTTAATAAGAGCGTCCTTCACCATGACCTTATGATCGGCAGTTCCGAAGTTGATGTGACCGCGGAAACCTATGATGGCCGCAGCGTGCCCGTTATGAAGCAGGGGAGATGGGCTTTCCGCTGATTTGCCCTGTTTTTGACTTCTCTCCTTTTCTGTTTTATCTTTGGCTCATGATCTTCGTGCTCACGGGCCCGGTTCATTCCGGGAAAACAAGCCTCCTCCGAAAACTTATTCGAGAATGGAGCGGCCGGAAGCTCGGGCTGGACGGTTTTTTGAGCCTGGCCGTTCATAAAGACGGAGAGCTCATCGGGTATGATCTTTTTGACCTGAAGAGAAAAAGAACATTGCCTTATCTCCGGAGAGAGGGCGCCGCGAACAGAGAGAAGGTCGGCCCGTTTTGTTTTATCCCCGAAGCTCTGAAAGCGGCCAAAAAAATGATTCTTCGCTGTCGCCGAAATGATCTTCTCATCATTGATGAAGCCGGTCCTCTGGAAATTCAGGGAAGGGGAATATGGCCCGCGCTTCAATCAGTCCTCTTCAATCCGGCTCTCCGCTGTCTTCTGGTCGTGCGGCGAAGTGTCCTCGCAGAATTTCGGGATCGCTTGAAGGCGGTTCCATTCCAGGTTCTTGATATCGAAGACCGGGATACCCCCGCTTTGCTGCGGGAAAAAATTCAGAAATCGCTAAGTGTCGAGTGAAGGACATGGGAGAGGAAAAAGAATGGAAACGCTGGGAAAGGCAGCAGGAGGGCGGATTGTCCCGACAGCGGCGGCGGAAGAGACCGCAAGGAGCATAAGGCTTGACGATCAAGGTTAAGTTCCTGGCCTATTTTCGCGATCTTTTCGGAGAACGGGAAAAAGAGGTCCGTCTGCTTGAAGGATCTCGTCTCCGCGACCTCCTCAAGGCCCTCTGCGATACGGCCGAGCGGGAGAAACAGATCTTTGCCGAAGAAGAAAAACTCAATCCCCACACGGTCATCATGAAGAACGGCACGCCTGTGCAATCATCGGGCGGCCTGGCTGCTCCTCTCGCAGACGGTGATATCATCGCCATCTTCCCTTATCTCGGCGGCGGGTAAAAATCCTTTCCGGTCGGAGCAAAACTCTTTTATTTGTAATGATTGAATAAGGGGTTTGAAAAGGGCTCAGCTCCCCGCTCCGATCGACGGCCTGAGAGCCCTTCTTTCTCGGCTCCTCCGGGCCAAGGCTCCAGGTTTGATCTATTTTATTTTGGAGACTCAAGATTCGCCTCCAAAATCACATCGGAAACCCATCCTCGGAGCCTTGGCCCGAACGAGGCCTGCGGCTACCCTCGAAAGACGGACTCTCAGGCTGATCTCCGCGTGATGGTCGCTCGAGCCCTTCTCAAACCCTTATATCTGGAACTCAGAGATGTTGGTTCCGGCCGGGAAGACTTGTCAGAACGGCTTCGATTTGCTATTCTCGGAGTCTCCCTCGAGGCCGTCAAGACGGAATGAACGCTGTTCCTCCCGGATATCATGGCAAGATTCTCGAAGTCGACCTCTCCGATGGAAGGATTGACACTGTCCCGTTAGACCCGGAGCAAGCTGTCGATTACCTCGGTGGGAGGGGGCTGGCGGCTCGAGTTTTCTATGACCGTGTCAACCCGGGCTGCGACCCGCTGGGGCCGGATAACGTCTTTGTGATCGCCACCTCCCCCCTCATCGGGACAAACGCTCCTACTGCCGGCCGAGGCCATATGGTCTTCAAATCCCCCCTGACCGGGTTCATCGGCAGTTCCAACTGCGGCGGCACCTGGGCGCCTGTCTTTAAGGCCACAGGTTTTGATGTCCTGGTGATCAAAGGAAAGGCGCCGGCTGCGGTCATTCTGGATATCAAGCCTGACAAAGCCGCGATCATGCCTGCCGACAATCTCCGGGGATTGGATATTCATCAGACGACAGAGGCCCTGGCCGCAGGAAGCGAGCCGGGCCTTCGGCCCCGCATCCTGTGCATCGGGCCTGCCGGAGAGAATAAAGTTCGGTTCGCGGCCGTGTTTAACGACAGAGACAGACCCTACGGGAGAGGAGGCGGCGGCGCAGTGCTCGGCAGTAAGAACCTCAAGGCCATTCGCGTTTCCGGCCAGAAAAAGATCCAGGTCCAGGACAGGGAAAGATATCAATCGGGCTTGGACCAGGCTTTTTATCTGCTCAAGCAGGCTCCGGCCACCAAGCGCCTGCTCCGGGAGCTGGGAACGGCCGGGCTCGTGGAGCTCATCAACCTCATCAACATGCTTCCCCACCGCAATTTTCAGGACACTTTGCATCGCGATGAAGATGTCGAAAAAGTCTCAGGGGAAACCTTAGCTAAAAGGCTTCTTGAAAAAGCGGCGGGGTGTTATCTTTGTCCCATCGCGTGCCAGCGCCACACCCGCGTCGGCGACAGGAAAGGGGAGGGGCCGGAGTACGAGACCGTGGTTATGATCGGCCCGGATTGCGATGTCTATGACCTGGAATCGATCACCCGGGCCAACTATGCGTGCAATGAACTGGGGCTGGACACGATTTCTTTTGGCGGGACGCTGGCCTGTGCCATGGAGCTTTTTGAACGTGGAATCATGACCTCCAAGGATACAGGCGGACTCGACCTCCGCTTCGGCAACAGCGGCATTCTTGAGGAGGTCGTCCGGCGGACTGCGCTCCGGCAGGGAATCGGAGACAGGCTGGCTGAGGGTTCTTTTCGTCTCGCCGACTCGTTTTCCCATCCGGAATACGCCATGACAGTAAAGAAACAAGAAATTCCCGCTTATGACCCCAGGGCATCCTTCACGCAGGCTTTGGGCTACATGACCTGCCCGACCGGCGCCTGCCACCTGAAGGGCGGCTATGCCGTCTCGCTGGCCTTTTTCGGAGGGGCCAAGGAGATCCCGAGATTCAGCTTGCTGCAATCTCCGCTCGGGATCAGAAATCTGCACAACCTCGGCATCATCCAGGACAGCTTGGGCGTCTGCCGCTTCACCGGATATGCCTTTTCCACAGATCCCTGGGCCAGGATGGTGAGCGGCGTGACCGGGCTGGATTTTTCCACGGCCAGACTCGAGGAGATCGCTAATCGCATTTCGACCTTGGAAAGGCTCTTCAACCTCGAGGCGGGACTGGCCCGCGCTGATGATATGCTGCCAGACCGATTCAGCCGGGAGCCCATTATCGTGGCCGGCGAGGAGAAAGTCGTCTCCCGGGAAGCCCAGGAAAGGATGAGAAGGGATTACTACCAGGCTCGCGGCTGGGACGGGGAGGGAAAGCCGACGCCGAGCCTGCTTCAATCTTTAAGGATCAACAAGCGAGAGCAATGACGAAAAAGACTTGGAAATCTGATGAAAATGTCCTGCGTTTGTTTCAGACTGTTGGCCGAGTCTCCCTTCTCTATGACATCCAGGACAGCCACAGCGGGAACATGGCCATCCGGCACAAGGACGAGATGGGGAATGAATGGATCGTTATCACCGCCACCGGTTCGCAGAAGGGCGACCTTGACGCAAGTCAACTCTGCTTCCTCTCCCTGACCGAGACGGATTTTGGGTATTATAAAGCTTCCTCTGAAACGGACATTCACGCCGGCATCCTGGGTCTTGAAGGGGTGCGGGCTTCCATCCATGCCCATACCAAGGACTTGATGATCGTCACCCTCGACGATGAGAAAAAACCGAACCTGCCTGCACCCTTTATTCCTGTCGATCCCCTCGGTTACTATTACCTCGAAGGGTCGATTCCTGTGGATTGGGTGCAGGTTCCCAGCGGTTCGGCCGAGATGGCAAAAATCATCCCCGAGCGCCTGGCCCATCATCCGGCTACCGTGATTCAGACGCATGGAACCTTCGTCCGCGCCAGGACTTTAAAGGAGGCCTTTTTCCTGGCCAGCATTGCCAACACTTCCGCTTACATTGTCCGCCTTTTGCGGAGGCTCAACGTTGATATCGCGGGTTTAAGAAAAAGGACCCAGGCCGATCCCGCGGCTTCTTTTTCTTCCCCGCCGCCCGCCTATACGATCGAAGATGACGAGATCTGCGATTTCCCCGAAGAAAAAGAAATCCTTCGAGAGTTTCACAAAGCGGGGGCCAGGATCTTCGAATCTCGGCTCTCTCCATTTCACACGGGCTCAATGTCTGTGCGTGGTGTCAATGTCATGCTCTATGCGCCCAAAGCGTCGATGCCGCGGGAGATCGGCGGGCCGCTCCGCGAAGTCCCGCTGGATGTTCAGAGCGGCGATTCGGCGGAGCTGGCCATCCACAAGCGGATTTACGGAGAGAGCGATTTTCAAACGATCATTCACTCTTATGTTCCCGAAGCCGAAGCCATGGCCCATTTCATTTATCCGGGAGAAAGGGAGCCGCTGCGACGCGTCGTGCCCATCGATGCCGAAGGAGGCTTCCTCTATCTTGCCATTCCCGTGGTCGAAGCTCGAACTACGGTTCCTGATCTCGTCCGCCTGCTCCATGATTACAAAGTCGTTATTGTTAGAGGCGGAGGGGTCTGGGCCGTCGGCTCTCAATCTCTCTCCGAGGTTCTGCATCATCCATCGTCCGTCCGCGAGATCTGTCTCTACCGTATCGGCGCCTTCGAGCAGGGCTTGGAACTCCGCCGCATGGAGCCTGAAAAGGCCAAAAAATGGTGACCGGCCGCTTCGAGGAAGAGTTCATTGCCAAGGCCACCGCCGCGGGCGGGGAGACCGTGAGATTGTCTGACCTTGGAAATGCTCTTGCCTTTGTCTCAGACTTTTTGAAACAGCAGGATATCACGGGCATCGCCGCCGCTCCGGACATTTCGCTCCCTTCCGTTGGAATAGAAAACTGGCCTCTCTTGAAGCCAAGGAAGCGCGAAGACTATCTTGCGGCAGGAGCGGGCTTGGTCCGGGCGGATTATGGCGTTTCCAGCACCGGAACACTCGTTCATCTGGACCGGAACGCCGAAGAAAAAATTGTCTGGACCCTCCCGCCGTTATGCCTCTGCCTCTTGGACAGACGCCGGATCGTCCAGGACCTCGATGACGTTGCCGATGTTCTTTCCCGTCATCTTTCCGAAGTGGCCTTCGAGGAGCCTCAGGTTTCGCTGGTGACAGGGCCGAGCCGGACAACGGACATCGAATGCCGGCTCTCCCTCGGCGTTCACGGGCCGAGCCGCCTCGTTATCCTGCTCTATGAAGGCCAGGCCTCTTGAGCTCATGAAAAAAATTGACCCGCAGCTCCGACGCGTTCTCAAGGGATTCTCCAAGAGCTATCTCCTGAAAAGGGAAAACGCCTTTGCTGGAATGGATTTCGAGGGGCTGCGAACGGAGCTGGCCGAGGTCAAGGACAGGGCTCTCTCGAAATGCCAGGAACTCTGCGCTCAGTTTGAGGCCAAAGCCTGTGAAAAAGGTGCCAAAGTCCACCGTGCCGCCGACAGCGCCGAGGCCAATCAGCTGGTCTATTCAATCTTGAAGACGCACGGCGATCACTTCCTCGTCAAGAGTAAATCCATGGTCAGCGAGGAAACAAGGCTGAATGAGTACCTGTTCGAGAAAGGCATCGAGGTCAGAGAAACCGACCTTGGGGAATGGATCATCCAGCTGGCTGGCGAGCCGCCCACCCATATGGTCATGCCCGCCATTCATCTGACTCGAAAAGACGTGGCCCGGATCTTCTCCCGTCGGCTGGGGAAGGGTGTCTCGGACGATATCCCTGCCCTTGTTGAGGTCGCCCGGAATGAGCTGCGCCGGGAAATTTTTCGGGCGGGCGCCGGCCTCACCGGAGCCAACGCGTTGATCGCCGAGAACGGCTCCTTCATGCTTGTAACCAACGAGGGAAACGGGCGGATTGTCTCTAGCATACCGCCCCTCCGGATCGTCCTTGCCAGCATCGAGAAAGTTGTGCCGACAACCAAGGACGCTCTCCTCCTCCTCAAAGTTCTGCCCCGGAATGCTACCGGACAGATTATCACCAGCTACGTCTCTTTTATTGCGCCGTCGCCGCGGCAAGATATTCACTTGATCCTTCTCGACAACCATCGTTCGGAGATCCTAGCGGATCCCGTTTTCCGAGAGATCCTGCGCTGTATCAAATGCTCCGCCTGCTTGAATGTCTGCCCCGTCTATCAAATGGTGGGGGGGAAAAGATATGCCCACATCTATATGGGAGGCATCGGCACTTTGCTGACTGCCTGGATTCACGGGCTGAGAGAATCAGCCGAATTGGCGGACTTCTGCCTGGGCTGTCATCGTTGCGAGGCCTTCTGCGCCACAAAAATACGAATCGCCGACCTGGTCATCGCCTTGAGAGAACGGCTCAACGAAGAGATGGGCAAACCATTCTGGAAGAGGCTGGCCTTCGACGGGGTCCTGGCCCACCCGGGCGTGACTCAGGTCATTTTTTCTTCCGCCCGCGCGTCCAGGCGGCTTCTTGCCCGGGAAGCAGGATTTGCCAAGAATTTGCCTCCGCCGCTCGGAAGATACGACCGCTTTCGCGCCCTGCCTGCGCCGGCCCCCAAATCTCTGACTCAGCGAGTGAGAGAAACATCGCCCCCAGAGCAAGCCGGCGGACGGGCCGCAAAAATTGTCCTTTTCGGGGGATGCCTGGTGGAACATTTTTATCCCGAGGTAGGGCTGGACGCTTTGCGTGTCTTAACCAGGCTTGGCTATGACACATGCCCGGCTGAGGCTTGTTGCTGCGGTTTCCCAGCGGCCAATTCCGGGTTTCGAAGTTCGGCGCGGAAGACGTTCCAAAAGCTCATGACGGGCTTGGAAGACGCTGAGGCCGTGCTGACGCTCTGTCCGACCTGCACAACGATGTTAACCCGTCTCGGCCCGGACCTTTTGCGAACAGAGAAAGCCAACACGCTGGCTCAGAAGGTCGTCCCTTTCAGCCGGTTTCTTCTGGAGAGAGAAAAGTCCCGGCTCCAAGGATTGCTCTTATCCCAACCTGCGCCGAAATCTGTCACTTATCATGAGTCTTGCCATCATAAGCATGTCCTCCGGGCCAGCCGGGAATCAAGGGAGATTCTCGAGATCGCCCTCGGAAAAAAACTCCAGGAGATGGAAGAACCGGATGCCTGCTGCGGGTTTGCCGGGAGTTATTCTGTTTCACATCCCGAGGTTTCCGAATCCTTGCTCGAGGGGAAGCTCGAATCAATCCGGAGCGCCGAAGCGCAAGTCGTGGCCCTGGATTGTCCCGGGTGTCTCCTGCAGATCCGGGGTGGATGCGAGAGAGAAAAAGAGAACATCGAGGTCAAGCATACGGCCCAGATCCTTGCCGAGCGCCTCTGCCCAAAACGTTAGGGTGTTTTGAGGAATCGCGCCACCTGAGAGGCCAGGAACCCGGCGATGTCTTCGGAGGCAAAGGGCCAGGCGTAAATAAATTTTTTTTGGGGACGCCTCTGCTGGGCCTCGCGAATCGCTGCGGGGATATCCACGGCGGAATGCCCGCCTCCGCGGGTCATCATCGGCGTTATGACAATGATTTTTTCGGCGCTCCGGGCGGCAGCCTGGTCGAGAGCCTCATCCAGAGTCGGGGCGCAGAACTCGTTGAACCCGACCACGACTTCAAGCCCTGTCTCCCGGCGGAGGTGCCGCGCCAGGTCCTGCGAGCCGGCATAAAACGGGTCATTCTGGACCGTGCGGGGCCAGGGCCGCATCTTCGCTTCCAATTCCTGGTAGCGCAGCCGGAGCGCTCTCTCCTCTTCGCCCTGAGTGTATTCAAGCCTGGCCTGGAGGCCCATAAATTCGACGAGCTCGGGTTTGGGAAAATCGAGCGGCGGCACGCCGTGCATGGCCAGGACGATGACGGCGTTCGCTCCGACTCCTTTTTTTGCTCCCAACGTGCGCCTCCTTTATTTAAAAAAAGGCTTGAGCAGCCCTAAGTTTTTGGGTGAGGTTCTCTTGAAGAGGCCGGGCTGTGCGGCTCAATGATGATCTTCAGAGATTCGCCCGCCGTCTCCATGAGCTTGAAACCGGCGCCGGTTTCACTGAGCGGTAGCCTATGGGTGATCATGTCCGTTACGACGACCCTTTTGTTTCTTAGTAATTCGATCGTTGCAGTAAGGTCATCGCCATTAGCCGCATAGGATGTCAGCAGAGTGACGTCGTTTCGCCAGAACTCGTTGATCGGTATGACCAGCCGATCATCGGGGTGGGGAACCGCAAAGAAAAGGATGGCGCCACCCCTGTCCACTAACTCAAGGGCCTGCTGGGCGGCAGCAAGGGACCCCGTGCAGACGATGACTCTGTCTGCCAGCCTGCCTTGGTTGACCCCCTTGAGCAGGTCTGGCCCAAACTCAGGAGCGTTAAAGACGAAGTCGGCCCCGAATTTTCTGGCCAGCTCCCGGCGGTAGGACGAGATATCCGTGGCGATGATCCTCCCGACCCCCAGCGCCCTCGCTAGCTTGATATGGAGGATTCCCGAAACCCCGCTCCCCAGGACAAGCAGGGTCAGGCCGATCTTCATTTTCGCGACTTTTTGTCCTCGGACCCCGCAGCCCAAGGGCTCGACAAAAGTCCCTTCCTCATAGGTAAGTTCCTCGGGAAGGATAAAGGTGCCGCGGTCGACGTTGATCCAGGGGACGCGAACGTATTCCGCGAATCCTCCCGGGTCGAAGTTCGTGGTATGGAGAGTCTCGCAGGCGGTGTGATGTCCGCTGAGACAGTAATGGCACGTGTTACAGGGAACGTGATGAGTGACCGTGACCCTGTCCCCGACCTTGAATTTTTTGACCCGCTCGCCCGCCTCGACGACTTCTCCGGCGATTTCGTGCCCGAGGACCCGCGGTGCTTTTTTGACCCTGTACCATTCGAGGACGTCGCTTCCGCAGATGCTCGAGGCCATGACCTTGACGAGGAGCTCATCGGGCCCGATCCGAGGGCAAGGCCTATCCTCAATGCGGATATCGTTATTGCTGTAATACACGGCTACGCGCATGCGCACCTCGTTTTTATCTTGTTCCGCTCCGGTCTTACTTCCGCTTTTTCCCTTTTTCGCCGAGGAAAAGGGTATACGCCTCGGCCGCCGCTTTGCCTTCATGGACAACGGCCCGGACGGCCTTGATCATGGCGATGGGGGCTTCGGATTGGAAAATATTTCGGCCCATGTCCACGCCGCGAGCACCATGCCGCACCGCCTTCCAGGCAAGCTCGAGAGCCTCCTTCTCCGGCGTTTTCTTGCCGCCCGCGATGACCACTGGCACCGGGCAGGTTCCGACGACTTCGTCGAATCCATCGCAGTAATAGGTTTTGACAAAGTGGGCGCCCAGTTCGGCGGCGATCCGGCAGGCCAGGCTGAGATAGCGCGCGTCCCGGACCATATCTTTGCCGACGGCGGTGACGGCCAGCACGGCGATTCCGTACCTTTCGGCTTCGTTGACAAGCTGGGAGAGGGAGAGCAGGGTTTCTTTTTCATGAGGGGCGCCGACAAAAATAGAGAGGGCGACGGCCGCGACGTTCAGGCGGATCGCTTCTTCCATAGAGGTGGTGATCCCCTCATTGGAAAGCTCGCTCAGGATGCTTGTGCCTCCTGAAACTCTGAGGACGATCGGAATATCGGCTTCCGGGGGAATTGAGGTCCTGAGCACCCCCCTGGTCAGCATAAGAGAATCGGCGTAGGGAAGGAGCGGCTCGATTGTTTTTCGCGGGGTCTCGAGGCCTGAGGTGGGCCCGAGAAAATAACCGTGGTCTACGGCCAGCATGACCGTTTTTCCGGTGGCGGGTTTGATGATTCGAGAAAGGCGGTTTTCTAGCCCCCAGTCCATGTTCTCCTCCATGAGCTTAGGTTCTGCCCTTGACCCGGAACTTCGCCCCGATTCCGGGCGACCGAAATGATCAAGGGGACGATTCTTCAGGCGAACCGTCTCCATCTTTTTACCACAGGCGAGAGCGCTTGGCAAATCGATGAAGCTCGAGGATTGCATCTTCTATGATGATGTGATGAGGGCGGGTCCTGTCGCGGTTCACCCCCGGCGCCCTCGCGGTCAATCATGTTGTTCTCAGAGCCAAAGACCGGGGCATCAAACGCTCGGGGCGGCGGGGGGCCCCCGAACCACGCCACCCTCCCCTTTTATCACCATAGGACTATCACGGAGTTGGAAATGCTTCCCGGCTCGAGCTTGGGATTCGCCAGTCCAAAAACCTGATGTGAATGCCGCAATATAGGCGCCTTTGTATCCCTAGGCGCGCTGGAGGACTCGGGGGGAGAAGACAATTCTGCTTTTTTCTGCACTCGGCGATGAGATCTTCCAGCCCCAAGAGAATATAGGAAAAACCTCAGCCAAATTATATAATGGAGCGGAACAAGAGATGACGAGCAGCAGAAAAACCCCCAAAAAAGTCCGCCTCAGCGAAGACCTTCTTGAGAGGATCAAAGCGGACGCCAAGGCCCACTCCTTGGGCGCTCGGGGCAGCCATGGCTGGGACCACACGGAAAGGGTCTACGAGCTCTGCCTGCGCATTGGCAATAAGGAAAAGGCGGATCTTGACGTATTGCGGCTTGCCGCAATCCTTCACGATATAGGAAGAGAACAGGAAGACAAGTCCATAGGGAAGGTGTGTCACTCGCGGCGAGGAGCGGACCTGGCCAGAAGGATATTGGAGAAACATCTTCTCGATAAAGAGCAAATCGCCAGGGTCAGCCATTGTATCAGGACGCATCGCTTCAGGGGGAAAAGCATTCCGAAATCGCTGGAAGCCATGGTCCTTTTCGATGCCGATAAGCTGGATTCCATCGGCGCCGTGGGGATTGGCCGGGCGTTTTTGTTTGCCGGTGAGATCGGAGCGAAACTCCACAACCCCGGAATCGATGTCAAAAAAACAAGACCTTACACGAACGAAGACACGGCCTACAGGGAATTTTCGGTAAAATTGAGTCGGATTAAGGACAGGATGTTCACAAGGGAGGGAAAGAGGATCGCCGCAGAAAGGCATACGTTTATGGTAGGGTTCTTCGACCGGCTCAATAAAGAAATAAACGGGCTATTGTAGCGAAAAGAACAATAATCTTGCGGCCTCAGCGGGGCCGGGACAAGCGAGCGGTAACTTACTTCAATTCGGCCAGAGCCTTGGCAGCGTCCTGGTTTTTGGGGTCGAGTTCAAGGGCTTTCTTGTAGGCTCCCTTGGCTTTGTCGTTCAAGCCCTTTCTTTTATAGGCCTCGCCCAGTTGATACCAGGCTTCGGGGAAGGGATTCTTGGCGCAGGCAAATTCGAGGTCCTGGATGGCGCCGTCAAGGTCTCCCCCGAATCCGGGAGGCGCCATGAGGCGTCCCACTCCCCGGCCGAAGTGAGCGTCGGCGTTATCGGGGTCTATCGCCAGGGCTGCCTCATACTCCTGCATCGCCCCCATGCCGTATTTCATCATGTCCATGGGATTTCCCTGAGTCAGGCGGCCCATGATGTGGCCCTTCCAGGCGTGGAACTCGGCGTTATTGGGGTCTTGGACAACGAGAGAGTCGGCCATTTCCAGGGCTTCTGCATATTTTTCCTGCTCAAAAAGTTTCTTGACCTGGTCCAGGGACGCGTTTGCCGGAGGCGCGGCCGGTTTTCCTCCCGTCTTGCTCTCGCCAGGCTTGGGCTTGGGCGCCGAGGAAAATTTGTCGCCCATGATTTGCGGGAGCATCTTCAAGATGACGGGCAGCATTTCTATGAGAAGGGACGGCTTTTTTTCTTCCTGAGGGAAAAGCTCGACCCGGACGTTTTCTCCTTCAATGATCAGGACTCCCAGCGGAATCGTCTTTCCGCCCATTCCTCCGCCGAAAGCCATCATGGCTCCGCCTGCGCCCAGGCCAAAGGAAATCTTGGCAAACGGGATGATGGTTGTGTCTCCGACCTGGATGGGCTCCCCGACGAGGGCTCCGACTCTCAAGTTCGAGATGAGCTTGTCAAAATCTGCCAGGGGCTGTTCCAGCGGAGTTTGCGCCTGAGCTCCAGATATCGCGGGAAGGACAATGATAGCTGCTAAAAAGATGATCAGATGGCGTTTGATGTTCATGTCCGCCTCCTCACTTAGCGGGGATTTTTCCCACGCTGATGAATTTCGTCCCCTCTTTGGTGATCACAACGAACCCGATCGGCTTGGCTTCCCCGCTCATGAAGAAACCCTTGCCCCCCAGGTCCGGGTTTTGAGGCGCTCCGCCCCCTCCGCCGCCGAACCCAATGTCGATCATCATGATGGGAATAAGCGTGATTTTGCCGATTCTCATCGGGTTGCCGACAATAGTTTTCACCTGGAGGTTGCTCGCGAGCCGCTGGCCCATGGCGTCGGCAAGCTGGTACATGGGCAGTGGAGCCTTGGGCTGAGGCTGAGGCTTCTTTTCAGCTTGCGTGCCGGCATAAGCCAGGGAAAAGAGAAACAAACCCAGGAGAGAAAAAATCAAGCATCTTTCTTTCAATAGAACACCTCCTTTATAACTTCTATTATATCCTACGAAAAAAACTTAGACAAGGTTTACGTGAAGCTCGTCCAGATAAAAACAAATTCTTGAAGTCGCCGGCGGAACCCGCGCTGCTTTCTGGATCAAGC
>CAZOKP010000009.1:0-41402 GCA_964580435.1 uncultured Eubacteriales bacterium
GAGCTGGAGTTCGATTTATGATAGAAAACAAGATTTGGATGATAGACTACAAGCTTGTCGTGGTGGGGCCCCTGGACACAAACTGCTATCTTGTCTATTGCCAAGAGACTCTGGAGTGCGCGGTCATCGACCCGGGCGCTGAAGCGGAGAGGATATTCCCGCTGATCGTCGAATTCGAACTCAAGCCGGTGGTCATCCTCAACACCCACGGCCATATTGACCATATCGGAGCCAACAAGGACGTCAAAGACAAGTTCGATGTCCCGCTCTGCATTCATTCCCTTGATAGTCTCCTGTTAGAGAAAATCCAGGAATTCGAGCTGAGCTTCTTTCTTGGCGCCAAGGAATCGCCTCCGGCCGACCGCCTCCTCAAGGACGGGGAGACGATTCAGTTTGGAAAATCCAGCCTCCGCGTTGTTCACACTCCGGGCCACACGCCGGGCAGCGTCAGCCTTCTTGGCGATGGGATCCTTTTTTCCGGGGATACGCTCTTCTTCGGGGGAGTCGGGCGGACCGACCTTCCCGGGGGTTCAACCAAGGACCTGGAAAAATCGATCAAAGAAAAGATCCTTACGCTTCCTCCCGATACCATCGTCCTTCCCGGCCACGGTCCCCTGACTTCGGTCGGCGAGGAAACAGAATCGAATCCTTTTCTCGTATGAAAAACCCTCGCCCTTCCGCCGAGGACGTCCTGAAGCTTTTCCTTGATTATCTTTCTGTGGAAAAAGGGCTCTCGGCCAACACGATTCTCTCTTACAGCCGGGACCTCGAGAAATACCGGCTTTTTCTAAAAAAGGAAAAAATTACTTGGACGCGGGCCGGCGAGGAAGACTTGGTTCGGTTCATCCACGACCAGAGCCTGGCCGGACTACAACCGCGCTCCCAGGCCAGGCTCATCTCGGCGCTGAAGTCGTTTTACAGGTTCCTGCTCCTCGATGGGCTGGCCAAAAAGGACCCCACGGCCAACCTGTCTTCGCCCAAGCTATGGATGAACTTGCCCAAATTCTTGACGGTCCAGGAGGTGGAAGAGCTTCTCGGCCAGCCTGACGACAAGGACTTTCACGGCCTCCGCGACAAGGCGATGCTCGAGGTCCTCTATGCAACAGGCCTCCGTGTCTCGGAGCTCGTCCAGCTCAGACCGAAGGACATCAACCTGGACGATGGCTATTTGGTCTGCCGTGGCAAAGGCGGAAAGGAGAGGATCGTCCCGCTGGGCAAGTCGGCGGCTGCGGTGACCAGGAGATATCTTGCGGAAGCCCGTCCGCGACTTCAAAAAAAGCCGGCAGAGGCCTTGTTCCTTACGCGCCTGGGAGAGGCGTTTACGCGGCAAGGATTCTGGAAGATGCTGCGGGAATATGCCCACAAAGCCGGGCTGTCCTCCAAGATCAGCCCCCACACCCTCCGCCACACATTCGCCACGCATCTTCTGGAGAGGGGAGCGGACCTGCGTTCGGTCCAGCTGATGCTCGGACACAGCCAGATCACAACCACCCAGATATATACCCATGTCAGCCGGGAAAGACTCCGCCAAGTTTATGAACGATACCACCCTCGCGCCTGAAACAATTCTGGGAAAGGGGTGCCAATTTTCTTATTGCGGCCGGGTGTAGTGGGGGATAATGGAGAGCGATACGCTAGTCCGGTGGGACTGGGAAGTCAAGACGGGCAGCTGCTGTCTGAGCTGCCGTTGCCGGTGGTTCCAGGTCCAGGCATAGTTCCTTGTGACTGGCCCGGCGTAGATTTCGGCCTCTTTCAGGGATACGCCGTTCGAGCCCTCGACGACGCAGGCATTATAGTCGACCTGATTGTCGTGCTGTCCGTTTTCCTCGGACGATGGGAAGAAAAGAAAGAAAACGTCTTCGCCTCCGTTCTGAGGGACGACGATCCCTTTGACCAGAAAATTGAGAGAGAGGTTCGTGTCCCTTCGGAGGATGTACTTCAAACTAAACGAAGGCTTCTTTTTGATGTCGCGGGTGGTCAGTGTCGTCGTGGTTTGGGGAGACGAGACGGTCTCCTGAGCTTTCCAATCAGAGAGCTGGGAGTCGACGTAGTAAAGAAGATAATCGTGATCGTCCTTCTCTAGACAGCCCTTCCAGTGAATGAGAAAGGAATAGTTCCCTTGGCAGTCCGACTCTTTTCCTTCCAGCTTGTATTCGCCGTCTGTCTTCAGGACGATGCTGATCTCCCACCACAGCGGAGTCTGCTGCGGGGTCATGGAAGACGCCCCAAAAGGGATGGGCAGGACAGAGAGGAGAACAAGCGCCAGAGAGGGAAGGCCAACAAGGACAGAGCCGCAATGTTTCTCTCTCATGGCCGGCGTGGTCGTCACTATTATTTTACTTCCTAGCCGCGGGGATTGGCAAGCTTCCGGAGGTTCGCGACTTGACAAAATCAACTTATTGGTTTATATACTAGACTACATGGTATTTAAATTAAACTGGAAGGTATAAGCATGGAAAAAAAGGAACTGAGGCTGGAAAGAGAGCGCTGGAAGCGTCAGGAGTACCGCCAGGAGATTCTGAAAGCGGCGGAAAAGGTGATCTCCCAAAAAGGCTACAGCGCTATGACCATGGATGATGTGGCCCGGGAAGCCGAATTTTCTAAGGCGACTTTGTATCATTATTGCAAGGGCAAAAGTGAGATCATCCTGCAGGTCATCGAGAGTTTTTTTGACGAAATTCATCAGGAATTGACCCGGATCAGGAGTAGCGAAACGAGCGCCTCAAACAAATTGAAGCGGGGCATTCGTTACTATCTCCGGTTTAACCAGGATAAAGAAAATATTTCCCGGGTGCTGATGATGGATAAGTCGTTCATGGAGAAGATGAAAATTTTCATCACCGATGAGAAAGAATTGACCTCCGAGGTGGATAAGAAGTTCATGAGCAAGATCAGGAACAAACGCAGAGAAATTCTGGATGGCGTAGCCGAGATGCTCAGGGAAGGTGTTGAATCCGGCGATTTCCGCAAAATGGACATCAGCAAGGCCGTCGACTTTTTTGAAGCCGCCCTCCAGGGTTACTGCCATAGCCAGTTCTGGCAGGACAGGTCATACAGCCTTAACGATGCCACCGCGCTCATACACGGTTTTTTTCTCCAGGGGATTGAAAAGAAAACAGAAAGACCGAAAGGAGAGCCAAGATGAAAAAAATCACCGCCGCGTTCATCAGCTTGCTTGCGTTTCTGGCCTTGGGAGGGGACGCCGTTGCTCAAGAAAAGCTAATCCTTACTCTGGACAAGAGCATCAGCTTCGCCCTTTCCCAAAATCCCAGCTATCTTGCGACCCAACAGGGAGTGGATGCCGCCCAGGCCCAGGTGAGATATGCCGCGGCGCAATTCTTTCCCACGTTTGATGCCGCCGGCCTTCAGAATCTGGACAAGAAGGTCTTCGTCCTCGATTTCCCCTCTTTGATTCCGGGCGGACGCGCCCAGAGGATTCCTTTCGACTTTACCAAGACATACCAATTTACCTTGAATTTCACCCTGCCTCTTTTCACGGGAGGACGTTTAACCTCGGGCTATAAACAAGCCAAGTATAATCTTTTGGCCACTGAGGAAGGGGTCAGGCAGACGAGCCAGGAAACGGTTCTCGCCGTCAAAAGAAGCTTTTACACGTATCTTTTGACGAAAGAGTTGGCCAGGGTTACAGAAGAGGCCTTTAGCCTGGCGGAGAAACTTCTCCAAAACGTGAGGAATATGTCCGAAGTCGGGATGGCCTCCCGCCTTGACCTGCTTCGGGCCGAGGTCAGGGTCTCTAATTTGAAGCCTCCGGTGATTCAGGCGCGGAACAGTGTTTCTGTCGCCGAGCTTGGCCTGAAGACGATCCTCGGCCTTGACCTGGCTCAGCCTGTCGAAATCGTAGGAGAACTCGCCTACAAGCCGTTGGAAGTCAATCTTCAAGAAAGCTTGACCAAGGCTATGGCCGACAGGCCCGAGCTCGGCCAGGTCAATTATCAGAAAAAAATAGCGGGCGAGATGGAAAAGATCGCCCGTGCCGCCAGCCTTCCCACTCTTGCCGTTTCAGGAAACTATAACTATTGGTCAAACCTTCTTAATTTCAAGCGAAACAACTGGGAGAGTTATTATTCCTTCAACCTCGTCCTGAGCATTCCCATCTTCCAGGGCTTATCGACGCCCGCTCAAGTGGCCCAGGCGAAGGCCCAGATCAGACAAATCGAATTTACGGAAAAAGCTCTTATTAACCAGATCAAGTTTGAGGTTGAGTCCGCCATCCTGACCATAAACCAGGCCAAAGAGTCCTTGATGTCCCAGGAGAAGAATATCGAGGAAGCCAAAGAAAGTGTGCGCGTCGCCGAACTGAATTACACCGAGGGCTTGATTACGATCACCGATGTCGGGTCCGCTCAGGTCGCACTCAGCGAGGCGCAGGTCAATTATCTTCGCGCTCTCTATGAATACGAGATCGCCCAGGCGCAGCTCGAGAAAGCCACGGGCACGACTTGGACTCCGAGTGAGTAGGATCAGATAAAAGGAGAGACAAAATGAAAAAATCTTGGAGCTTAAGGACGGTAGCAGTTATTTCCCTGTTCCTGGCCCTGTGGCCCGCTTGCCGCTCCCAAAAGAAGCAGGAGGTTAAAGAAGATAGCGCCGGCGCTTCGCCGGTTAAAGTTTTCAAAGTTTCGAAAGAAAGGATTTCGGAGAAACTTTTTTATACCGGAACGCTCGAAGCCTGGCAGAGAATCATTATCACCCCCGATGTGGGCGGGAAAATCGCCCGTATCTATGTCAATGAAGGAGACAGAGTCAGCAAGGGCCAGGTCTTGGCCGAGATGGATATAGAGGCCATGGGGTTTCAGCTCAAGCAGGCCGAGGCGGCCATGGCTGTAGCGCAGGCCCAATACAACGATGCTCAGACGAACCTGGCCAGGATGGAGCGGCTCATCAAAGAAAAGGCCGTCTCTGATCAGCAGTATGAGCAGGTCAAGCTGAGTTTTAACGCTGCCGATGCTCAGCTGGCCCAGGCGCAGGCCGCGGTCAACATGGCTAAGCACAGCCTGGATGTTTCTATTATGAAGGCTCCCTTCAGCGGCGTCATCGCCTCGAAGAATGCGGAAGTCGGGGATGTCATCAACCCGATGATGGGCTCTTTCTCAGCGACAAGCGGTGTGCTGACATTGGTCGATTTTTCCCGAATCAAGATAAGAGTGGATATCTCATCGACCGATATTCAGCGCGTTCAGAAAGGCCAGACCGCCCTTCTCCGAGTACCCGCTCTGCCTGGTCAGGAGTTCCGCGGCACGGTCAATGTGGTTAACCTTGCGGCCGATCCCCAGACAAAAAAATTCGGGGTCGAAGTCGCCGTCGATAATCCGGACCTGGCTCTCAGGCCGGGCACATTCGGCGAGATCATCCTCGAGGTCAGCACCCACGAGAACTCTCTGGTCGTCCCCCAAAAGGCCATTCTTGATAACAATCATGTTTTTCTCGCCCAGGACGGAAAAGCGGTGAAGAGAGCAGTCACCCTCGGTCTTCAGAACACCACCTTAGTGGAAATTCTGAGTGGACTGGTTGAAGGCGACCTTGTCATCGTCGAGGGCAATTTCGGCCTTGAGGCTGGCGCCCCTATTGAAATTACTGGTGAGGTCAAGCTATGAAACTGCCGGAATTTTCTGTCAACCGTCCCGTCACGACATCCATGATTGCCATGATCTTGGTCGTCGTTGGCACAATCAGTTTTTTCAGGCTGGGCTTGGATTTATTCCCGGATATTGAATTTCCCACCGTCTCCGTCATCACAACCTACCGGGGAGCCTCGTCCGAGGATATCGAAAAGACCATCACCAAGCCAGTTGAGCAGGTCGTCAGTTCGGTCAGCCGGGTTAAAAAGGTTACTTCCACGACCTCGGAAGGCGTCTCCGTAATCACGGTCGAATTCGAATGGGGGACGAACTTGGATTTTGCCGCTCAGGATGTCAGAGATCAGATCGGGCTCTACCGGAATTATCTCCCCCCCGAGGCTTCTGAACCCCTTGTCGTTAAATTCAATCTTGCTCAGTTGCCCATCATCTTTTGGGGGGTGACGGCCAATATGCCTAACGCCGACCTCAAAAAGCTTCTTGAGGACGACGTCGCCCCGCGACTGGAGCGGATTGACGGTGTCGCCTCGGCTCAAGTCTTTTCCATGGATGTCCGCGAGATTCTTGTGGCTGTCGACAAAGCGGCGCTTCAGTCACGAAATCTTTCATTGGACCAGGTTCTCGCCTCCCTGACGATGGAGAACTTGAACCTTCCTGCCGGGTACATCGTTGAGCGGCACTCTGATTACGTCCTCCGAACGATCGGCGAGTTCCAGTCCCTTGATGACATTCGCCGAGTTGTTGTAGGTGCCGCCGCAAATGGAGAGCCGATCTTTCTTGGAGACATCGCCGAAATCAAGGATACGCTGAAAGAGACCCGTTACATCGGGCGGATTCAGCGGAAGAATGGCGTCTTCTTGATGGTGAGCAAGCGATCCGGAGCCAATACAGCCATCGCCGGCACGGAAGTCAAGAAGACTCTCGAGGAGATCCGCAAGTCCCTTCCTTCGGATATAGAGTTCTACGCGGCTATGGATCAGTCCGATATGATCAGGCGGGTGGCCAAGCGGACTTCAGGCAACGCCCTCCAGGGAGGCTTTTTGGCCATCGTGCTCATTTTTCTTTTCTTGGCGAACTGGCGGCCGACTCTGATCATCGGCTTAGCCATTCCTCTCTCTGTCATTACTACATTTATCGCTTTCTATCTAGCCGGCTATACTCTCAACCTGCTGACTTTAGGAGGCCTGACGCTCGGCGTCGGAATGCTTGTGGACAATGCTATCGTTGTCATAGAAAATACCTACCGCCACATTGAAGAGGGAAAAGAGAGAAAGAAGGCGGCTATTTTCGGCGCATCTGAGGTGGGGATGGCCATCACGGCCTCCACTTTGACGACGATAGTCGTCTTCCTCCCGGTTGTCTTTGCCCAAGGGATCACCGGAAAGCTGACACGGGGGTTGGCCTTGGCCATAACTTTCTCCTTGCTGTCTTCTCTCTTCGTCGCCCTAACGATCGTTCCGCTGCTGACCTCTTTGCTCTTTAAGGAGAAAAATAGCAATACGATCAATCCGCAG
The DNA here is from genome assembly GCA_964580435.1 of uncultured Eubacteriales bacterium. Taxonomy (GTDB): domain Bacteria; phylum Acidobacteriota; class Aminicenantia; order Aminicenantales; family UBA8522; genus CAZKEW01. The sequence goes on from CAZOKP010000009.1 coordinate 7,112, forward strand.
GCGAAGAAAAAAGACGAGGTTCGGTTCCAAAGATGGCGAGATCTTTATCGTAGGCTTTTGACAAAAGCCCTGGAAAGGCGCTGGTGGGTTCTGGGGGGAGCGTTAGGTATATTTGTCCTATCCCTGGTGATCATTCCTTTCCTGGGAACCGAATTTATGCCGGCGCAGGACCAGGGCATGATTCTTCTGAAGGTGAAAATGCCCATTGGAACGTCGCTTGAAGAAACGAACCGCGTTGTCACTATAGTCGAAAATATGATGCTGCGGCAGCCGGAGGTTAAAATTGTTTCGGCTCAGGCAGGATCGTCTGCTGAAGAAAACCCTTCCGATTCGGCCAGCAGCGTTGCCATTTCAGGGACAAATGAAGGTCTGCTCTGGGTTGGCCTGGTGGATAAATCAAATAGAAAGTTCACTGATTCTGAGATCCTGGAAAGGATCCGAAGGGAACTCCCGCGGCTGGAAGATGTCAAGTTTGAAGCCATCGATATGGGCCAAGCAATGATGGGCGGCAGCCAGGCCCCTGTGGATATAAAGATATTCGGGAAAGACCTGCACACGCTGAGAGATATCGCTGACACGATCGTGGCCAAGATCAAAGATGTCAAAGGCTTAAGAGACTTGACCCACACTCTTGCTCAGGGAAAACCCGAATACGAGATCAGAATCGACCGGGAAAGAGCAGCCAAGTTCGGACTTATGGTCAGCCAGATCGCCAGCGTCGTCCAGGCGGCGACCGTGGGGCAAGTCCCCACTCGCTACCGCGAAGAAGCAGAAGAAATCGACCTCAGAGTCCGGTTCAAGGAGCAGGACAGAGACAATATCAAGGAGATCGGAAATATCCCCCTTGTCACGCCGCAAAACAAGGTCATCTATTTAGACCAGGTTGCCACTATTGAGAAAGGAGAAGGCCCCGTTCAAATAACGAGAGAGAATCAGACCCGCCGGATTTCGGTGACAGCCAATATTGCGGGCCGGGATTTGGGCGGCGTGGTCAGAGATATCAAAGCTCGACTGGGGACGATAGAAAAGCAGATCCCGGCGGGCTATTTCATCGAATATGGAGGATCCTATAAAGAAATGCAGGAGGCTTTTCTGATTCTGGCCGGGGCGTTTCTCCTGGCCACGCTTTTGGTATATATGGTCATGGCCTCCCAGTTTGAATCGTTCCGCCATCCTTTTGTCATCATGTTCACCATTCCCTTGGGTTTAATAGGAGTGGTTCTGGGGCTCCTGGTCAGCGGAAGACCGGTCAACCTGCCTGTCTTGATCGGGTTTATTCTCCTCGCTGGAATTGCCGTCAATAACGGGATCGTCATGATCGACTATGTCAACCAGCTCAGACGCCGCGGAGTGGAGTCAAAAGAAGCCGTTGTTCAGGGCGCGGTCACACGCCTCCGTGCGGTCCTCCTTACGGCTCTAACCACCATCCTGGGGATGCTTCCCATGGCCTTGAGCACTTCGGAAGGCGCTGAAATGAGGGCCCCGATGGCCATCACCGTAGCCGGAGGATTGACAGCGACCACCTTCCTGACGCTGTTTGTTATCCCGATTATCTACAGCCTGTTTGAAAAGATTTCCTTTAAAAAGAGCGCCTAAAAAAACTGGGGGCGGCTCTCACCGAGGGCCGTCCCCCTCGGATTATTTTTTATACCTCAGGAAAGCGCCGACCTTGCCGTAATGGTCCAGTTTCGAGGGAGAGGTGACATATCGGACCTGGCCTTTGTTGTTCATCGCCGAATGGACGCCCTCATGGACGATATCCTGGACTTTTTCCGTTTTGACCTGGCAGATGGGGCATTGGAGTTCATCCAGGTAGAGAAACTGACACTTGGGACAGACTCTTCCCTCCAAAGAAAAATTCCGCGTCACGACTAGAGTTTGGACTTCTGCAGCGTTCAATGTCCGCAGGACTTCCCTCATGCCGGAAACGGCCCGGCGGCCTGATTCCAGCCCCGCCACAAGCGTCTGGGCAAGTCCGGCCTCTTCCTCCATCCTGAGTTTTTTCTCCATCTCCACGGCCTGCCTCAGGATTTTGTCCTCGGAGTCGTTGGAGTTTGTTTTGAGCCAACCCTTGAGCCTTTCCTTGAGATAGGGGTGGAGCAGCGGATCGAAACTCGAGCGGTACTCTTCCTTCAATCCCAAGAAGAGCCAGTCGAAGGGGTGTTTCTTGAACAGGTCAAAAGTCCTCTGGGCGGTTTTCTTGAAATGGTCGTGGAGGTGGGCATCGATGTGCCTCTCGATCCGCTTGGACTCATAGCCTTGCCAGCCGCCCTCGCGCACACGGTTGGGAACATCGCTGGTCAGGCTTTCGAGGAGAGCGATTTCGCCCAGGTCAATGTCATACCAGCGACCCTCGTGACGGTTGAGCAAGAGAGCGCAAATATGGTGATATTCATCCAGGATCACCGAGAGCGGCCTGAGGTAGGGAGCGCGGTCGAAAATGATATGGTTCCGGGGCGCCCGCGGCAAGGAGAAGTCCTGCCACTGGCCCGAGGCGGAAGAGGAAAAGACGGACAGCCCGGCGGCAGTATACGATGGGAGAATGCGGCTGCCGAAACGGCTGATTTTCTTCAGGTCCTGGTCGAGAGAATCCTTCCTGCTTTTGCCCGCATCGAGCGATTCCAGCCGCGCCCGGCCTTCCGCGAGGAGGTTTTTGAACGAAACGTTGATTTCTTTCTGGCTCAGCCGGCTTTTATCTGTATCCAGATAGAAAGAGGTCGTCAGGGTTTTTTCGCTCTTGAATTGAGCGAGAGCTTGGATTTGTTTTCGCGAAGAGAGTTTCATTAAGCCTCCTTATTCATTTTGGAAATAAAAAGAAAACAAGAATATGCGGACAGAATTTGGCTCCGTTCCTTAGTTTATGAATTTCCCCTTTTTCTCGGTCTTGGTCTGAGAGAGATGGTCGCAGTGAATATCACGCACCTCATAAAATAAGCAGCGGACCTGCGTTTGTCAAGTTTTTGTTTGCCTTTTTTCTTTGCGTTTCCACCGCAGATGATTATAATAAAAAGCGCTTGGCGCGGAAGTGGCGGAACTGGTAGACGCGTAAGCCTCAGGAGTTTATGGCCGCAAGGCCGTGAGGGTTCGAGTCCCTCCTTCCGCATTGCCCGGGGGCGATTCTCGATGAGAGAATCGTCCCCTCTTTATGTTAGCAAATGATGCCCTCCCCGAAGGCCGTCCTTCTTGTCAATCCCTGGATTTACGATTTCACGGCCTATGACTTTTGGTTGAAACCCCTGGGACTTCTTTACGTGGCCTCTGTCGTCCGGGAGAACGCCGACTGCCGCGTCGATTTCATTGATTGCCTGGACCGTCATCACCCGCTCCTTGCGGCCAAGCTGAAGGCGAAGCCCGACGGACGGGGCCATTTTCCTAAAGAGGAGGTGGCCAAGCCTGAAGTGTTGAAAAACGTGCCCAGGAGATATTCACGCTATGGCATTCCCGTCCCTCTCTTCCGGCACGAGCTTGAGCGTCTGCCCCGTCCGGGGGCCGTGCTCCTGACCTCGAGCATGACGTACTGGTATCCTGGTGTCCAGCTCGTCATTGAGCTCATCCGGCAGAAGTGGGGGCAGGTCCCCGTTATCCTGGGCGGGCTTTATGCGACCCTGGCCCCGGAACACGCCCGTCTTCACTCTGGAGCGGATGTCGTTGTCCGGGGCGCCGGCGAGAATGCGGTCCTACCGCTGCTGAGAGAGATCCTGGGCGATAAACACGTGCGGCCGAGAGAATTCAGCAGGCTGGAGGAGATGCCCTTTCCGGCATTCGATTTATTAAGGAACAAGGACGCTCTTCCGGTTCTCACCTCCCGCGGCTGTCCCTTCCGTTGCTCATTCTGTGCGACCCCTCTTCTTTATCGAGATTTCGAGCAGAGGTCTTCTCTGTCCGTGATATCTGAAATAGAGATGAACATGCGGCGGTGGGGGACTAAGAATCTATCCTTTTATGATGATGCTCTCCTCGTCGGCAAAGAGAGCCATCTCCTTCCGTTGCTCGAGCTCCTGGCGGAAAAAAAATGGCCGCTGGCCTTCCATACCCCTAACGGGCTTCATGTCCGCGAAATAGATACGGCGACGGCCTGCCTTTTCCGCAAGGCCGGCTTCCGCTCTCTCTACCTCAGCCAGGAGTCCTTCGATGAAGAGCTACTGGAGCGGGCTTGCCCTAAGGTCACAGGGCAAGACCTGGCCAAAGCCCTTGACATCCTGGAGAGAGCGGGCTACCGGCGTAAGGAGGTGAATGTTTATCTCATTGCCGGGCTCCCCGGCCAGGATCTCCGGCTCATAAAGGATAGCATCCTCCAGGTCCGGCGGCTTGGGGCCAGGCCGCGGTTGGCTTTCTTTTCTCCGGTGCCGGGGACGGTGGAATGGGGCCGGCTTGTCGACAAAGGATATCTACCCGTGGATGCCGACCCTCTGCTTCACAACAAGCTGACTTTTGCCTATCTATGGGGAGAGATTTCCCGCCAGGAATTCGATTCGCTGAAGGACCTTCTTCGAGAGGAACCCTAGAGCCTTGATGCTCCTTGCATTTCCCCCCGGATAGGTTTATCTTAAAAAAGTGGATGAGCGCTTCAGCCTTGTTCACCACCTGAGGCAGCAATGAAAAAAAGGTTGAGGTTAGGGATTGGAGTTGTCCTGCTTTTGGTTGTTGCAGCGGCCTGCCGCGTGAGCGTAGCTGAGCATCAGCTTTCGCCTCAGAATGCGGAATTCTTGTCCCAGGTCCGCTATATCATCACTCCTAAAGAAAAGAAGGATTTCCTGGCGCTCCCCGATTCCGATAAGCCACAGTTCATCGACGCGTTCTGGAAACGCCGCGATCCCGATTCCTCTACGGTGGAGAATGAGTTTAAGGTTGAATATTTCAAACGCCTGGAGAAAGCCAACCAGCTTTTTGGCGGTGAAGGCCGGCCGGGCTGGCTCACGGACAGGGGGAGAATCTACATCCTTTTTGGCCCTCCCGCCTCCCGCACGACCACGCCGATGACAGGAGACTCCTACGGCCGCTGCCAGGAGGTCTGGTACTATGGCAGTTTTCCCGTCATTTTTGTGGATACAAACTGCAACGGCAATTTTATCCTGGCGACTTTGAATTTGGAGCATCTCCAGGACCTCAATGTGGCTCAGGCAATCGCCCAGAATCCTATCATCGAGGAGAAAAAGGCGCAGATCGATTTCGACTTCAACCTCAGAAAGAATACCCAGGTCGAGTCACGGGTCGAGTGTCTCGTGGAGCTCGAAATTCCGGTTCGCTCCATCTGGTTCTCCTCTGAGGGGGAGAAGTTCGCGACAACCTTTGATGTCGAGATAGAAATCAGAGATAAGATGAATGCCATCCGCTGGCAGTATAAGAACAGCTATCGTGTGGCCATGACCGAAGAGGAGCTCAAGAAGAATCAAGACGGCAGATACAGAATCGAAATCCCCTTTACTATAGACAAGGATGTGGACATGTTTCGGCAGGGAAAGAACAAGATCCAAATTGTACTCAAGAATAAAACCGGGAAAGAAGAGCTCCGCAAAACGGCCGAGTTTACTCTTTAGCGCTAACGGATGAAGATATGAAACCGACAGAGCGGACGAAAAAAATGGGACGGCTGGCGTGTGGTTTTTTGATGTTGTTCCTGGCTCTCTCGTTCTCCTGCCGGCTTTACAATATACGAAAAAAGCTCTCTCCAGATTATGCCGCTTTTCTCTCCCAAGTCAGGTACCTCATCACGAGCAAGGAAGAAAAAACCTTCCTCAAGCTGCCAGATAGCGAAAAAGACCAATTCATCGGGGAATTCTGGAAACGTCGTGATTCCGACCCCGACACTGAGGAAAACGAATTCAAGACGGAATATTTCAGCCGCATCGATCAGGCGAACAAGCTTTTTCATGGCGAAGGAAAGCTAGGCTGGCTCACTGACCGGGGAAGGATTTACATCCTCTTCGGCCCCCCCATGCAGAGGATGACCAATCCTCCGGGGAGCGATTCCTCAGGCCGGTGTGGCGAAGTCTGGTATTACGGCGATTTTCCGGTGGTGTTTCGCGACGCGACCTGCACCGGCGACTATGTCCTTGTGACATACGACCTGACAGCGCTGCGAGAGGTCAACATCGCCTATATGCACGAGCTGAGCTCGGCTCAGGCCCAGGCCCAGGCTCCGGGTCCAGAAATTGTTCACCGGGAAAAAGACATCTTTGATTTCAGTTTCGAGGTCAAGACCAATGTTTCTGAGGCGGGAAAAGTCGTGGGCGTTGCCACTATCGCCATTCCCTATGCCGGGATCTGGTTTAAGCACGACGCCGGAGTTTTCAAGACGGAGATGGAGGTCCGGTTGGAGCTTCGCGACGGGGAGGGCAAGCTGGTATGGGAAACGATGAATACTTTTGAGATCGCCTTGAAGGAAGCTGAACTTAAGGATAAACAAAAAGCGTCTTATGTCTGGGAGATTCCTTTTAGCCTCGAAAAAAATGTCGAGGAGCTCCGCCGGGGGAAATATTTGTTCCGTTGCCGGCTCAAGAACTTGACCGGGAAAGAGGAGATCCGAAAAGACGCAGAGGCCGTCTTCTAGGGAAGCCCGCTGGCTTTTGCTTCACGCTTTTGTCTTGACAGCTGGTCTTTGGCCCAGGAGGCCGCGCCCATGAGTCCGGCGTCGTTTCCCAGACTCGCCTTCTCGATGGAGCAGCAGTCGAAGGAGGCTTTATACGACCTTCGGCGGGCTTCTTCGATGGTGCGGGGCAGGAGCAGCTCGCCGCTGGTCATCACTCCGCCGCCGAGCAGAATTTTTTTCGGATTAAGCAGATTGATGACTGTGGCCAGTCCGATTCCCAGATAATACCCGGCTCGCTCGAAGCTCTTGCGAGCGGCTTGGTCTCCGCGTTTGGCCCTAGTAGCGATGTCCTCGGCTGTGAGGGGATCGTCTGTCTGGACAAGTCGGGCGTAATTCCGGATGATCGCGCCGGCCGAGGCTTCTGTTTCGAGGCAGCCATGCGAGCCGCAGTTACACTTTTCTCCCTCTGAGTTGACGATAATATGCCCCATTTCAGCGGCAAAACCGCACTGCCCGTGCAGGAGCTCACCGTCGATGATGATTCCAGAGCCCACGCCCGTGCCCAAAGTGAGGAGGATCAGGTCCCGAATGCCCTTTCCCGCGCCGCACCTGTACTCTCCATAGGCGGCCATATTGGCGTCGTTATCCAGCCAGAAAGGAACTTTGATGAAGCGGGAGAGGGCCCCATGGAGGTCAAAATTGTCCAACTCGGGGATGTTCGGTGATTGAATAGTTTTCTGTTCCTTGAGACTGAATATCCCCGGAATGCCGAACCCGGCGGCCTGGATCCTCCTCCTTTCCGTTTTTTTTAATGCTTCCCAAAGCTCGTGAAAGAGCTCGACCAGCTTTTTAATGTCGGACGGCGTCGACGCTTTATCATTGAAGACCAGCGTGTTTCGCTCGTCCAGCAGTCCGTACTTCAACTGGGTCCCTCCAAGGTCAAACCCGGCGTAATACGGCACGGTCATTTCCTCCTGGCGATGGCGGCATAGTTTGCGGGAGCGAAAAGGAGCTCGTTCAGGCGGTCGATATTCCGATTCAGGATAGCCGTGCGCTCATCGGCGCCGGGCAGATTTTGGAGCCGCTCGTTTTCCAGGGCCATCGAGTACTTGACCTCAACGTCCTCAAATCCGCTTGCTTCCATCATGAACTTGAGCGCTTGAGGATGGATAGGCTTCTCGTGGGATAGGTCCAAATAATAAACCTGGACAAGGGTGAAGACAGAAGTGGGATTGATGGTTTCGAGGACGAGCACGCCTGAAGGGGCGAGCTTCTGATGGCTCAGTTCGATGAGCCTTTTCAGATGGGCTGGAGGGAGATGTTCGATGACTTGGGAGGAGAAAATTCCTGCCAGCGAGCCGTCCTCCCGCTCGGCCAGCTTCTCCAGGATGTCGCCCTTCTGGCAGCGCAAGCCCTTGGCCAGGCAGGTCTCGATCATCTGGGAATTACTGTCCACGCCGGCTGCTTCGTAGCCGTTCTCCCGGAGAAGCCCGAGGAACTCTCCGCGGCCGCAGCCCAGGTCCAGCACAACTCCCTTTTTAGGGAAGAAGGAAAGGTAATCCCGCTGCTGTTTCTTGACCTCTTCCTCATAGCCGCGGAAGCGGTTTTCGAAACCTGCATATTGCCAGTCTTCCATGGGCTCCAGGATTTCCCGGACTTCTGCCGGCGCCGGCATTTTCTTTTCTTCCAGGACTGCCAGCAGCCGGGTAAGCTTCTCCCGCAGAAGAATAAACTTCTTCATCAGGATCTTCACATCCTCATATTCCGAAGCCAGCTTGTCCACGCGCCATTCCATGCTTTTAAAGATCAGGCCGACGTGGTTGCTTCCCAGGGCATCCCATTCCCTGTCTTTGGCATCGGTGAGGGAGGCCTGGAGCTCGACGAGCTCGGTGAGCCCGGCAATAAGATCTTTGGTTGCGGCGCGGTTATGAAGGAGGGAGATAGACTGAGATTTTTTCCTCAGTTCTTCAAGCTTGCGGGCGAATTCTTTTTCTTTGTCTTGGCGGTCCTGGGCCAGCTTTTCAAGAGTCCGTCTCATTATTCCTTGGAAGGAGGCTGGGTCTTTTCGGATTCAGGTTTTTTTTCTTCTTCCGGCTCTTTTTCTTTGCCGGACATGGATTTCTTGAAATTCCGGATGCCCTCGCCGATGCCTTTCCCGAGTTCGGGCAGGCGGCGGGCGCCGAAAATAATGACCACGATGAGAAGGATGAGGATCAGCTCTGTTGGTCCAACTGGTCCAAACAAAAACATAGAAACCTCCTTTGAGGATTTATCCTCAAATCATCAGGAGAATAATCTCAGCCTCTATGACAAAATTACTTGAGTTATCCCCAAAAGTCAAGCTGGCTCGGGCGGTGATTGCGTCTCTATCTCCGTGATGGGGGCGGTTCCTGTCGCGGTTCACCCCCGGCGCCCTCGCGGTCAATCATGTTGTTTCCAGGGCCAAAAACCGGGGCATCAAACCCTCGGGGCGGCGGGGGGCCCCCGAACTACGCCACCCTCCCCTTCTATCAGCGTAGGACTATCATGGAATTGGAAATGCTCCCTCGGGCGGCAGGCGCTGCCTCCCTTCAGTTGACGCGGAGTGACGTTTCTGACATCATACGTTTCCGATGGAAAGGGTCCGCAATCGGGGATGTTTCTATAGTGAGGACAAGAATGTTGCCAACGATCAAATGGGCAGACGATAAGGTCATCATGATCGACCAGCGCAGGCTGCCGCTTGAAGAAATCTATGTGGAGTGCCGGGATGAAAGCCAGGTGGCCGAGGCCATCGAAAAGATGGTTATTCGGGGCGCCCCGGCCATCGGCGTGGCCGCGGCCTTTGGAGTAGCTCTCGGTTTTTTGAGGGCCGAGCCGGGGGAGAAACTTGGGCTGAGATTCGACAAGATCTTGGAGCGGCTCGCCCGAACGCGGCCGACGGCGCGCAACCTCTTTTGGGCCCTGGAACGAATGAGAAGGGTTTTTGAAGAGTGCAGGAAGTTGAGCCTCAACCAGATCAGGGATAGGCTGATCCGCGAAGCCCTGGCCATTGAAGAGGAGGACGTGAGGGCGAACGAGAAAATCGGGCATTATGGCAGGAGTTTACTTAAAGACGGAGACTCAGTCCTGACGCACTGCAATGCCGGCGCGCTTGCCACGGCCGGGTACGGCACGGCCATCGGCGTCATCCGGGCGGCCTTTGAGGAGGGGAAAAAAATCCATGTTCTTGTGGATGAAACCAGGCCCTTTCTTCAAGGCGCCAGGCTGACCGCTTGGGAAATTGACAAACTTGGCATTCCGATGTCCTTGATCACCGATAATATGGCCGGCTGGCTCATGAAAAAGGGCGAGGTTCAGGTTGCCATCACTGGCGCAGACCGCATCGCGCGCAACGGAGATGCCGCTAATAAGATCGGAACCTATTCCCTGGCTGTCCTGGCCAGGCACCACCGGATTCCCTTCTATATGGCTGCGCCGCTCACCACGTTCGATTTCGGCCTGAGAAACGGCGAAGAGATCCCCATCGAGGAAAGGCCGCCGGAGGAAGTCAGGCAAGTGGCCGGATGCGTTATAACCCTCCCTTACATCCCGGTGCGGAATCCGGGATTTGACGTCGTTCCGGCAAGGCTTATCACGGCGATCATCAGCGAGCGCGGGATCGCCCGGCCGCCGTACTCAAAGAGCCTTGCGGCGTGGAACAAAAAAAGCAAATAGGCCGATGCATATTTTAGGGATTGAAACGTCCTGCGATGAGACGGCCGCCGCAATCTTGACGGCCGAGCGGAAAATTCTATCGAACGTCGTCCTTTCTCAGGACGAAGTCCATGCTCCTTATGGCGGAGTCGTCCCCGAGCTCGCCTCGCGCCAGCATCTCCAATCCATCGGCTATGTGGTCGGTGAGTGCCTGCGTCGAGCTGAAATTTCGCTCTCTGGAGTCGGCACCTATGCTGTCACCATCGGCCCCGGTCTTATCGGATCGCTTCTCGTCGGCCTTTCGTTCGCCAAAGGACTGGCTTATTTTTATAAGAAACCCCTCGTCGGGATCGACCATCTCGAGGCTCACATGGAGTCGGCCTTTCTAGAGAACCCCGATATTCCGTTTCCAGCCTTGGCCCTTGTCGTTTCCGGAGGACATACGTCTCTGTTTTTTCTGAAAACGAGGCTCCATTTCAGGCTTCTTGGAAGGACAAGGGACGATGCCGCTGGCGAGGCCCTGGACAAGATCGCTAAGTTTTTAGGGCTGGGGTATCCGGGGGGGCCCGTCATAGAAAAACTCGCTTCTGCCGGCGATCCCGAAACATTCGCGTTCAGCCTGCCGCGGATGAAAAATGCAAGCCTGGACTTCAGCTTCAGCGGCCTCAAGACAGCCGCTCTGAAGTGGATCGCCGAGACAAAGATGTCGAAGAACCATTCCCAACTGAGCGATTTTCTGGCGAGCTTTGAGGAAGCCGTCGTCCGCGCTCTCCTCGATAACCTCACCCAGGCCGCCCGGGAGTATATGCCGGTCTCCCTGATTCTCTGCGGCGGCGTCGCCCGCAATAAGAGGCTGAGGTCGCGGTTTGAGGAGCTGGCCCGGTCGAGAGACCTCCCTGCTTTTGCTCCCGCTCCTTACCTCTGCACGGATAACGCCGCTATGGTTGCTGCTCTGGCCGTTGAGAAGTTGAAAACGAAAAAGAAGCCGGGCACGCCTCTTGATCTCGATGCCTATCCCCGGTTCACTCTTTCAAAGGAATGACCTGAAAGACATAGGGGTCGACAAGCATGGATTCCGAGGAGCGGTGTCTGAGGCTTATGTTGATCTCGTAAAGAAAGAAATTTTTAAGGCGATAAAAAGCAACTGGCTCCAGGAGGATTTCTTTCTTTTCAAAGGCCGTCTGGCCCTCGAAAAAAGGAAGGTCGAAAAAGGTCATTCTGACGTCATACTCGCCCTTATCCGACCCAAACAGGAGCTTGACTCTTTCGAGCTTCGTCCTTGAGCTGAAGACGAACCTGTAACTTTTTTCGAAGTGGAGATAGAAGTCTCCGCTCTCTTTGGCCACCACACCCTGTCCCATCGGGAAGAGGGCAAATCCAAGAGCCCGCTGAGTTGTATAGCGGACGGGTTTGACTGGAAAAATCGAACTACGCGGATACAGGACCCAGAGCAGAAGGCTCGCCAGAAGAGCGCTGAAGGCAAAGAGTGGAGGAACGGCCCGGCCTAGAGGCCTCTTTTTGCGCGAGATAACATAGGCCAGCAGGAAAAGAACAAGAGCAAGGACCCAGATATAGTTGGGCCAATAGCGGGAGTTGTCAATTTTGATGAAGGAAGGGAGGAGCGGCGGCAGGAAAAAATGCATATTGCTGAGATAGACGAAAAGTTCCCCGGGCCGCGAAGTGAAATTATGAGTAGTGGGCTGGTAAAGAAAGGAAGGATGGAGGAGAAGGATTCCGGCGATGACGAAGCTTGCCGCCGAGGCCGCCCCGAAGAAAAAGGCAACGATTTTTTTGCGGTTATGAACGAGAAAATAGCCCAAAGCGATGGCAGCGATCCAGGAAACCGGAGCCAGAACGCGGCCCTGAGGGCAAGCTCCCTGCCGGTGGGTGAAAAAGGCGTAGTTCAGGAGAAAAGGAAGGCCGACAAGGAGAAGACACCAAAAGATTTTTCTCCGCTGACGATAGATTTCCACGAGGCCAAGCAAGGCGAAAAAATAGAGGGGCGAGTACAGAAGAAGCCCATCCCGCTGGTCGAGAAAATAATCCAGGAAGGCCTCTGCCCGAGCCCTGAGGGGAATGGCCAGGATGGTCTGTTTGAAAGCTTCTGTCCTCTCGGGCGTCAAGGTTCCTTCGTAGACGGCGATCGGTGAGAATGTCCCATAGAGGTTATAAACAAAGACGTAGAACAGAATCATGGAAACGAGGGGAATAAGCGCAAAGAAAAGGACGGCACGCCCCCGCTTATGTTCTTTGATGAGAAAATAAAGAGAGACAAAAAGGAGAGGCCAGAAAATGAAGGTGTACTTCAGCCCGAACCAGGGGAAGAGGCCGAGAAGAAATCCGAGGAAGGTCATCTGGATAGCCGACAGGGGAGCCTGGCCTGTGACTTTCCTAAAAATATAAACGGAAAAAAGAGCGATCGGGACCTCGGGATAGAGATGGACGGCGTAGAAAAAGACCGGCGAGCTGAAAGAATAGAGAGCCCAGAGGCCGAGACTGAGTTTTTCTCTCTGCCAGATTTCGTTGGCGTAGAGATAAACTTGAAGTCCAAGAAGGGAAGCCCAGAAGGAGAGGCTTGTCTTGAGGATGAAAGTGAGCCATTGCCCGGAAAAGAACCGGCTCAGCCAATAGAACGGCAGCATCAGGACGGAGATTCCGGGCAGGTTGATGGGATAGACATAATCTCTTCCTTTACGGCCGAACCGTCCGTAGATTCCCAGCTTCAGTTGGGGGTTGTCTTTTTTCGAATAGAAGGCGAAATAATCCTGCTGGCTGTAATTGTTGGCCAGGTTAATATCCCCATCTTTGAGAAGGCTGTGGGTCGTCAGAAGATAATAGGGTTCGTCGCCGGAAAAAGTTGTCCCCTCGCTCACAAGGATAAAAGCAGCCGCCTGATAAATGAAGAAAGAGACGATAAAGAAAATCACGATTCTCCGGCGGAGAGAAAAAGACGAGAACTTCGCGAAGGCTTTTTCCCGGAGCGATGGCCTTTTTTTGGGGTAACACGCATAATCTGCAAGTTTAAGAAAGAGAACGGCGAGGAGGATGAAGGAAAAGAGGAGTTCGAGGCGGATTCTGAAGTCGTCACGGGTCGTGTAGAAGTGAAGCAGACAGGGGCTCAGAAGAAAAAAAAGAAGAGGCCAGGAAGCGAGAGGCCCGCGCCGGCGGGCGGAAGTGGGATCGATCTCAAAGCGGGCCCCTTCCCATCGAGAAACAAGGATCCAGCCCAAGAGCGAGATCCCGAAAGCGGCCGGCCACGCCAGGAAAAATAGGACGGAGTTGAGCTTTAGGGAATGGTCAAGAATGGTGAAGCTTGAATTCTGGGCATAGAGGCGGAGAAAAACGGCCATCCCGAAAGACCAGAGAAGACAGATGGCGATGACAAGGAGCGCCTGGTTCTTTTTCATTTCAATAGCCGGGAGGATACTTGACTTTATACAGGGAGACGGTCGTGTCCCAGATGGGGAACCTTCGGTACAGGACGAGGTTATCCGTTATTTCCGGAAAACGCGTTTTGACCCAGACGAGCTCCCCGCCCCAGAACTTATCCAGGACAAGAAGATGGGTCGGCCGGTAGCGGCGGAAGGGATCCTCATCGTTGAACCAGCCTTCAAAAGCGACGAATAGCCTGAACTTCGTATCCAGGGCCAGGCGAGGGGCCTCGTTTCCCATAAGCACAGATCCTGGAGGGAGAGTGCGGATGCGACCGGCAATGCTCTCGAGCCTGTACTCCGGCTGGCTGTAGAATTGGGAGTAATAGATAAGAAGTGAGGACAGGGCGAGCGTCCCAAAAATGTAGAGGATGCCCACCCTCTCCAACCGGCGGTTCTCCTTCAGCCATATCCACAAGACCAGAATAAGGGCGGCATACAGGAGGAATCTGACGACCACGAAGTTGTTGGCGAGAAAAGCCGACGGCCAGATGACGAGGCCGATCCAGAAGCGATAGAAAAAAGCGGCCAGCAGCAGAAAAACCCAGAGTATCTCTTTCTTGTGCTCCCGGAGCCAGGCCAGGTTTCTTAGGACCAGGGAGAGGGCCAGAAAAAGCCCGGGGACGATCGGCAGGTAGTAACGCAGCGGCTGGTAATTCAGGATGGCCACTTCAAAGAACGTCCCCGCCAGCCAGAGAAAAATGAACAGCTCCGGAGTGTCGGGCCGAGGGTTCTTCTTCCTCAGCCTCACGAGCACCATGGCCGAAAACAGAAGACCGGTGACGAAGACCAGAGGCATGAGGCTCATGTACCGGGGCAGGTAGTTGCGGTAGATATTAAAAAAGACCTTGCCGATATTCTCCGGCCAGGAGAGGTCCGCCCAACCTCTGCCGATTTTCTGGAAGGCCGAAGAAAACGGCAAATAGATCAAGAGGAACCAGAGGCCGAGGATGGAAAGACACCCGGCCAGGAACTTCAGGATGAGGCGCCCCTTTTTTTCCTGCCAAGCCTGGTAGATGACGGCGAGGGACGCGGTCAGGAAAAAGTAGATAAAGAGATACTTGGAAAGCGCAGCCAGGCTGACAAAGATGCCCACGAACACCATGCTCCAAGATTTTTCCTTGGAGCGGACCAAGAAGTAATAACTGATGATGAAAAAGAGGGTGGAGAAATTTTCCAGAAGGCCGATGCGGTTGTGCATCGTCCAGTAATAGTCCAGAGCAAAGAGAAAGGCGATGGCCAAAGCATAGGATTCAGAGAGATAGCGCCGGATGGCCCAATAGAGAAAAGCGATGCCGAGGAGCCCGAATAAAATGTTAACGACCTTGACGGTGGCGATGCTGATTCCAAAGAGTTTGAACCCGACATAATAGATACCGGTCAAAATGGCGTTGTAGAGAAGAGGGTTCCAGTCGTCCATGACCCAGGTGCCGAACAGAATCTTGTTCCTGGCATTGTGACAGTACATCCCTTCGTCAAAATAGATGCCGGCACTGAGGGTGAGGTGGACAAGGCTGGGCGGAGGGTCGGCTTTGATATGCTGCAGCCGCATGATGGCCGCCACGGTCAAAATAAGGAGCAAGATAACGGCAGGTGAAAGACGAAGAACCTTAGTTTTCAAATTTCAATTTTCGATTTATTATGATAGGAAAATCGGAAGCCCAAGTCAACGAAAGAGTCCATTCGCTTGAAATTCAAGCGTTATTCGTTTATTTTAAGACCGATGGGCCGGAAAGGTTCGCCCTGCCAAACCTGATGGATAGATGGCTGAGTCTTTACAGGAATCATTTGGTCTTCTATGGCCTCTTATTTCTAGGCAACGCTCTCTTTTCCGGTATCAAAGTCTCGTTGCTCACGACTCTCCTGATTCTTGTGCTTAATAGCGCCAGCCAGACTTTCGCCCTCGGCTTGTCCCGACGGCTGGGGTTCCCCGATTTTCTCACCATCCAGTCCCTCCTCAGCCTGGGCCTGTTCCCGTTCCTCTGGCTGGCGGTTGTCCTTCTGACTGGCGCAGCCTCGACCTGGATTCTCTGCGTTTTTCTTGTGCTCATGGCTGTTGTAAGTCTTTTTATCGGCAAAGCTCGTCCCTCTCCCGGCGGCAAAATATCTTTTGACCTCATCGCCGTTGTTCTTCTGATCCTGTTGACCACGTACCTGCCCTTTTCCCACGTCGGGAAACCGCAGCCGCAAGGCTTGGCTTACAGGGCCTATTTCAGCTCGGATTATCTGAAGCATTTCAGCGTGGTCGAAGTAATCAACAGAGACAAGTTACCTCCTTCGAATCCATACTTCGCGGGAGAGCCTTTCCACTATTACTGGCTCGTTTATGCCACTCCTGCCTTCTTGGCCAAGTTGGGCGGTTCCGTTCCCCAAGCCATGTTCTCCTGGTCCTTCGCGGTCAATTTTCTTTTTTTGGGCTCGTTGCTGCTGCTTGTCCGGAAGATGTCCACCCGCGGCCGCGTCTTGACCTATTTTCTGGCCGCCGCCTCTTTGACAGTCAGCCTTGAAGGCCTCTATTTTTTTATCCAGAAGTGCGGTCTCAGTTTCCAGAAATTTTTAAGTCTGGGGGGCGAATACAATATCGACGCTTTGACCCGCTGGCTCTGGAACCTGCCCCAAATCGACACCCTGCTGAGATCGATGCTCTATACGCCGCAGCACCTCATGGGAATCTCGCTGCTTCTTGTTTTTTTCCTGGTCCTCCTGCTTGATCTCGACAAGCCGATATTGCTTTCCTCGCTCATGGCCATGACGCTCGCCGCCAGCTTTTTTATCGGCAGCATCCTGCTTTTTGCCTGGATGCTTTATTTCCTTGTCCGCGAGTTTCGGTTCTTCCTCAGCCGCAAGGAAGGTGTTTTCTCGATAATAAAAATGGGAGCAGCCTATTTCCTGCTCCCCCTCCTGGCCCTTGTGCTCTTCAAGGCTCTCGGGATGGCCGATCTGGGTTGGCGGTCTGAATTTTTCCTCCAGAAGCTCTCACTCTTTGAGATCGCCGTGCTCCTTTTCCTGAATATCGGCCCCGTGTTGCTCACGGGCCTCGTCGGAGGCGCCTGGACGCGATTTCCCTTCCGGGTTTTTCATCTGACTCTTTTTTTGCTGACCTTGCTGACGACGCTCTTTGTCAGGATCCGCAACTTTGAAAATGACCTGTCGCTCAAGCTGGGGCTCGTCCTGATCATTCAATCGGTGCTGCTGACCGCCCTTCTTTTTGAAAAACTCAGGCTCAGAGGTGCTGGGGCCGTTTTCCTGCTCCTGCTGTTGATCCTCCCGGGGACGATGACTCTGGTCTTGGACGTTCGTAATTCGGCAGATGTTACGAACAGGAGGTTCACGTTTTATCTGCCAGAAGAGGAGAGGAGCGTGCTGACCTGGCTTAAACAGAACACTCCGGCCACTGCGGTCGTGCAGACGTTTCCCCCGGCCCGAGAATGGAATGTCTCCATCCTTCCTTCCTTTGCGGGCCGGGATATGTTGATCGGTGACCGCATGCACGGCCGGATCTTTCAGGTTGACGAGAATGAATACAATCGGAGGCTGGAGACCTTGAGGACGCATCTCCAAAATCTCCCGGCTGCCGTGGCGGAATTGAGAAAAATGGGCCTTGATTATCTCTTTTGGGGCAAACCGGAGGCCCGATATTTTGGGTCTTACCCGGCCCTGAAAAGAGCGTTTTCCCTCGGGGATACGGTGGTGTACTCTCTAGAATAAGGTGAGCCTGACACTTCGGTTCATGGTTGACAAAGTCGCGGCAAATTAGGCAAGATTCAGGAAAGAGAATGGCCATGTTATCGTCCGACACAAATAGCCGAAAGCCCAGGGTAAGAATTGGTTTTGGCCTTTTTCTCCTCCTTTTCCTGCCGGTTCTCTCCTTCGGCATGATTCGTTTTTCCAATGTTACTCAGCAGTATAGTGTGGCGGGATCCAGGTTTTTTGGAGGCAAGGGTGTCTGTTGGGTGGATGTCAATCATGATGGCCGGCTCGATCTTTTTGTCTCCAATGAAGAAGCTCAGGGGATTCACGCCGTCCCTGACATCCTTTATATCAATTACGGGACCTATTTCCGCGATGAAGCGGCCGCGCGCGGTGTCTCTGACGCCTACCCGGAAGGCACTTACGGGGCTGTCTTTGCCGACCTCGACAGGGACGGCCACTTCGACCTGTTTTCGACGACGACATTTAAAAGCATATCCCCGGCCTTTAACCATCTCTATCAGAATGACGGGAATGGATTTTTCCTGGACATCACTTCCAGGATCATCCCCGCCCAGACAACGAATGTTTGCCCGCGCGGTGTGGCGGCGGCTGATTTCGACGGAGACGGTGACATCGACCTTTATTTTTCCAATCCCCTTCCCTCCGTTCCCGACCCGGATGTTCCGGTGCCTCCCCAGCCGTTGCCCGGTTTTTATATCAATAATGGAGATGGAACGTTCACGCCGGCTTACCGGGGGATCGATTTTACCGGGCTGACTCAGGGAGTTGTGGCATGTGACATCGACAACGACGGCGATATTGATATCGCCGAAGCCAAATGGGGTGCGCCCACGACGATCTATCGCAATGATGGCCGGGGCAATTTTCACGATATCGGCGCCGAATGGGGACTTCCCCAAGCCCTTGGCGAGCAAGACAATGGCATTGCTTTTGCCGATGTCGACAATGACGGCCAGTTGGAAATGGCCATAGTCTCCGGAGAAAGAGTGGCCCTTTACAAGATGGTCGGCCAATCATTTCTGAGGTATCAGACCCTCTGGCTCTGGGGGCGCGGAGGGTATCACCCCGCGTTTGGCGATTTTGACCACGACACCTTCCTCGAGCTCTATCTCTCCGGCGAGAACGTCTATGATAATAACGGCGAGGGTCGCTTCGCCCCGGTCTCTGTCTCTGACTCGGGCCTCGGTGACTCGCTTGCGACCGTGGACGCCCGGGCGTCCGGCCTCGGCGACTTCGATAACGACGGTGACCTGGATATCTATGTCGTCGATAATAAAGGCTCCAATCTCCTGTTCCGCAATGAGATTGACAATTCTGATTGGATTCAGGTCGAAATTCTAAGCGACCATACGGGATCTGCTGGGGGCATCGGCACGAAGCTCGACCTCTACGCCGCCGGTCATCTCGACAACCCGGCTTATTTGATTGGGCACCGGGAGATCATGGGCGAATATGGCTATCTCGGTCAGGATATGCCGACTGTGCATTTCGGCGCGCCTTCGCAAGGCGGGGCGAAATACGACCTCAAGGTGACTTTTCTCAATGGAGAGGAGAGGGTCTTCAGGAATCTTGCGCCCGGACAGAGAATAGAGGTCTCTTATATCCTGCCCCCGCTCCATTTTAGCGGGAGAAAGATAGAAAATAAGGCCCTGTTTTACCGCGAGACTCTGATCGAGTTGAGTTGGGAGCCCAACCCCATGAACGTGGATGTCCAGAAGTACAGACTCTACGCGGTTAATGCGACCCGAGTCCTCCTGGCCGAACTCCTTGCCGATACTTACCTCTACACCCTCAGAAATGTTGACAAGTCCAAGCCGTACCGCTTTGCGCTCACGGCCGTGGACATCAACAACGTTGAAAGCCAGCCCGTTTATGCGACCGTCAACGGCGCCGCGAGCAAGGCGAAGATTGTGCGGCAGAGATTTTTGAAAGGGCTCACGGCGAAAACATGAAAAAAACCGTCCTGTTCTTTGCCCTGCAGTTTCTCTGTTTTGGGATATCCGGAACTCTGGCCCAAGAACATATCGAGTTCGAACCGGACTATCCCATCAGCTCGACGCTCGGCCTGCTCGCTGGATTTGACTTCATTCAGGATGAGACGTTTCAGCAAATATACGGCCCGAGCGCTTTCTTCTTTGGTGCCGAGTATACCTTCAGGTATCCGGTGAAAAATCAACATGGCCTCGAGCTTGCTGTGAGCTTAAGACAGCTCAAAAAAAGCGGCCTGACTTCCTATACCGAGGAGGATACCCGGCTGCGTTTGACTACTATTTCGGTTTCCCTGCGTTATTCTTTAGAGTACGAAAGGTTTGTGTTCTTTATGGGCCCGGGGTTCGATTACGTGATGTATAAGGAGACTTACGCGAAAACCTTTCCCATAAACGCGACTGAGGGGAACGATACGGGTTTTCATATCAGCGCCGGAGTCTATTGCAATTTAGTGTCCTCGCTGGGTGTCGAGGCGTATTTTAAGTACGGCGTCGCCGCTGTGGAATCTCAAGGCTTTCGAGTCAATCTGGGCGGAGCAGAGCTGGGGCTGGGGCTCGTCTATAGGTTTGAATTCTAGGAAGGCGGCCTGAGAGCAAAGGGGAAAAAAGTGATGTTTCGCAGCCCGAGGTCGAGCCGCGCCCTGACCTCGGTTTGGTCTCCCGCCGCGTTCTTCACCCTGAAAACAAAAGCCACTTCCGGTCTTAGCTCGACAGGAGGCACGGGTTCGACCTCACCTCTCTTGGTCAATTTTTTAATGAGATCGTAGATGGCCGCTGGCAAGGCCATGATGGGGAATGCATTCGGGATCCTGGGCTCATTTTGATAACCGGGACCGAACGGGTCATACTCACCGCCCGGCGGCGGAATATCGATCTTCATCGGTGGGGAGGGAAAAGATTTTCGGCTCGAGGCGAGGAGTCGGTCGCCCAGGAACATTTTTAACACAAGGTCAGGAATCTTCCTGCTCTGTTCGGCCGGCTGCCCGATGACACCGAAGGACTCCCTGCGGACGTCAATGGCCAGCTCTCTTTTCACGATCAAATCGCCGGCCTTAAATTCCAGAAAATAAGGGTGTGTCCCGGACGCGCTGAAAAGTCTTCTTGTCTCGATGGTGACGGAATTGAACCCTCTTCGAAAAAGGCCGCCCTTGAGAACGGTCTGGCTGTCCGAAAGCTTATAGTACACGTCGTTGGCCATCTCTATGCCGAGGACCATAGAGTCAGGAGGATTCGGGGAAGAGCGAGCGGAGGTGACGCCGCTGCTCTCGACAAATCCGATCTTGAGCAACCAGGGGTATTTGAGCTGCCAGGCTCTCAGGTACCGAGTGACATCAGCCTGGGCAGCAAGAGGCAAAAAGTCATACCCCATTCCAAGGGGCCCAAATTTTTCGAAGTAATCTCCGAGCTTTTGATACTCATTCTTCTTGTCCCCGAGCTGACTGTAAAGGAAGACCAGCAATCCGCAGGCCACAGGCTTGTCTTCGTCTTTGAGAGAATCATAGCTGGTTTCGAGGTAGGCCGCAGCGGCCTGGTAATCGGCCGCCGGCCCGGCGCTAAAAAAATTGGCCACATCCGCTCTCCAATCTGAGGCGAAAACTGAACCGGTCAAAGTCATCAGAAAAAGTAGCGATGCAATTTTTTTTACCATTGTTTGGAAAAGACAAAGGAGATTTCGATGCTCGCCGCGGGAAAATCGCCGGGCAATGGAGGAAGGGGAGCACTCCCCTCGACAGCTTCAAGCGCAGCTTGGTCAAAGGTCTTGTTGTCGGAAGGGCTGACAATCGCGGCAGAAGAAATTTGTCCATTCTTAAGAATGACAACAGCGATTTCCACCGTGTCTTCGGAACGGACCATCTGGGTCGACGGGATGGCCCAATTCTTTTGAATCAGCTCGATGACAGCTCTTGCCCAGGGAGAAAGGTCATAGTTTTTGACAAGCGGAGGCGCAGGCGTACGGCCGTAGAGAGAAGCAGGGCCAGGCTTCCTGCCGTAATAGGCGCCAAGAGAGGAGCCCCGGCTGCCGGACGACCCGCCGTGAATGTACTGCCTCAGGTCCCGGCTTGGTGACGGGGATGTCCCAACGGCTGCGCTCCCTGGGCCCGCTTCTGGGCTCAGAGGAAGGGAAAAGCGCGGGCGTTTATCAGGTGAAGACCCTTCGTTTTCCGGCGGAGTCCGGGTCAGCCTGAATTGCGAGGTCAATTTTGAGTCGACAGGCGGACCGGAAAGGGTTCCTTGGGGACTTTCGGCGGCTCCTGTTTCTATCGCTTTTCCGAGAGGCCGCGCTCTTCTGGAGGCCAGCTCGGGAAATTGGGCCGTCCAGTCCTGAGGGTTGGGGAGGTTGCCCTCGATCTTCGGCAGATAGAGCTCTTCAGGGGGCACAAGGAGAATAGGAGTGACTTGCACTCCGAAATCGATGATCTTGACCGAGACAAAGTGGACGACCAGAAAATAGATGAGGGCGGCATGGATGGTCAGAGAAACGAGAAAGCTTAGTCCGTGCCTGAGAAGAGCCGGCTTACTCTTGAAGACATCCAGACTCATCTAACGATTATAATACATCCTCCCCTCTATATAGAAATAAAGCGAGGATTAAAACGTTGCGAATTTTCTAATGCTGGGAAACTTCAGGCGGTTTTATAAGTCCCCATATTTTTTCATGTTATCGTCATATTTCTTTTTTTGCTGCCCGAGGATCTGAATAAAGCGGGGGTCATTCCGGAGAGGGTTGAGATAATAACAATTCGCCAGGAAAGGATAGTCGTACAGGTAATCCTGGGTTTCTTGGAATCCTCTCTCCACGCCGAGTTTAATAATTTCAATGGCCTCATCCTTCATCCCGAGAATGGCATAGACTCGCGATAAAAGATAGGTGTAAGTGTAGGTGTCTTTCTTCGCTCCTTCAATCTGCGCCAGGGCCTTTTCTTTTTCTCCTTTGTAGGCGGAAATGAAAGCCTGAGTGTATTTGGTGCGCGGCATGCCTGGGCTAGCTTCCTCAACCAAGGCTATTTCCTTTTCCGCTTCCTGGAAATTTTTTGCCATGATGAGCAGGCGGGCATAGAGGAGCTTTGCCTGGAGGCTGTCCGGCTGAATGTCCAGCATCTTTTTGGAGTCTTCAACGGCCTGCTTTATTTTCCCCATATTTTCATAGCACAAGGCCCGGAGATGATGACTGTTGTTGCGGGGGTTGGGGTCTCCTATGGGGTCGCCGAAATCTATGGCCTTAGAATAATACTTGATCGCCTTTCCGGGCAGGCCGATACTCCTGAAGAAGGAGCCGATATTGTAATTGACGGAGGGGTCTTCCGGGGCCAGTTCATAAGCTTTCTTGAAGTATTGATAGGCAATACCATTTTCTCCTTTTAAATAGTGGGCCCATCCCAGGCCGATATTCGATCCTGCGAGATTCGGGTCGATATTATAGGCCTGTTCGTAATAGGTGAGAGTCCGCTCCAAACCTTCAGGTTTCTTGTTATAAACATAAAGGGCCTGGTATGTGTCTCCCAATCCCCAATATGCCAGGGCGAAGCCCGGGTCTTTCTGAATGGCTTTTTTGTACCAATCCAGGGCCTCTCCAAGATCCCCGTCTTTATGGTTGTCCTTATATTTTCTTTCCGAACTGCGGCCGTTCATGTAGTATTCATAAGCCACGTCAGACAATGTTGGGATCTTGGAGTCACGCGCCTCCACTGGAAGATTGAGGTCGCCAAGAATTTTTTTGGCCAACTCCTCGGTCAGTTGCAAGAAATCTTCACGCCCTTGGCTATCAACAATGCCCTGCCCGACATCTTGAAGTTCTTGGCGCGCGTCCTTGAGTTCGTAGATGATGCGGGGCTTATTGGCGGGCCTAAGATAGCTCCCGACCAAAATATACCTGACCTTTGCCTCGGCGGCTATGGCCTTGAGATTTCTTGAGGAATAAGCGGGTTCATTCTCGAGGTCCATGTTTTTGAGGACGGTAAGAACGTAGTCGGAGGAAAGGACAGTCAGGTTCGCAGAGAAACGGCGAAGCACCGGGATCAAATTATCAGGCAAAGCCTGTTTCAAATGACCCAGACTATCCTCGCCCGTATTGTCCTTAAACCGAAGGACAGCTAAAGACGGTTTATCAGGGGGAGGGGGGATGGAATCCTTGTTTATAAGAACACGCCACGTTATGAAGGCCACCACGGCCAGCGTCAGGATGGCAAGAATGGGAACAAGGGCTTTTTTGCGGCCGAGAGGCCGGGTTATGTCTCTGAAGGCACTTGGCTTTTTCTGGGGAAAAATCCGTTCGTCGCCAGGGAATTCTTTCTCTATTTCGTTGAGTTCGGCAAGGAGCGTTTCCGCGGTCTGGTACCTCTTTTCCTTGCTTTTTTCCAGACATTTCAAGATCAGCCGGGAGAGGGCCTCGGAAATATCGGGATTGACCTTTCTTGGATCCGGCGGGGGTTCGGTTTTGTGTTTCAGCGCGACGCTCAAGGCTGTTTCACCCTCGAAAAGGAGCCTGCCGGTGACCATCTCAAAAAGCATGACTCCCAAGGAGTAAATATCCGACCGGGTGTCCGCGCTTTGGCCG
Organism: uncultured Eubacteriales bacterium; assembly: GCA_964580435.1. Lineage (GTDB taxonomy): Bacteria > Acidobacteriota > Aminicenantia > Aminicenantales > UBA8522 > CAZKEW01. The sequence goes on from CAZOKP010000009.1 coordinate 31,004, forward strand.
TCCGCCTGTTCTGGAGACATGTAATCCGCCGTCCCGACCATCACCCGGCCCCCGGTTATGCCCTTTTCTTCGAGGGAGCGGGCCAGTCCGAAATCCATGATCCGGGCGTTCCCTTCCCGGTCCACCATGATGTTCTTGGGTTTGAGGTCGCGATGGACGATCCCTAACTTATGAGCTTCAACCAACCCCGCGCAGATCTGCTTGCCGATGAAGATGGCCTGTCCGGGGCTCAGCCTTCCCATCATCCGGATCATGCTCTTCAGGTCTTCGCCCGGAACATATTCCATGGTAATATAAGACGTGTCTTGGGCTTCGTTGAGGTCATACATCCGGCAGATGTTTTTGTGGATGATCTTGCGGGCCAGCCGGATTTCCTCCCTGAAGCGTTCGAGGGTCCTCGGCTTCGCGGCCAGTTCCGGCCGGATCAGTTTGAGGGCCACAATTTCCTTTATTTTTTTATCATAGACCTTATAGACCTTTCCCATCCCCCCGCTGCCCAGCATTTCGATGACTTCGTATCTCTCGGCAAAGAGGCTTCCCCGTTCGAGATCCTGCTCATAGTCTACAAAAGTCATCGTTTCTGAAAATGACGGACTCCTCCGTTGGGTCAGAGAGGCGCCGCAGTTGCCGCAAAAGATGCTGCTTTCAGGATTCTCAGAGGCGCATTTGAGGCATTTCATCTGCTGAACCGCCTTTCTGCTATATGCTTAGAGAATAATAAGAGGCAGCGGAATTGTCAAATTATTCATTTCTTCGAGGGAACTTATCGCTCCAAGCGGCCAAGGCCGGCCTACGTGAATTCGAGAGAGGAGAGAGTCCTATTTGCCGACCGGGTCAGAGGCGGAACCTTCGATTCCGTCATCCCGCACAGTGGAAATGATATAGGCAAACTGACCCAAAGTGTTTATCCCGCTGTCGAAAAATGTGAGCGGCTCTGAGACAAAGGCCCTGAACCGGAAAAACCCGCCCGGCACCCCCCTTTTTTTTCTGTAGATCCTGTAGCCTTTTATCCGGGTTGGATCGAAAATCTTAGGGTTGTCCTTCCAAACAAGTCGGTTACCTGTCGGACCGCTTGCGCCGGGAGACAAAGCGGGGTCCCTTCTTGGGAACCGCGGAGATCCGCTTTTGCTATAGGCGGGGAGGGCATTTTGTCCCATGCTCCTTCCCTGGAGCTCTAAGCTGACAGGGGGAAAAGGAAGAACCTTGATCTCGGAGAACCAGGATTCCGCCATAAACTGGTATCCCTTTTCGTTGGGGTGCAATAAATCAGCGGAAAGAAGGGACTCGAGTCCGCCGTCTGCGCTCGGATAATTAAGAAAAAGGTCGTATTGGTCCACAAGTGGAACCGGAAAATCAGCGCTGATCTCACGGATCTTATCAACCAAATAGAGATGTCTCTCGCGAATGAAATCAAAAGTCCAGAGCCAGTCCCGCCTCGGAATGATGGTGGCGATGACCGGAAAGGCTCCGGCTTCGCCGCATTTTCTGATCATCTCACTGAGGTTGAACGCGGATGTGTCCATGGAAAGCTCGGTATGGATGACATCGTTCGTCCCTTCCATGATCAGAATATATCTCGAGGCATTGGCGTTGATAACCGTATCGATGCGGCTCAAACCTCCGAACGTGGTGTCCCCCGGGACGCCTTCGTTGATCACTTGGCTTGGCCCGAAATTCTGCTTGAGAATGGTGTCCAGCCTGGGGATATAGCCCAATTCGGGGGCTGGGAGACGGTTGATTTTTCCATAGGTGATGCTGTCGCCGACGCCGGCGTATTTATTCTCATCCAGGGATGGATTATAGAGAGGCCGCGGCGACCCGGGCCGCGGAGATGATGGACCGCGCTCCGCCGGCAGACGTGGGGAGAATTCTCTAGCTTGGATGCCGCTTTGTGATTTCCAGACGATTCCGATTCTTTCTCCCTCGAGGAAGATTCTGGAGATGACCATCTCGCCGGTTGTCGGTGAAACTGTTATTTCCTGACCGGGGACGCCGGCTTCAAAAGAGTTGAGACAGATGTGGTTTCCCTGCCCCGAAGATTGAGTCCAGCTGACGAGCGGCCGGTCCTCCGGCCCGACCTGGATCGCGGGGAAAGTATCGTTGGCCTCGTTGTCGGTCATCTTTATCTCTTTAAGCCAGGCTCGGCCGTCCCAGCAGGAGAGGTAAATTTCGTAGTCTTCTCCATCGTACCTCGACCAGGCGACCCAGAGATTTCCCCGTCCGTCGATCGCCACCCCAGGGTTTAAGGCCGGGAAGTCAGTCTCCTGGGGCACTGCCTTCAGCGAAGACCATTCTCTCTTGTCATAAAACCTGTAGAAAATGCTGCCCTTCCGGTCGTGCGTCTCATCCCAGAAGGCCCAGATGAGGTTATTCCGGTCCAGAATAATTTTTGGGCTGCTGAAAGTTCCCTCGGAGCTCGAGCTCATTAGCCAGGTTCTTCGAGAAGAGACGTCCTGGACAAATACTCTGTACTCTCGGTTAAAATAATTGACCCAGATCAACCAGGGTGAAAGGGTTTGATCAAAAGCGAGGTCGGGCGAATAATTGAATCCTGCCTGCCTGCTGATGGTCTGACGAGAGACGTGTTTTCCCGCCCCGATCTGCTCCAGACAGATCAGGCTTCTATTATTCCCCCACTCTTCCCAGGCTTTCCAGACCCGGCCTTGCCCGTCTTTTTTGACAACCGGCAAGGAGGCAATCGCGGCCTGAAGAGGAGAGGTCTTCGCCTCGATATCTTTGTAGCAGCGGGACAGATCGCCGGAAGGATGTGCCTGTTCGTCAGGGGAGGGGTCAGCAGGAAAGCAAAATCCGACGGCCGTCTGTAACCAGACGAGCACCAAGACCAATAATAGAAAACGCTTGGTTTTCCTGATTCTCATGAGCCTAGGAAAAAACATGATAGCACATTTCCTGCATTTTATTAAGCGCGCTTCCTTTTGAGTCCGTTGACATCGTCGCTATGCTTAAGGCAAGATATGGAGGCGGGAAATGCACCTTTGGAGATCAACATGAAGATGGAACGGAAATCAAAGTTTTTCTTCGTTCTTTTGTCTTTTCTCCTTATTTTCTTTTGTTTTAACAATTTCGCTAGCGGTTATGCCAATGTTTCCCGTTCTCCCAACTTGCGGTCCTTCGGCCCGAGAATAGCCGTTGATTCAGTAGGGAATGTCCATGTTGTCTGGGCAGATTACTACACCCCGTACACAAGCAAATCAGACCCTCCTGGAAATGGAGATGCTTTCTATGCCAAATATGACATCGTTACCCAGCAATGGGGCGACCCTGTCAATATCAGCAACTCTTCACTCGTCTTCAGTCAGGAGGTCCGCAATGTGGGCATCGCCATTGATCCCACCGACAACATCTATGTTGTTTATGTGGAAAGAAACAGGATCGTTCTGAGGATATTCTCAGAAGGCACTTGGGGTGATCCTTTTGAAGTCGCCAACAGCGGTGAGCTCATTGACATGCCGCGGGTTGGTGTCGATTCCACTGGAAATATTTTTACGTCCTGGTGGGCTATAGCTGGCGGGATCGTCTATTCCAGGGCGAGGATAGAGGGCGTTTGGGAGGATGTGAGAAGGCTCAGTCCTGACCGTTTACGGTCGAAATTTCCTAATATCGCCGTCGGCAATAACGTTGTCTATTGCACCTGGCAGCAAGGCGGCAGTGAGCGAGGTTACACGGCAAACTTTGCCCGGCGCGGCAAGAGCTTCGCTGCTTCCTGGTCTCCCTCGCAACTTGTCGCCACCACTAGTGATGTCGGAAATCCGGATGTTGAAATAGATGCCAATGATGTTGCCCATGTTGTTTATATGGCCAGCGTTGGAACAAGCTATGATTCGCTTCTCTATTACTCTTATTGGACAGGGAACAACTTCAGCTCGCCTCTAATAATATCAGGGCAGAGATTGCAGCATTACGCTTCCATTTATGAGCGAGGAGGTAATCTTTACGTCGGCTGGCAGGCGGGAGCCTGGGGGCATGGAACTGCCCTTCATTATAATAATAAGATTAACGGGGGTTGGTCGGGCGATGCCATCCTCCCGAACTCCGCGGGATGCACCTTTGTCGATGTGGCCACAAGCCCCTCTCAGGATAAGGTTTATTATGTCTGGGACGATGTGGGAAAGAATCCCTTTGGTACGTGGGAAGTCTGGTGTAATATGGGCGATACCGGCGAGCAGCCCCCTCCGGGAGATGAACCGCCGATACCGCAATTCAGCTTTTCGCCCACAACCGGACTTTCTCCCCTCGAAGTCACTTTCGACGCCTCGGCTTCGAGCGACCCGGATGGGACCATTGTCCGATACAGTTGGGACTTCGGCGACGGCAGCGTCGCATTGGGCCAGGTGGTAAGCCACACTTATACGAAGTCGGGGAGTTTCAGATTCACGCTCACGGTTACGGATAACCTTGGCGCGAGAGCGTCCAAATCAGCGATTATTACGGTCCTCAGTCTTTTCAAGCCTCTCAACATCCGCTGGTCGACCCATGCCGACGAGAGCTTGTTCCAGACCAGCACGGTGACAGAGGTCACTTGGGAGAGGAACCCCGCGAATGATGCCTTAGGAGCCCAGATAACCCTCTATCGTATATATAGGAAACTGTCCTCTGAAAACGATAGCGCTTACATCGCGATCGGAGAAGTTGCGGGGGCCATGTATCGTTTTATAGATAGAATGATGGTCGCCAACGTCAGTTATACCTATGCGGTTACAGCCCTCGATAACCAGGGTCATGAGAGTCCCATTGCCGCCCAGGCGGTCTCTTTCAGCAATCCTTTGCTTAGGAAGGACGTCCAGAACCCAAGGAAGTCAGGCAGAATTATAAGATTCTAAAGAACTCATTTGCTCTTGGGCTCACTTTTGTTACTGCTCTCATCAGCGCCTTCTCGGCGCCTTGACGGATCAAGTGTTGCGAAGGCCTCGGTTTTTTCCGGCTTTTACGGGCTGAGAACGACAAAATAAGAGGATTTTTTATTGCCTTCTCAGTCTGGCTTTTTTTGGAGCTTGACAGCAGATGAACAAATACGGCAATATTGGCCTGGAGAGGAATAGGAAAATGAAATCAAGAATCACGCTTTTTTTATTATCTTTTTTCTTTATTTTCTTTTGCTTTAACCACTTTGCCGGAGGCCAGGCCAATGTCTCCCGTTCTCCCAACTTGCGGTCTGTATCTCCGAGAATCACCGTTGATTCGGCGGGGAATCTTCATGTCGTGTGGGCTGAGTACTACTCAGATACGAACGGAGATGCCTTCTACGCCAGGTATAATATCGGCACTGCTGTCTGGGAAACTCCGGTTAACCTAAGCAATTCCCGTATCTGTTATACCTCAGAATATCGTCCCGTCGGCATCGATGTTGACGGGTCTAATAATCTTTATGCTGTTTACGTGGAGAACTCGGGAACGATTCACCGGCTTAAACTCAGGATTCATTCCGGCGGAACCTGGGGAGCTGCTTTTGAAGTGGGGACGGCTACCGACGAGATTGATTCAGCAAGAGTGTCCGTAGATTCGAGTGGAAATATCTTTACGACCTGGTGGACCGTCAACCAGGGAGCAGTCTATTCCAGGGCGAGAATAGGCGGAAATTGGGAGGCGCAGCAAAGACTCAGCGGCACGGGCTTACGGGCGAAATTTTGCAATATTGGCGTCGGCAACAATGCGGCCTTTTGCGTTTGGATGCAGAAGGGTACGCTTTATCAGACTACTTACGTGCGGCGCAATAACAGTCTGAATGCTCCCTGGTCTGCCCCCGCGGCTGTCGTGCCCAGCAGTTATCCCCACGATACGCCGGACGTTGAAGTAGATTCCAATGATGTTGCTCATGTCGTTTATGCCCCTGTCGTCGTTACAGGCGGGACGCGTATTGTCAACTACACGCGCTGGACGGGGAACGGCTGGACGTCAGCTCAAACAATCTCGACGCAAACATTGCTCCATTATCCTTCCATTTTTGAGCGGGGAAACAATATTTACGTCTGCTGGCAGTTAGGAGCCTGGGGGTACGGAAGCGGCGTAAATTTTAATAATCGCATAAACGGAGGCTGGACTGGAATAGGCGCTGTTCCCAACACCAGAGGAGCCAGTTTTACCGATGTGGCGACGAGCCCGTCACAGAATCAGACCTATTATGTCTGGGATGATATAGGCCTCAATGGCGGCACTTGGGAAATCTATTGCAATATGGGCGAGACTGGACCGCCGCCTCCTCCTCCGGACAATCCCGTGGCCAGCTTCACGGCTTCTCCGAGTTCAGGATCCCCGCCTTTGACGGTTACTTTTAATGGTTCGGCTTCTTACGACCCGAATGGAAGCATCGTATCCTATAGCTGGAATTTCGGAGACGGGGGAACCGGTTCGGGGCAGATCGTCACACATACATATACTGCGCGTGGGGTCTTCAGTGCCAGGCTTACGGTTACCGACAATGATGGAAAAACGGGATCCGCCTACAGGTCAATTGAAGTTGCCGGAGTGAATGAGCCACCCATAGCGGAATTCACCTGTTCTCCGACATCAGGGCTTTATCCTCTCTCTGTTACCTTTGATGCTTCGGCTTCGAGAGACCCCGATGGAAGCATTAGCCAATACCAATGGGACTTCGGAGACGGCCACACGGGCTCTAGCCGGGTTGTGAGCCACGTTTACACAGGGCCGGGGACTTTCTTAGCCAGGCTCACGGTCAGAGATAACTCGGGCGGCACAGCGACCAAGTCGAGATCCATTACGGTCCTCAGCCTGGCCAAGCCCCTCAATATTCGCTGGGCGACTCATGCCGACGAGAGCTTGTTTCAGGTCCGTTACGTGACAGAAGTCACCTGGGAAAGAAATCCGGCCAATGATGGCTTGGGAGTCCAGATCGTTCTCTATCGCGTTTACAGGAAAAAACCCTCGCAAAGCGATAGTTCTTACCGGTCCATCGGAGAGGTCACGGGAGATGCGTATAAGTACCTGGACAAAGGTGCCGGTGCGCCGGACGAGTACACTTACACAGTTACAGCCATCGATAACAGGGGGCACGAGAGCCCCATTAAGAGCACGGCCGACTCTTTTACTAATCCTTTGCTGGAGAAGAAAGTCCAGAACACAAAGATAAAGGGCAAGACCATAAGGTTTTAGAGGTCGGAACTTTAGCGTTAACCGCCCAGAACAAACTGCCACCTTCTTATTCTTCGTCGGCCAATAGAGCCACTTTCTTACCTTTACCATTTGGGTATCGATTTCCTGGTTTGGCGGGAGCCTCGGTGCGGGCCTGACCTGGGTCATTGAGCAGGTTCCGGCGGAAAGCGAATGTAATATATTTATTATCAGCAGCTTATGTGGAAAAGGCGGGTTTTCTTGAAAAAAACGGAAAAACTTGTTCAAACTGTCTCCGAATCCTCGTATTTTATTGATATTAAATAAATTATAAAGCTTCTAAAAGGGCGATTTTAAGGTTGACAATTGACTGGAGGGGGTTCTTGTGGTATAGAATATAAACTTCCCCAGCTGAAAAGTCCGGGGGATGAAAAAACCTGATCAGTCTGGCGGCAGAGGTTTTTTTGCTCTGGCCGGGAGGCTGGAAATTATCCATGAAACTTCTCATTAACGAGCACGACCTCAACACCTTCAAGAAGCGCGCCAGCCGGGGTTACCCGCGGGAAGTCTACGGCATCATGCTGGGCAAGAGGTTGGCTAACAGTACCTATAAAATCGTCAGGATCGTCATTCCTCCGGTCGTCGAGGCCACCTATGATTACGTTATCCCCGATTACAACAAGATCGATCAAATTGTAGCCTCGAGCGAGCTCGGTTATATCGGGTCGATCCATTCTCATCCCCAGGCGCCGCCGACCATCTCCTCTCACGATTACCAGTATTGGGACAAGGACCGCGTGGTCGGCATCCTCAGCGTCCGCAAGCGGAACATCTATAAAGTCACCGAGCTCAAATTCTGGCGGAAGAATGCAGCGCTTCCCGTGAAGTTCAAAACATTCAAACCCGGCGACAACGGGTCCAATAAATCGTCCTAGAGATTTCTGGCCTCTTTGATTATGGGTTGATTTTGGCTTAACATAATCTTGTGAATGCTGGTCATGATTGTCCGGGTTTGAAATCAGGGCTGAAACCGAGTAAAAAAGGAGGGGAATAAAATGTTCGCTCGCATCCTGAGAATGCAGCTTAAAAAAGGCAAGATAAATGACGCCTCGAACTTATTTAAAAAAACTGTCCTTCCGTTATGCAAAAAGCAGGCAGGGTTTGAGGGGGCCTTTTATATGACCAACCCGAAAACAGGGGAGGGGATGGCCATCACTTTCTGGGCGACCGAAAAGGCCATGCTGGCCAGTGAAGAGAATCGCTTTTTCCAAGAGCAGGTCGCCAAGTTCGTTGAGTTTTTCACTATCGCCCCTGTCCGCGAGGCCTACGAAGTCCTCTTAAAAAAAGAGACGGGGACATCTCCGAAGGCAAAAGGATAGGTCTCCTTCACTCAGATATCCGCTCACCAAAAAGCCCCTGCTGGACTTGATTCCGGATAAGAATATCAAGAGAAGAACCCAACGGCGAAAGAAACTCTCTTTGGAGAAGAGGAGTATTATCTATTGATAAGTCATGAGAAATGAGCCGGGTTGCAGGAGAAGATTTCACTGCGGTGCCGGGCTCATTTCTGGGAATTTCCTTGAGAGGAGGCCGGAGAAATGACGGGTCAGTCTTCAAAAACAAAGTGTTTTTTGGCTGCGCTATTCCTTTTCCTGATCTCTATTGGGGGATATCAGGCGCCGGCCGCTCATAACCGGCAACAGCCACAGCCGGAGAAAAGAGCCTCTCAACAGGCGATCCAGAAGGAAATTCCGCAGACGCCGGCCGGGAAACGCTTGGCCGGGCTCATCGAGGTCTTCAATTTCGGGAAGCGCTCTGCCTTGGCATCTTTCCTGTCCGCGAATCTTGATAAAAGCTTTCTAGAAAAAATCCCCCTCGAAGAACATATCAATATTTTTGCCGAAGTCTACGAGGGGAGCCGTGGTTTTGATATGCATAGTGTTCAGCAATCTTCGGAGTATGAAGTGAGAGCGACCCTGAAGAACCGGCTGACCGAGGGCTGGGAACTCTTGCTCGTTAAAGTCAATTCGACTTCGCCCTACGGAATCGTCAGCCTCGGCCTCAGGCTTTCTCCGCCTCCGCCCGACCTGCCGCCGCAAAAGAAACTGGACCCCGCTGAGTTCGGTCCCCAGCTCGACGCCTTTCTCAAGAAGCTCGAAAAGGAGGACGCCTTCTCCGGCTCAGTGCTCGTTGCCAAGGACGGGATGCCCATCTTTCTCAAGGCTTACGGCCTCGCCAGCCGCGAGTTCAACGTGCCGAACCGAGTGGATACGAAGTTCAACCTCGGCTCGATGAATAAGATGTTCACGGCGGTGGCTATCGCCCAACTCGTTGAAAAAGGAAAGCTGACATATGAGGAATTCATCGGCAAGTCCCTGGGCTCCGACTGGATCAAAGAGGAGACGGGAAAGAAAGTGATGATCAAGCATCTCCTCTCCCACACTTCGGGCCTGGGAAGCTATTTCAACGAAAAGTTCATGAAGTCCTCCCGGCTGCTCTACCGGAACGTCGATGATTACAGGCCGCTCGTTGTTGACGACGCGCCGGCGTTTGAGCCGGGCAGCAACTGGCAATACAGCAACACCGGGTTTCTGCTCCTCGGCGCGATCATCGAGAAAGTCACCGGCCAAAGCTACTTCGATTATGTCCGAGAGAACATCTTCAAGCCGGCCGGGATGGTGAATACCGACTCTTACGAGATGGATAGTCCCACGCCTAACCTGGCCATCGGCTACTTCAAGGACTTTCGGGGAGAGAGCCCCGTCTGGAAGAACAACATCTTTGAGCATGTCGTCAAGGGTGGGCCCGCGGGCGGGGGCTTCTCGACGGCCGAAGACCTGTTCAGGTTCGATATCGCCCTGCGAGACAACAAGCTCATAAGCGTCGCATCCCGCGAGCTCCTTATGACGGCCAAGCCTGAGCTCAAATCACCCGATTACGGCTATGGTTTTGGCATCGGCAGGAGCGAAAAACTCGGCCGTACGGCCGGGCATTCGGGCGGATTTTCGGGCATCAGTTCCGTCCTGAGGATGTATCTCGATTCGGGCTCCGCGGTGGTCGTTCTGACGAATTACGGCGTTCAAAGCCAGGTCGCTCTCCAGAAAATCGAGGGCCTGCTCAGCGACATTCGCTAAGCAGGAACTCTTTCTTGTTTCCGGCGATTTTTGAGGCAGTGCCTCAAAGTATTTGGGCCTTTCTTAGCCGTTATCCAGTCATATCGAGGAAGCGGTACTTGCCCCGGCAAATGGAAAGCATTTCCAATTCCCTGATAGTCCCATGCTGATAGAAGGGGGAGGGTGGCGTGGTTCGGGGG
>CAZOKP010000009.1:41502-55167 GCA_964580435.1 uncultured Eubacteriales bacterium
ATAGAAGATGCAATCCCGGCAAATTAACGTTTGTATTAATTCTCCCAATGTGCTTTACTAGCGGATGTTTCTCTAGATAAAGGAGATTGAGATGAAACAGGCCCTAACTCTTTGCCTGATCCTTGCAGTTCTTTTTATCGGATGCTCCCGGAAGATCGAAAAGACCCAGCTTAAAGAGGGCACACCTGCCTACGAGTTGGCCAAAGAGGTCTCCAAGGTTCTTCCCGCGCTGGACCCGGCCACGACCAAGGTCCTGGTTTCGGCAAAGACATTTGAGATTACAACCGGCGATGTCCTTCAAGCGATCCAAGACAACATGGGCAGCCGAGCCGCTCAATTGAAACAGATGAATCTGACCCGGCTCAAGCAGGCCATCGAGCAAAGCGCCGTCCAGCTAGGAGAGAGAAAACTCCTGCTCAGCGCCGCCAGCGCCTTCAAAACACAGGTTTCTCCGGAGGAACTCGACAAAGCCATGCAGGAACAATACAGCCGCGCCGGCGATGAAAAAAAATTCCTGGACGTCTTGGCCAGCACCGGGATCTCCATTGACCATGTGAGGAACTCCATCAGGGACAGCTTGACCATCGAAAAATATCTCGGAAGCGCGCTGGCCAGCCAAACCGCCGTCACTGAAGATGAGATCCAGAAGGCCTACGGGCAGGACAAGACCGCTACTGTGCGTCACATCCTGCTCCTCACTCAAGGAAAAAACGACCAGGAAAAATCCGAAATTCGCAAAAAGATGGAAGGCATTCTGGCCCGGGCTAGGAAGGGAGAGGATTTCGGCGCCCTGGCCAAGCAATACTCTGAAGACCCCGGTTCCAAGGACAAGGGAGGGTTGTATGAGAACTTTGGCCGGGGCCAGATGGTCAGACCATTCGAGGATGCGGCTTTTTCGGTTCCCGCCGGCCAGATCAGCGATATCGTAGAAACACAGTACGGCTACCACATCATTCTTGTCGTCGAGAGAAAAGCAGAGACCCGACCTCTGAGTGAAGTGCGGCCAGGGCTCGAAGCCCAGATCAAGCAGACGAAACAGAAGGACGCTTATGGGGCGCTCCTGGCCAAACTCAAGAAAGAGGCCGGCTTTAAGACGCTGCCTTGGTAGGTTCTCCGATTCTCCTTCCATTTTCCCGATACCCTGAAATATGGTATAAGTGAAGTCTCGAGGCGCAGGTATGGCCGGGGAGCGCACCAAAAAAGTGATCGTCGTCATGCCGGCCTATAACGCCGAAAAAACGCTCGAACGCACCCACAACGATATCCCCAAAGACTGGGTGGATGAGATAGTTCTGACCGACGATGCCAGTAGTGACCGCACCGTTGAGATCGCCCGCAGTTTTGGGATGCGAGTGTTCGCGCACGAGAAAAACAAGGGTTACGGCGCCAATCAAAAAACCTGCTACCGGGAAGCGCTTAAGCTCGGGGGGGACATCATGGTCATGGTCCATCCCGACCATCAATATGACCCCAAGGTCATTCCCGAGCTGATCCTGCCGCTCCGTAACGGGGTGTGTGATGCCGTGTTCGGGTCGAGGATGCTGGGGGGAAGGCCGCTCGAAGGGGGGATGCCCAAATGGAAATACTTGGGCAACATCTTTCTCACCGCTTTGGAGAACGCGGTCTTCTACATGTATCTTACCGAATACCACTCGGGATTGCGGGCCTACTCGCGCAAATACCTGGAGACGGTGAAGTTTGAATTGAACTCCGATGATTTCGTCTTCGACTCGGAGATCATCGCCCAGGGAGTCATCCATAATCTCCGGATCAGGGAAATCGCGATCGAGACCCGCTATTTTGAGGAAGCCTCCAAGATCGGCTTCCTGAGGAGCGTCGTCTACGGATTTTCCATTCTCAAGACGCTGGTCAAGTTCAAGCTTCACAAAAAGGGAATCATCAAGTCCGCCCAGTTCAGCTAATTCGAAAAATCGATCATGAAAAGAAAAGGGTTCAACTCGGTTTGAACGCCATCGCCCTTTCCTAAGTTCAAGGTCAGCTCGTAATAGTCCTCTTTCCCCAGCCGGTATCGGGGCGGGCCGAATAGGCTCACGTTTTTGATGGCTCCCGCTGTTTCTCCGCGATAACAGGTCACATCGAATATCTTTATTTCGCAGGCATAATTTCCCTGGGCTGCCCCAAAAGAGATCTTCAATTCTTCGAGGGACCGCGGCGCCGTAAAATTGATACGATAGGCGCGGTTGTCCTCACGAAGCTGGAATTTTCCCGGCCCGATCAACCGCGATGACCGAGACAGAGAATAGAAGGTGACCTTCTCTCCCGAGGAGAAGGAGACCCTAACGGGGTCGACCAAAACCTTCCGCGGGAAGAGCACGATCCAGACAAAAAAAACAGCCATCCCGACGCAGACCAGCAAGAGATGGGAGGAAAACTTTCGGGAAAAAGTCCACCTTTTCATCATCACATAAGCAACAACAAATAGGCCCGTCGCCCCCAGCCAAATGAAATTGGGAAGCCACCGCCAATCTTCCACCTTAATGAAGGAGGGCAGGAAATCGGGAAGGCGAAAACGGATATTGCTCAGCAGGTAAAAGAGGCCGCCGCCTCGTTCATTAATCCCCCGGGTGGTTTCCTGGTAGATGTTAAAGGGGTGCTTGAGCAGGAGAATAACAAAGAGGAAGCTTGCGGCGGCTGCGAAGTTGAAGAGAATAGAAAATGTTTTTTTCTGGTTATGCCCGAGAAAATATCCCAGCAGGATGATCATCCCCCAGACCACGGCGACCAGCGGCCTGGCTTGAGGGGCGAATCCCGTTCTCTGGGTGAGGAATGCAGAGGTGAGCACATAGGGCGCTGTCAGGACGAACAGGAGCAGGAAATCGCGTCTCTTTTTTTTGAACATTTCCCAGGCGCCGAGCAGCGCGAAGAAATAGATAGGTGCATAGAGAAGAAGTCCGTCCCGCTGGTCAAAAAAATAGCCGGCCAGGGTCTCCGCACGGTAACGGAAAGGAATATTGAGGAGGAGGTTCTTCACAAATTGGAGAGGACTTTCCTGGGTCATGGGCTGGGCCCAGGAGACGGCGGAAAGGGAATACGTTCCGTAGAGCGCATGCTGAAAATTCAGGTAAAGGACGAAGATCGCAGCCGGAACACCAATAAAAAAGATGAGCTTTAAGCGCGGCCGGAATTTTTTAAAACCCGCCCAGAGACAATAGACCAGCAAAGGCACAAAGAGGGTGATGTATTTTAAGGCGTGAAACCAGACAAAAGAGGCGAGAAGAAGGCTCGTGAGAAGAAGTCTCGGCCAGGGAAGCGAGGGAGAAAATCGGAAGAGCCGGAAGACTATCAAGGAAAAGAGAGCGACCACGATTTCCGGATAAACATGAATCGAATAGAAGAAGACCGGGGTGGTGAAGCTTGTCAGGAACCAGAGCCAGAGCGCCAAGCCCTCATCCCGCCACTCGCTCCGGGCATAGAGGTAGACCTGAAGAGCAAAGAGCGCTCCAAAGATACTCATCCCCGAACGGATGATAAAGATCATCCCTTTGCCCTTGAACAGCGTCCCAAGGGCATAGAAGGGAAGTAATAGGATGGCGATTCCCGGAGAATGGAAAGAATACTGACTTCCCGGCTTTGCGCCTGGAACGACGTGGGACGTAAGTTTCCCCTCGAACATCATATACCGTTCATAATCCCGCTGCGCATAATTATTCGTCAGGTCAAAGTCTCTGTCCTGGAGCAGGCTCTGGGCGATGAGGAGATAATGAGGTTCGTCTCCGGCGGTTGTCAGGCCTCCCGAGGTCAGGAGCGCCGTCCCCGCGTTGAAGAGGATCAGCGCCGTGAGGAAAAGAATGACCAGCTTTTTTCTGAGCGGGAGTCCGGAGAACCACCCGGCCCATTTTTGCCAGGGTGAAGCTTTGGTTCTGTCCCAGTGCCGGATTTGAATGAGCTTGAGGTAAAGAAACGCGAGCCCGATGCCCAGAGCGAAAAGCTTCAATCGCGCCTGCAGATCGTCCGCGCCGATATAGTGGCGCAGGGTCAAGGGGGTTAGGCTGAAGAAAAGCAGCGGAAGGAACGTCAGGAAGTCCTGGGCCAGGACCTCCTCGTAATTCAGGGAAAGAACCGAAGACATTAGCCTGGAATACAGAATCCAGAGGCCGAGGAGAAGAAGAAAAAAGACGCCGGCCATCAGGGCGGCAGAGGCCGCGATAGGGTTGAACGCATGGTTTGCGATGGTCAAATGTGGAACTTGCCGCAGCAAAAGGAAAAAGACACCGGAGAGAACAGCAAATATGAGAAAAAGAGGCAGATGAGGGAACAAGAACTTTCTTGCCATCTGAAGGATGAATATTAAACTTGTCCCTGTTTGTCAAGACAATAAACCCTGTGCTATGATGAGCCTGATGGAAATAACCGCCGTCATCATCACCCATAACGAAGAAACGAGCCTGGAAGGGGCCCTCAAGAGTGTTGCCGGCGTGGCCTCGGAAATCGTCGTGGTTGACAGCTTTAGTACGGATAACACCGTCAAGATCGCCAAGAAATATACCAACCGCGTTTTCGAGCGCGCCTGGACGAATTTTGCCGACCAGAAGAATTTTGCCAACAGCAAGGCTTCGCACCCCTGGATTTTGTCCCTGGATGCCGACGAGAGAGTCTCTCCTGAACTCCGCGCCGAGCTCGCTGACCTCAGAAAGGCCGAACCCCACTGCCCCGCCTTTTCCATCCCCCGGCAGGTCTTTTATCTTGGAAGATGGATCCGCCATTCGGGCTGGTACCCCGACCGCAAGCTGCGGCTTTTCCGGAAAGACAAGGCCTGCTGGGAAGGGGAGTACGTCCACGAGAAGCTCGTGATCGAGGGACCTGTCGGAAAGCTAAGGGGCTCCCTCCATCATTTCACCTACCGGAACATTGCCGAGCATCTGGCCCGGATCAATAAATTCTCGGACCTGGGAGCGCAAAAACTCTATGCCCAGCAGAAAAAGTGCCGCTGGTACCATCTGCTCTTTTTCCCTTTTTTCAGGTTCCTCAGGGCATATTTTTGGAAGTGGGGCTTCCTCGACGGGTTCGCCGGGCTTGTCATCTCTGTCTTGACCGGCTACGGCATCTTTGTCCGCTATGCCAAATTGAAGGAGATCTGGAAAAAAGGAGAAAGGATTGAGCCTTTTCCATATTGACGCGGGCAGAGAATGGCGGGGCGGCCAAAGGCAGGCCCTTTTTTTGGCGAGAGAGCTCCAGAAAGAAGGCTATCCTGTCCGCTTAGTTGCCCAGCCCGAAAGCCCCCTCCATCAAAAAGCTATCGCGGCCGGGCTCGAAGTTTTTCCCCTGAGGATGAAGAGCGAGTTCGACCTCTGGGCGGTCTTCCGCCTGAGCCGGGAGATGAAACGGCGCAAATGTCAGCTGGCCCATTTTCATGACGCCCATGGGGTCGCTATTGGAGCGGCCGCCGCGCGCCGCGCCGGTGTCCCTCTCCGGTTCATTTCCCGGCGCGTGGAATTCCCCCTGAAGGATAATTCTTTTTCTCGCCGCAAGTACACGAGGGATGTGGACGCCATCATCGCCATCTCCGAAGGCGTGAAAAAGGTCCTGCTCGATTCTGACATTCCCTCCTCCCTGATCCACGTCATCCCCTCCGGTATAGACTTCTCCCCTTTTGAGGAAGTGGCCTCCCGCGATTTTCTGCGCCGGGAATTCTCCTTAGCCCCGGACGATTATCTGGTCGGCATCGTCGCTGCGCTCGAGGACGCCAAAGGCCACACTTATCTCATCCAGGCCTCGAGGATATTGAGAGAGCAGGCGCCGAAGATAAAGATCATTATTGTCGGGACCGGGCCGCTCGAGATCGAGCTGGACAGACAGGCACACGAACTGGGCGTCGATGACATGGTCTTTTTCCTCGGATTCCGCGAGGACGTGCCTCGGATACTCGCCTCCCTTGATCTTTTTGTCCTCTCCTCTCACCTGGAAGGGATGGGGAGTTCGCTCCTCGACGCCATGGCCAGCCGTCTTCCCGTCGTGGCGACACAGGCGGGCGGGATTCCCGATGTGGTCATTCACCAAAAAACCGGCCTGCTGGTGCCGCCGCGCGACTCTGCGGCCCTGGCCCAGGCGATCCTGATGCTTTACAACGATAGAGAGCTAGCCGCGCGTTTGGGAGAAAAAGGATATGAGGTCGTCCATCAGAAATTTTCCGCCGAAGCCATGGCCGGGCAAATCATCGACCTCTACAAGACATTGGCGTTAAGAAAAGGGATCCGGCTGATTTAGCATACTTTTTCCCGGGATTTCTGCCTTGTCTTGATTTCATCTGCATTCATATGATAATGTCGAGGCGGGGAGAGAAGACATGAAGGTCGAACGCGTTGAGCTCGCGGTTTTGTATCTCCCCTATGTCCATTTTTTTGAGACCAGCCTGGGCCGCAAGCAAGGCCGAAACTTCATCATCCTCAAAGTTTATGCCGACGGCCTGTGCGGATATGGCGAAGTCGTGGCGGACTCTGCCCCTCTCTACAGCTATGAAACGACTGCGACAGCCCGGATAATCCTCAGGGAGTTTCTGATCCCATTGGTCCTGGAGAAGAACGTCGTGAGCTCCACCGACTTTTATAGGGAGGCGGGCAAATTCCGCGGCCATCCTATGGCCAAAGCGGGCCTGGAGCTGGCGCTGTGGGACCTTCAAGCGAAAAGGGAGCACCTGCCGCTTTGGAAAGTCTACGGGGGGACGAAGATCGCCATTCCCGCCGGCGTGAGCGTCGGGATCGAGGATACGGTTGCCGCTCTCCTGGAACGGATCGAGTCTTTCTTGAAGGAAGGCTATATCAGGGTTAAGATCAAGATCAAGCCGGGCTGGGATGTGGCGACGACAAAAGAGGTCCGCCGGCGATTTCCGAACGTGCTTCTTCAGGCGGACGCAAACGGCGCTTACAGCCTCGCCGATAGAGAGACGCTCAAAAAGCTGGACGAATTCAATCTCCTGATGCTTGAACAGCCTTTCCCGCCGTATGACCTCTGGGACCACAGCCGTCTGCAAAAGGAAATGAAGACGCCGCTCTGTCTGGATGAGAGCGTGATTTCGGTCGATACCGCCCGCCAGGCCCTGGAGATGGGAAGTTGCCGGATCATCAACATCAAGGTCGGCCGCGTCGGCGGGATCGTCGAGGCCCGCAAGATCCATGATTTTTGCCGGTCGCAGCAAATTCCGGTGTGGTGCGGCGGGATGCTCGAGTCGGGCATCGGCCGGGCCCATAACCTCCATATCGCTTCGCTTCCCAACTTTAAGCTTCCCAACGACCTCTCGGCGAGCAAACGATATTATAGGGAGGACCTGATCGAGCCTCCCATAGAGCTGGGCAAGGACGGTACAATCAGAGTGCCCGAGGGGCCGGGCATCGGCGTCTTCCCGCAGGAAGACAGGATCAAGCGGGCCACGCTCCTGGAGGAGGTTTTTAAAGCGGCTTCCGCTTGAAAAAAATCTATTCAACTTATAAAATTAATAAACTAAGTAATTTTAGGCTGGTTTCTTTTTTTCCGAAAAAATTGAGATAAAATGGACTAATATATTTGACCAGAGGTATCACCATGAGCCGGTTGAGCAAGGAAAACAGAAAGTGGCTCGAGGACAAATTCGGCCCGAGAGCCAATTTCAACCCGAATGAACGCATTCTCTATGGCCATGATATCGCCGCGATCCCCAGCCTCTTCAAGCCGCTGATCGGGGGGACCACTCCGGACGCCATCGTCCAGCCAGAGACAGAGGCCGAGGTGGCGCTCGTCGCGCGCTGGGCTTCGGCCAGGACAATACCGCTTGTCCCGCGGGGAAAAGGGTCATCCGGCTACGGCGGAATCATCCCCACGCGAAAAGGTGTCGTGGTCGATTTTTTCCGGATGAAAAAGGTCCTTTCCGTCGATAGCGATAATGAAACGGTGACCGTCGAGCCGGGGATAACGTGGGAGCAGCTCGACCGCCAGCTCAAACCGAAAGGGCTGACTCTGCGGCTTTATCCGACAAGCTATCCTTCGTCTTCGGCCGGCGGATGGCTGGCCCAGGGCGGGGCCGGCATCGGCTCGTATGAGTACGGCTGGTTCGGGGAGAATGTGGTCAAGGCGCGGGTGGCCCTGCCTTCCGGCGAAATCAAGGAGTTTGAAGGCAAGGACCTCGATGTTATCGCTGATGCCGAAGGAACGACGGGCATCATTACCCAGGTCAGCCTGCGCGTTCAGAAGCTCTGCGAATTAGGGGTAACCGCCATCGCCTGCCCGGACGCTCATAAGCTCACCAAGGTCTTTGAGGAATTCGTCAGCCGGGACCTTCCCCTCTGGTCGGTCGTCTTTATCAACCCGCGGATGGCGGAGATGAAGAACCGGGCGCCGGTCCGGACTCACCACGGCCATCCCGCCGAGGATAAAGTCATCCTTCCCGCCGCTTACATCGCCATCCTTTCTTTCCGGGAATCAGACCGGCAGAGGATCGTTCCGGTGCTGCCAGAGATCTTGAAGGATTGCCAGGGTGAAGTGCTGAGCCAGGAGATCGCTGACCACGAGTGGGAGAATCGCTTCAAGCTGATGATCGTCAAGCGACTCGGCCCTTCCCTTGTCCCCGCCGAGATCGTCGTTCCTCTTGAAGCTTTGGGGGCGGTGATGGAAGAGATCGAGGACAAGGTCAATCAGCCCCTGGTCAAGGAAGGGGTGGTCATCAAAAGGGGAAAAGAGGACAAACCGGAGGTCGTAATCCTTGGGTTCATCCCCAGCGATCAGAGGAAATTTTCCTATAATTTCGTTTTTGGCCTGGTGCTTACCATCATGAAGATTGCCAGGAAGCACGGCGGAAGGCCTTATGCCACCGGCCTTTATTTTAGCGGCAAGATCAAGAAAATCCTGGGTAAGGAAAGGGCCAAACGGATCAAACAGTTCAAAAAGCAGGTGGATAAGAATCGTGTCTTGAACCCCGACAAAGTCCTCGGCGGCAAGCTCGTCGGCAAAATGTTGACCATCGCCGGTTTCTTTGAGCCTTTGATCCGGCCGTTTGGAAACAATGTGGGCACTCAGATCGGCGAGCGGCTCGATCAACCTGTTCGGGATATCCCGGGCGACGTAGCCTGGTATGCCTACGGCTGTTCACAGTGCGGCTACTGTGTCGACGAATGTGACCAGTTCTATGGCCGCGGCTGGGAGAGCCAGTCGCCCCGCGGCAAGTGGTACTGGCTGCGCCAATACATGGAAGGCAAGGTCAAATGGGACCAGTTCATGGTGGACACGTTCCTTGTCTGCACCACCTGCGAGCTCTGCAATCTTCGCTGTTCGGCCGTGCTGCCGATCGAACCAAGCTGGATGACGCTTCGGGGCAAACTGGTCCACGAGGACAAAAAGATGACCTTTCCCCCCTTCGAGATGATGGCCGCGGCGGTCGAGGCCGAAGGCAACATCTGGGCGGGGTATCGCAAAGACAGAACAACCTGGTTCCCCGAGGAGCTGTGGGCCAAACACGGCCCGGGCGCAAAAAGCAAGAATGTCTATTTTGCCGGCTGCACGGCTTCCTATGTCGAGAACGATATCGGCAAGGCCTCCGTGACGCTCCTCGATGTCGCCGGCATCGATTTTACCTACCTTGGGAATATCGAGAACTGCTGCGGGACCCCGATGCTCGTGGCCGGGAAATGGGAGGTTTTTGAGGAGGTCGTCCGCAAGAATATCAAGGCGGTCAAGGCGGCGGGGGCCGATACGGTGATCAGTTCCTGCCCGGCCTGCAACATGATGTGGCGCCATACCTATCCGGAATGGGCCAAAAAGCTCGGGATCGAGTACAATATTACGGCCAAGCATTACAGCGAAGTCGTGGCAGAAAAAATCCGGGGAGGCGAGTTCAAATTCCCGAACCCTATTCCGGGACGGGTGACCTGGCATGATTCCTGCCACATCGGCCGGGTCTCGGGTGTGTACGAGGAGCCGCGCGAGATCATCAAGGCGATTCCCGGCGTTGAGTTCGTGGAGATGCCTTTTCACCATCAGGAAGCTCATTGCTGCGGCAGCGTATTAACACTGATCAAGGATCCTTTGGTCGCTCATGAAGTCGGCAAGATGCGTCTGGACGAGGCCGAAGAGGTTCGGGCAGATGCTGTCCTGGCTCTCTGTCCCTGCTGTGAGTTTCAGCTGCGGGTGTCAAAAGAAAAGAAGAATCTCCCGGTCGAAATCCATGACTTGGCGGCTTTTGCCTGCCGTGCCCTGGGAAAGAAGTATGCCGACCCGACTCCCGAGGCTCTCCGGCAGTGGGCGGTCTTCGAAGGGATGATCGCCCTGATGAGCCCGCGGGGATTTGCCGATTTGATGGACACGATGTGGCCGGAGATGCTCGCGGCCATGCCTCTGGGGATGGGACCGATGATGAGAGTCGTGGGGAAATTGGGAGTCGTGGGCGACGCCATGTTCGGAATGATGAAGCCGATTTTCCCGGTACTCTTCCCGAAGCTTCTTCCCGGAATGATGCCCAAAGTCATGCCCACGATCCTCGAGCGGGTGGGGCAGATGATTCCCATGCCCGACTATATGGCGGAGCAGATGCCGGAGATGATGCCGAAGATCATGGACAACCTCATGCCCCATATGCTGCCCGACCTCGTGCCTCTGGCTGTTCCGAAAATGATCGATTACCTTCGTGGCCGCGGCTGACGGCCCGCGGCTGAGGGGTCAGCTCTTCATTCTTGACTTAACATATTGAGAGAGGTAGAGAATCAACATGAAAAATATCCTGATAATTTCTTTTTTAATGGGATTAGGGCTGGCCCAGCTTGGGGCCGAAAACAAGCCACTCGAGGTCGTTCCCTATGTCGATCTCGACAGGTACGTGGGAATATGGTATGAGATTGCCACGATTCCCCAGCGCTTCCAGAAGGATTGCGTTGCCGTAACGGCCACTTACACCCTGCGGGATGACAGGACGATCGCGGTCGTGAACAGGTGCCTCAAGAAGACACTTGACGGCAAGGTCAAATTGGCCAAGGGAAAGGCCTGGGTTGTGGATAAAAAAACCAATGCTAAGCTCAAGGTCCAGTTTTTCTGGCCGTTCAAGGGAGACTACTGGATCATCGAGTTGGACGCCGATTATCAATATGCAGTGGTCGGCCACCCGAATCGGAATTACCTCTGGATCCTGAGCCGCTCTCCGCAGATGGAAGAATCTCTTTATCAGGATCTTCTGCGGAGGATAGCTCAGAAAGGATATGAAGTTTCCAGGCTCAAAAAAACTCTGCAGCCGCCCCCAAGTGAATAGATGACGGGTTGACGCTCGCGCGATCGAACAGAGGAGGCCTCCGAGATGAAGAAAAACAGAATTTTCCGTTTGGGCGTCCTCACCGGAGGAGGGGATTGTCCCGGCCTGAATGCCGCCATCCGCGCCATCACAAAATCGGCTATGAACGACTTCGCCTGGGATGTCATCGGAATCGAGGACGGGTTCGAAGGGCTGGTCGAGGGCCGGATGCGTGAGCTCAGAAACACCGATGTTTCGGGCATCATCAATCTGGGCGGCACGATCCTCGGGACCTCGAGCAAGGGAGATCCCTGGCATTATCCTGTTCAAACGGCCAGAGGCCGAACCCGTGTCGCCGATATCTCAGAGCGCGCCCTGAGACATTTCCGCAACGCGAGACTGGATGCCCTCATTGCGATAGGTGGCGACGGGACCATGAACATCGCCCGCAGATTTGCCGGTCTTGGGCTCCCTGTGGTCGGCGTGCCTAAGACGATCGATAACGACCTTGCTGCCACAGACATAACCTTTGGCCATGATACAGCAGTCTCTATTGCGGCTGAGGCCATCGACCGGCTTCACACGACGGCCTCTTCCCACCACCGAGTCATGGTCATTGAAGTCATGGGAAGGTATGCCGGTTGGATCGCACTGACGGCAGGGCTGGCGGGCGGGGCCGATATCATTTTGATCCCTGAAATTCCGTTCCGCTGGAAACCGGTTTTCCGCAAGGTCAAAGAAAGAAACACCCAGGGCAAGCGCTTCAGCATTGTCTGTGTCGCTGAGGGCGTACGGTGTCCCGGGGTCGGGGAAATCGTCAAAGGCTATGACCGTATGCGCACCGATCCCAAACAGCTTGGTGGGGTCGGCGCCTATGTCGCCCGAAAAATCGCCCTGGGCGCCCGGGTTGAAACGCGTGTCACCGTGCTCGGGCACCTCCAGAGAGGCGGCGGCCCGACAGCGTTCGACCGGAATCTGGCAACGAAGTTCGGAGTCGCTGCCACCCGGGCGGTCAATGAAGGCAAGTTCGGCACAATGGTGGCACTGCAGGGCGCGGAAATAGTCCCGGTGCCGCTCGAGAAGGCTGTCGCCCGACTGAAACTCGTTCCCGCTGACCATCCGCTGGTGATTGCCGCCCGCTCTGTCGGGACCAGCTTCGGGGACGAGCGCTGACCCATCATTCGACTCTCCCAGCTGATCCGGTTTTGGCGATAGTCTGACCGCCCGGACCTGCAGGTCGTTTTTCCGTCCGGGGAAAAGAGGCCGGCTCAGGCCTCTTCGACCACCTTCCAGCCTAGAGTTTCGGCCAAGGCATACACGGGCTTTTTGAGGTCGCCGTAGAACGTGACCCGGTGCCAGCCCCACTGGTCCCACATCGTCACAAGCTTCTCGATATCGCCAACGGGCTCGGCAACGAGCTTGGTCCGGCAGGCCCGGTCGTCCGGGTCATTGCCGACGGCCTTGGCCCGGTGAAAGAGGATTTCCTTTCTCCGGTCGGAGATCTCTATGGTCGTGGTCATGTAGCCCGTGGGAAGGATTGAGCGGACCGACGCACCCTGCCGGTCCTCGGAGTGGGTGAGAATCTCAACCGGATTTGCGGTTCCCTTCGGTCCAAAAACTCGGTTTGAGGCGACACAGTGGGCGTAGATGATCTGACGCTTCGACGTGTCGATGACCGGGTCCGAGATGTATCCAGGCCGGCCCTGGGTCAAGATCGATCCAGCCACCATGGCCGCCGTCGAAGGCACGTCGCACTCGCATCCTCCAACAAGCCCCTCGTTGAGCAGTTCGTGGAAACCCAGGCAAGGGTAGGCGTGAATATGACCGCCATAAAAGCCGCCCAGGCAATTGATCGTGATGGCATTGCCCCCGTGCTTCCCCATGACGGCCTTTTGGCCGAGGTACATGGCCGCCGAGTTCACAAGTTCGTCGTGGGAAACGCCTTCGACCAGGGCAGCGGATTTCATCCAACGGTCGGCGATGGCCCGCGCCTCGTCCTTATCCGCCGCGGCCCAAGCGTCATTGAGTTCGGCGAACGGGAGATAGACCACGGGGATGCTCATAACTGTCGTGGCCGGGACCGCTTCAGGTCCGCGAATGGCCAGGATTTTCGATGCCTTCATCCGGCGGACGGTCTCCTCTGCGGAGAGAGCTTCGACTTTGTCCGGTTTGCAGGAGAGATCACCCGGAAGCGGTGTCCGCGCGACCCTCGCCTTTGTCGTTGCCGCCGCGAAATCGAATGACGGGCCTCCGGCTTTTGCCGCCTCGAAGCGTTTCACGGCTGCAGCCAGGTCGTCCGTCCGGGAAGAGGCCACGAAGCCCAGATTGGACGTTCCGGCGCGGAGAAACCCGGCCGTGTAAACGAGAAAACCGCCGCTCCCGGCGAACTGGAAGTCGGCGTAGAGCACCGGCTTTCCGGATGTCACCATCGTCTGAACGACCCGGTTCCAGCAGTTCATCTGGTA
>CAZOKP010000010.1:0-1806 GCA_964580435.1 uncultured Eubacteriales bacterium
TCAGCCGGCCAGCCGGATGAGCGCCTGCAAAAGCAGGTTGGCTCCTTTTTCCAAATCCTCGAAGCGGATCATTTCTTCGGGCGAATGGCTGATCCCGTCGAGGCAGGGAATGAAGATCATGCCCGCGTCGGTAACACTCGAAACGATCTGAGCATCGTGTCCGGCGCCGCTGGCAAGCGAGAGAAAGGGATAGCCGAGCTTCTGGCACTCCTCTTTAAGGATGCCGAGGATCCGGGAAGGAATTGTCACCGGTTCCGTCTTGTCCACGACGCGAGAAAAGAATTCCAATCCCCGCGTCGCGGCGATGTCTTCTGCCAGCGCTAGGAGCTCTTTTTCCAGGGCTTCGAGCGTCTCCGGAGAAGAGCTCCGAAAATCCAGAGAAAAATCCACCTCGCCGGGAACAACGCTGAACGACCCCGGATGAACGTTGACCCTTCCGAAAGTGATCATGCTGCCGTAGTGCTTTGTGGCAACGAGCTGTGTCCCTTTGAGCGCAAAATCGGCTGTGGCCAGGAAGGCGTCATGGCGGAGTTCGAGAGGAGTTGTGCCGCCGTGATCAGCCTTTCCGAGGAACGAGCACCAGCGGTAATTTTTTCCGGCGATCCGCTCGACGATCCCAATGGGAACATCTTCGGTATCGAGTGTCGCTCCCTGTTCAATATGGAGCTCGAGGAAGGCCTCCACGTCCGGCTTTTCTTCGTTCGTCCTCAGGATGCTTTCCAGGCTGAACTCTAACCCTGCCAGGACGTCCTTAAGCGGCCGGCCGAACGAGGTCATCCCTTTCTCTATATCTTCTTTGTTGAGCAGGCCCGCAAACGCCCGGCTTCCGAGGAAATCGCCGACAAGGTTCCCTTCTTCGTCCGTGAACGAGACGACCTCCAGAGGCTTGGCCGGGTGCCAGCACTCTTCGCACAGCCGCCTGAGACACTCGAGCCCGGCAAGGACACCGACGGAGCCGTCGAACTTTCCGCCGTTGATGACGGTATCGATATGAGAGCCAACAAGCACGGCCCGGCCTTCCTCTCCCAAGCGGCCGAAAAGGTTGCCCGCGCCATCCTGCCTGAAGAGGAGACCCGCCTCAGTGATTCTTTTTTGGAGCCACTTCCGGGCCTCGCGGTCGGGTTGACTGAAAGAGGGCCGGGTTATCCCGCCCCTGGGGTCGCGGCCGAACTGAGCGAGTTCCTCGACGTCGCCCTTCAAGCGCTCAAGATTAATCTTTATATCCATAGAGAAGAGCTTTCATTTCCTTGACGGCCTGGACGATGCCGACGATGGCTGCCCTGGCAATGATGGCGAATCCGATGCTGAGCTCGGAGATCTCGGGGATGGCGACGATCGCCCGGACGTTCCGGTAATCCAGCCCGTGTCCGGCGTGAATTTCCAGGCCCAGTTTTCGCCCCAAGGCGGCGGCTTCTTTGACCTTGGCGAGGGCCTTTTGCCGCTCTTCACCCGGCCTGAGGTCGGCGTATTCTCCCGTGTTGATTTCGATGAGCGGAACCCCCAGTTCCCGGCAGGCTTTGATCTGCTCAAGGTCCGGGTCGACAAAAATGCTGACCTTGATCTTTGCCTGGAGAAGTTCCGGGATAAAAGGCCCCAGCTGCTTCCGCGCGGCGATAACATTCAAGCCGCCCTCTGTCGTCAGTTCTTCGCGACGCTCGGGAACAAGAGAGACGACATCGGGTTTGACCCGGAGCGCCATCTTTTTCATTTCAGCGGTGGCCGCCATCTCCAAGTTCAGCTTGGTCTTGACGACCTCGCGCAGCAGACTCAGGTCCCGCTCCTGAATATGCCGCCTGTCGCCCCGCA
>CAZOKP010000010.1:1906-17734 GCA_964580435.1 uncultured Eubacteriales bacterium
ACCTCGCGCAGCAGACTCAGGTCCCGCTCCTGAATATGCCGCCTGTCGCCCCGCAAATGAATGACGATCCCTTCCGCTCCTGCCTGTTCAGCCAGCAGAGCGGCGAGGACCGGGTCCGGCTCGCTGCTCCTTCGGGCCTGGCGAATCGTGGCGAAATGGTCAACATTGACGGCAAGTTTCATCCTTTTCTCCTTTAGCCTATGCCCGCATCCTTACTCCCCCAGATACTTGGCGATGACATCTGTCGTCCTCCGGGCGAGCTCCTCTATCTGGGCTTTGTCCTCGCCTTCAACCATGACTCTGGCCAACGACTCGGTCCCTGAATAGCGGACATCCAGCCGGCCCACGCCGGCAAGCTGCGCTTTGACCTCTTCCATGACTTGAATGATCTCCGGGAACTCGCGGAAATCAGTTTTTTCTCTGACCCAGACGTTCTGAAGAATCTGCGGAAATTCTTTGAGGCCTTTGACAAGTTCGGAGAGCGGTGCGCCTGACGAAAGCATCGCTCCGAGCATTTTCAGGCTGGTCAGGATACCGTCGCCGGTCGGACAATCGTCCAGAAAAATCGTATGGCCGGACCGTTCACCGCCCAGGTTGGCTCCGAGATCCATCATCTTTTCTAGGACATACTTATCCCCGACCCGGGTCCTGACGAGCTCCAGCCCCATTTCCCGGAGCGCTTTCTCCAGCCCCATGTTGCTCATGGTCGTGGCCACGATCTTGTTTGACTTCAGGTTTCCTTTTTCTTGCATGAAGCGCGACTGGACAAAGAGGGTATGATCGCCGTTATGGATTCTCCCTTTTTCGTCCACCCAGACGGCCCGGTCGGCATCGCCGTCGTAGGCGACTCCGAGGTCGGCACGGGCGGTGACAACCATTCGAGCCAAACCTTCCGGATGGAGAGAGCCGCACTTGCGGTTGATGTTCTTTCCGTCAGGAATGTTAAAGATGGGGATGACCTTGAAACCGAGATGGAAAAAAACGAGCGGCGCGACGGCATAGCTCGCCCCGTTGGAACAATCCAGGACAACGGTCATCTCCTTGGCCGGAGGAAGATGATGAATCCGGTCCCTGAGAAAATCTTCGTAATCTTCAGCAAGGGCGTGCTGCGGAACGACCCGGAGTCTTTTTTTCCTGGTCTTTTCCTTCCGATTCAGAAGAACCTGTTCGAGCCTCAGCTCCCACTCGTCGGGGATCTTGAACCCCTGAGAGGAAAAGATCTTTATGCCATTATCTTTGTAGGGATTATGGGAAGCAGAGATGACGATTCCTGCGGAATAAAGATGTTTTTTCGTCAGATAAGATACGGCGGAGGTGGGAACGATACCCGCGGAAACAGCGTCGCCACCGCCGGCCTCTATCCCCTGGAAAAGAGCCCCTTCGATCCAGGGCCCTGACTCTCTGGTGTCACGGCCTGTAAGGATGCGAGGCTCCAGTCCCTCTTCTTTGAGAAGCTTGACCAGCGCCCAGCCGAGGTTGGCGATAGTCGAGGAATCCAGAGGATATTCGCCGGCCACGGCCCTCATGCCGTCCGTTCCGAAAAGCTTTTTCATTGTTTCTTTTTCGCCTCGGGTTTTGCCGCCGAACCGGGCCCTTCTATGAGGATCCTGACCTTAACCTTGTTCCGCGGGTAGGTCAGCCTCAAGTTAGGACTGGGCAGGATCAGGTCGGCGTCGAATTCCGTTGACTTGGTTAGCTCAGAAACATTGATGGGGACGGTCGTGACTTTGTCTTTTTCCCTAACTTTGCTCTCCGGCCCTCTGACCGCGACCCGGGGAGGAGCGACCTCGACCTTTGTGATTCCATACTCCTCCTTGACTTGGCCGATGATGCTGGGGACGATCTCGAGCATCACCTCTTTTGTCCGTTCGAGCTTGAGCTTGACTTGATTGGGGGAGACCCTGACCACGGAGGCCCCGGGCGGAACGCTGATCATTGTCTCATTCAGAGGGAATTCCCGCTGAAAAACGGAGGCTTCCTGGAGGTTGAGCTTGGCGACGACATTGGCAGCGCTGATCTCATTGATCAGCCTATTAGGAGCGCGGATGATGACATCCACCGTGGCTTCCGGTTTCTCCACCAGTTCCATATCCGGAGGCACATTTACTGTTTCAAGGGGGATGGTCAGCGTTTTTTCTGAGAACGTTTTCTCCTCGGGAATGAGAGACAGCCAGATAAAGAACGCCAGGATGAGCGACAGGAGCTTAAGACCCCAATTTTTAATAAAGATATTGCGGATCAACTTGTTCATGGTCTTTCCAAATAGCCGAGCAGAAGCTCTTTCAGCTGATCTTTGTCCTGGACCCGGATCAAGTGGCCCTTGGTCGCGACCGAGGTGGTGCCCGTTTCTTCGGAGACGACGATGACGGCCGCGTCTGTTTCCTGGGACAGGCCGATGGCGGCGAGATGGCGGGTCCTGGCCAAAAATTCTTCGCCCAGGTTATGAGAAACGGGTAGAGGAAGGAGACAGCCTGCAGCCAGGATTTTGTTTCCCTTGATGATGACGGCTCCGTCATGAAGAGGAGAGTGGGGAAAGAAAATATTGACCAGAAGATCTTTGGAGAGCAGGGCATCCAGCCAGGTCCCGCGGTCGGCATACACTTTCAGGGAGATTTCTCGCTCCAAGGCGATCAAGGCGCCGATCTTCTTCAGAGAGAGATATTCCACAGCCAGGAAAAGATCTTCCAGCTTCTCTTCTAGAGATTTCAAGGAGAAGGGCCTGTAGAAAGAACGTGAGCCGAGGCCGGTTAGAAACCGTCTGATCTCGCTCTGAAAAAGGACGATGATGCCGATGATCAAGTATGTGGTGAAGCTCTGGATCAGGCGATGAGAAACAGCCAGCTTCGCCCATTGAGTGATTAAATAAAAGAGGCCGATGATGCCGATGCCGATGGCCATTTGATAGGCCCGGGTCTCTCTGATCAGGCGCAAAAAAGAGTAAATGATGAAAGCGACAAGAAGGATGTCCAGGACATCAGCGACCGTAATGTGGTACAAGGCGTTGACGATACTAGTGAACATAAGTTTTTCGATGCCCTTCCCCGGGCGGCTTTTTTGCTCCCCGGCTTAAAATTGTTTCGGCCACCGTGATGGCCCTCTTGACGGCCCGGAGGTCATGGACGCGGAGGAGAGAGGCCCCCCGCAATAGGCTCACGACGGCCGCAGCGATCGTGCCCTCCAATCTGTCTTGAGCCCCGAGGTTCAAGATATTCCCGATAAATGATTTTCGAGAGATGCCGACAAGCACCGGCCGTCCGAGCTCGGCCAGCGAGGTGAGGTTGTTGATCAGAGTGAGGTTGTCCTCGAGGTTCTTCCCGAAACCGATCCCTGGGTCGATGATGATCCTCTCTCTCTTGATGCCCAATGCCTCTGCCGCCTCGACCCGTTCCTCGAGGAACGATTTGACCTCCGCGAGCACATCCTTATAGTGGGGGCTGAGCTGCATAGTCAGCGGCGTCCCTTGCATGTGCATCAGGATAAGTCCCGCTCCGGTCCTGGCGGCGAGAGGCAACATCCTGGAATCAAAACGACCCGCGCTGATATCGTTGATGATATCGGCGCCCGAGGCCAAGGCGGCCTCAGCGACCTCGGCCTTGGTCGTGTCGACCGAGATCAATACCTTTGTTTTTTCTCTGAGCCCCGCGATCACCGGGAGAATCCTTTTCAGCTCTTCCTCTGCCGGCACAGGGTTGGCTCCGGGCTTTGTGCTTTCTCCCCCGATGTCGATAATATCCGCGTTCTCGGCGGCAATTTCCAAGCCTCGCTCGACGGCCCGCGCTGCATCCAGATAGACTCCGCCGTTATAAAAGGAATCCGGGGTGACGTTGACAACGCCCATAAGCCAGGTTCGCTGGCCCAGGACAAAACTTTTGTTTTTAACTTGGAATAAGTATTTCTCTCCCAACGTCCTCTAAGCTTTCACCAAATTTGGTTTATCCAACGGTTTGACCTCTGGGGTTTCCTTTTTCTCTTCCTTCTTCTCTTCGACCGGAGCTTCAGGAGGTTTCTGGCTTTTCGCTTCGGCGCGTCTCTGGGCTCTGAGTCCCTTTTTCACGCCGGCCAGGATGTCGATTTCATCGGAATCCAGGACTTCTTTTTCCAGCAAGGCCTTGGCGATCTTGAGCAGTTTGCGCTTGTTTTTTTCGAGCAGCTCCTGGGCCCGGTTGAAGCTCTGGGTAATGATTTTCTTGACTTCGACGTCGATGAGCTCGGCCGTCCGCTCGCTGAAATTCTTGTTCATAGCCAGGTCCCGGCCCAGGAAGATGAGGTCATCGCGCTCTCCGAACGTGAGCGGCCCCAGGTCTGACATGCCCCACTGGCAGACCATCTTCCGGGCGATCTCGGTGGATTTCTCGAAATCATTCGCCGCGCCTGTTGTGGTCTGCCCGAGGAGAAGAAGCTCCGCCACCCGGCCGGCCAGCAGTACGGAAAGCTGAGCTTCAAGATAATCTTTGTTATACGTATACCGGTCATCGAGGGGGAGCTGCTGGGTCAAGCCCAGGGCCATTCCCCTCGGGATGATGGTGACTTTGTGGATGGGGTCGGCTTCGGGAATCAGGGCAGCGACCAGCGCATGTCCCGCTTCGTGATAGGCCGTGCTCTTTTTCTCCTCTTCGGAGATGATCATGCTCTTCCTTTCGACCCCCATCAACACTTTGTCTTTGGCGGATTCCATGTCCATCATTTTGACCGCGTTCTGGCCGTTGCGGGCGGCCAGAAGCGCCGCTTCATTGACGAGATTGGCCAGGTCGGCGCCGCAAAAGCCCGGGGTGGACCGGGCCAGCACCTTGAGGTCGACATCTTTATCCAGAGGGATTTTTCTGACATGGACCCTGAGGATTTCCTCGCGGCCTTTGACGTCAGGCATGTTGACGACGATCCGGCGGTCGAACCGTCCCGGCCGCAGCAGGGCGCTGTCGAGAATGTCCGGCCGGTTGGTGGCCGCGATGAGAATAATCCCCTCGTTGGAGTCGAACCCGTCCATCTCGACGAGAAGCTGGTTGAGGGTCTGCTCCCGTTCGTCATGCCCTCCGCCCAGGCCCGCGCCTCTTTGCCGTCCGACGGCATCGATCTCGTCGATAAAGATCAAGCAGGGGGCATGCTTCTTGCCCTGGTCGAAAAGGTCCCGCACGCGGGAGGCGCCGACCCCGACGAACATCTCGACGAAATCCGAGCCGCTGATGGAGTAGAAGGGGACATCGGCCTCTCCGGCGACTGCCCGGGCGAGCAGCGTCTTGCCAGTTCCCGGAGCACCGACGAGCAGGACTCCCTTGGGGATCCTCCCGCCCAGCCTCTGGAATCTCTGCGGGTCTTTGAGGAAATCAATGATCTCCTTGAGCTCTTCCTTGGCTTCTTCCACTCCGGCCACGTCTTTGAACGTGTATTTCTTTTGGGTTCCCGAGAAAAGCTTGGCCCGGCTCTTTCCGAAGGAAAGGGCCTTGTTCCCGCCCGCCTGCATCTGCCTCATAAAGAAAACCCAAAAGAGGATGAGCAGTATGATAGGAAACCAGGTGAAGAGGTAAGAATACCAGGAGCCACGGCTCATATCTTTGACGGTGATGCCGACCTGGTGCTCCCGGAGGACCTTGACGAGGTCATCATACTGCGTCGGGGACACCGTTTTGAAGGTCTCTCCGTCTTTATATTTTCCTCTGATCTGGTTGCCTGAAAGGGTGACTTCCTCGACTTTGTCGCCCTCGACATCCGCCATGAATTGGCTGAAATTCACCTCTTTCTTGATGAGGGTTGGGGATTGGAGAAGGCTCCACAGGAGGATAATGATCACCCCGGCAGAAATCCAGAACAGCATGTTTTTATAGGATTTATTTCTTTTTCGCGGCATTTTTATCTTCCTTTTGACAACCCCATTTTAGCACTTTTTTGCCCGATTGTTAACAAGAAGTGTTTCGACGTTATATACTTGATGGGCATTTTCCCGTGGAGGTGGCCATGAGAAGAGTTTATTTTTTGGCCCTGATCCTTTGTCTCGCTGCAGCCGCTTTCGGCCGGCAGGCTACGGTCAAGGAAGAAAAACAAGTTTTCAAAACATACCCCTTTTCTGACCCTGACCCGGTTCCTCGCATCGGTCCTCTTTATCCCTATTTCCGGTTTCAGGGTTATAGCCTAACCGGCAAAGACCAGGAGTGGAAGATGGTCGCCCTGGAAAACCCTTTTCTCAAAGTCCTGGTAGCGCCCGAGATCGGCGGAAAAGTCTGGGGCGCCCTTGAAAAATCAACCAACCGCGCCTTCGTCTACTGGAACCGCGTTGTCAAATTCCGGGAGATTGCCCTGCGCGGTCCCTGGACATCGGGCGGAATCGAGTTCAATTTCGGGATCCTCGGCCACACTCCCATGACCGCCACTCCGGTTGATTATCTTTTTAGGGAGAATAATGATGGAAGCGCAAGCTGCGTCATCGGCGCCATGGACCTTCCCTCGCGGACCTACTGGCGAGTGAATATCCGTCTGCCTAAAGATGCGGCTTATCTCGAAACCGAGTGCTTCTGGTTCAACCCGACGCCGCTTCACGATTCTCTCTATCACTGGATGACGGCGGCCGAGGATGTGGGGGAGGACCTGCGATACTATTATCCCGGAAATCATTATGTCGGCCACGGCGGCCAGGCCTCTCCTTGGCCAACAGCCGAGAACGGCCGGGATGTCTCGTATTACAGGAACAACAATTTCGGAGGCAGCAAGTCTTATCACATTCTTGGAGAATACAGCGAATATTTCGGCGGCTACTGGCAAAACGCCGGTTTCGGCTACGGCCACTGGGCGCTCTACGACGACAAACCGGGCCTGAAGCTCTGGATCTGGTCATTGGCCCGCGACGGAGAGATCTGGAGAGGCTTGCTGACCGACCCGGGAAATCAACAATACACAGAACCGCAGACAGGATTGCTCTACAACCAGGCGGGAAGCGATAGCGGCTTGACGCCTTTCAAGCACGCCTTTTTTGCTCCTCAGTCCGTGATGCGCTGGAAAGAGATCTGGTTCCCCGTCAAGGACATCGGCGGGATGGTCGCTGCCTCGCCATATGCAGCGCTGAACGTTTCCAGGGACGAGAACAAGCTTCGGCTCGGAATTTGTCCTCTGCAAAGTTTGGATGACGACCTGGTTGTCCGTGTCGGCGTTGAGCAGGTTTATCGTCAGCATTTAGGCTTGAAACCGCTCGAAACCTTCATCCAGCAGGTCGACCTTGCCGGGAAAGAAGGAGAGGTTGCCGTCGAACTGGGAAAAGAAAAGCTGAGATGGACATCTGCTGATAGAGTACGCAATAAGCTGAGCCGCCCCGTCGTCGCTCCCAAAGATTTCGACTGGACATCGGCTGAAGGACTTTTTGTGGCCGGCCAAGAGCTGGCCAAGCAGCGGAATTATATGGAGGCGCTGGCCCGGTTATTATCCTGCCTCGAGAAAGAGCCGGGACACGTCAGGGCCCTAACGCAAGTCGCCGAGCTTTACTTCAAGCGCGCCGAATATGAGAAAGCCAGGAATTATGCCCTGCGCGCGTTGGCCATCGACGCTTATGACGCCGGAGCGAATTTCATCTACGGCGTTGTCAGCCGCGAACTCGGCCAATATGCCGATGCCAAGGACGGGTTCGGCTGGGCGGCGCGCTCGCTGGAATTCCGGTCGGCGGCTTATGAACAACTTGCAGAAATCAGTTTGCTCGAAAACAACTTGGACCGGGCTCAGGAACATGCCTCCCGGGCGCTCGACTACAATAGATACAACCTGGAAGCAAAACAATTATTGGCCATCTTGGCGCGCCTGAAGAACGATAAAGAGACAGCGGCCAAGACCATTCAAGCGATCCTCCAGATCGACCCACTCAGTCATTTTGCCCGGTTTGAGAATTATCTTCTGGCGCCGACTGCTGAAAATCGCGAGGCCTTCACTTCGCTCATCCGCAATGAGCTTCCTCACGAGACCTACCTTGAATTAGGGTTGAGTTATTTCCGTGAAGGCTTAGAGGCAGAGGCGATTCAAGTCCTGGAGATGAGCCCGGCCAACCCCATCATCGATTACTGGCTGGCTTTTCTTTACAAGGAGAAAAACCCGGCTAAAAGCGAGAAGCACCTCGATAGCGCTTTGGCTGCCTCACCTCATCTCGTTTTCCCCTTCAGGCTTGAGACTCTTCCCGTGCTTCGCTGGGCCTATCTGAAAAATGAAAACTGGAAGACGGCCTACTATCTCGGGTTGATTCTATGGAATATGGGAAGAGAGGAAGAAACGAAAGATCTGTTCGAAGAATTGGCCGATCGGCCCGACTGGTCGCCCTTCTATCTGGCGCGGGCCAGGATGTTCGAGGGTCGAAAGGACCGTCCCTATGGACTCAAAGACATTCAAAGAGCCGTCGAGCTTGATCAAGCGAACTGGCGGGCGTGGCGTGCGCTTACGGATTTCTACGAAAAGAACGGGAAGTTGGACCTGGCCCTTCAAAGCGCTCTGAGCATCTATAAGAAGTATCCGGAGAAGCCTGCTCTGGCCATGGACTACGCCAAAGCCTTGCTTCACAACCACAAATTCGCGGAATGCCTCGAAGTCCTCGGCCGCACCACGGTCCTGCCTTACGAGGGAGCCTGGGAAGGCCGTGACCTTTATAGGCAGGCCAATCTCTTTCTGGCCAGCCGAATCATCGGCCAAGGGAATCCGAAAAAGGCCGTCCTCCTTGCCGAAAAGGCCAAACTGTGGCCGGAGCATCTCGGCGCCGGAAAGCCCCATGATCCTGACGAACGCTTGGAAAATTTTCTCCTTGCCGTGGCTTATGAAAGGATGGGAGACCGCAAAAAAGCGGAAACATTTTATACTGCCGTCTCTGTCGACATGGACAAATTTCCGGGAGATTCGAGCTCGGTGAATTACCTCGGCGCGGTCGCCTGCAAGAAATTGGGAAAAGAAGCCCGGGGTCTCGAGTTTCTCCAAGCCTGGCGTGATAACCGAGGCGAGGGAAATGCGGCCTGTGAGTGGGCTCTGGCCGAATATAAGAATGATGAGAGCCAGGCTTCACAGATCTTGGCCAGGCTGAAATCCGAGGCCGGCGCTTCCTCCTGGGACATGGGCACGGGAGATCGCTATTTCCCGCTGATTCTAGAAATTTCACGGGGACTTTAATATGGGGACACAATATCAATTTCCGAATTATTTTTTCCGGACCAACCGGTTCTCCATGGTCTTGAATTCCTTCCCGTCGGGGCCGGTCATGTAGGTCTCACCGATATATTCATCCGGGCTCAGAATCTTGGTTACCATGCGGACTCCCACTGTTCCGCCGGCCACCTGGTCCGGCCAGAGTCCGGTTTCCGTCCAGACTTTCCCGGATGGATCGCGCGTGGCTTCGGAAAGGTAAAAACTCGTGCTCGTATTGTCAATCCAGAGGATCGTATATTTCTTTTTCAAATTATCGTATCCCCAGATCTGAAGGCCCTCGAAGGGCTGGCCGAACATGTTTCCTTTGACGCTCATCTTAAGAAAGCGGCCGCCCAGGACGAGCTCGGCCTCTGCGGAATTCTGGCTGGTCACAGGGGGCGCACCCGGCTGCATCCAGGCCGTTGTCGCGACGTCCCACTGGCCGACGAAAAATTTGAAATAATCATGATTCTCGTTAGGCGCACCCATTTTCATATACGCCTCCATCGCCTTTTGCTGGTCCTGCTGGGACGGCTGGGCAGTAAGCGAACACGTCAGGGCAAAAACGAGAGCAATCCCGAGGGCTAATGCGGTTTTTCGCAGCACTCTTCCTCCTTATAAAAATATGAGATGTGGCGTCATTATAAACCTAAATTATCTTTAGGAGAAGTAGATAGGATAACGGTTTTGCGGCGGAACCCAGCTGGCCGAACCTCAGTTCTTCGCCTGCTTCCAGGCCGAAACTCTTGCCTGCCGGAGTGCGATAAGGGAAAAAGATATTTTCTCTCGGCTCTCAGAAGTGGAAATTCGCGCCAAAGGTCAGCCCCCAGCCTTTGGCCACGAGACCCGCACTCCAGATCACGACACTCGCTCTGTGGTATCTCGCCTCGCCGAAGAGGTGGATTTTCCCCAGGACCAATTCAACGCCGCCGCCATAATTGTACGAGCCACTGGAGTCCTTTTCGACGCCCTTGACATCGACTGTATAATAGCCGTAGCCGACCGTAACGTAAGGTTGAACGATCAGAATAGGGATATAGATTTTGCCGTTGACTCCGAGATAACTGATCCTCGTCCCATCGTCTACCCAAGGGGCGGGATTGAGGTTGTGCAAAGAGGTGAGGTAATTGGCCTCGACGGCAAACATCATCAACTTGATCCCGGCCCGGGCGCCCCATTGGAAGGCTGAATTTCCTTGGAACCTGATCCCCCCCATGACATCATACTCGAATTTCGGTTTGAACTGACCCATCTCGGGCCCGATATAAAAGGTTGCGCCGGCCGTTCCGGCAAAAAGCAGGCAGGCCGTAGCCACGCTCATGACGGCACAAAACTTTTTCATGTTCTTCTCCTTTTTGCCTAAGCACTCATGGAGCTCTCGAACTCAATCATGCTAATCGAATCCGGAGTTTCCTGTCAATAGAGCGCGGGTTCGGGAGTGCAGTTGCTATTTCTGGAAAAGAATGTATATTTAAGAAAATCATGGTGGAAATCAGGATTCAAGGATGAGCGGATTGGGCTTCGTCGACCTCGGCCTCGTTGTCGTTTACCTCGTCGCCATGATCGGCATTGGGCTTCTCAGCCAGAAACTTGCCTCTCGCGGCGCGGACTCCTATTTTCTCGGCGAGCGTCGCCTGCCCTGGTGGATGCTGGCCGCCTCCGGCTCTTCCTCATACTGGGACATCACCGGGACGATGTGGATCGTCTCGCTTCTCTGCGTCCTAGGCATGAAGGCAATGTGGCACCAGTGGGTCTGGGGATTTCCTCTGCCTGTATTCTTCGCGGCCTTCATGGGCCGGTGGATCAACCGCTCCAAAGTTATGACCGCTGCCGAATGGATGAAGACTCGGTTCGGTGAAGACGCCGCCGGACAGTCGGCGCGCTCGGCTTACGCCGCCCTGGCTGTCATCACGGTCGCGAGCTTCCTCGCTTATGATGCCGTGGGCATGGGGAAATTCGGCCAGCAGTACCTTCCTTTTTCCCGGAATGTCTGCGCCGCCCTGATCCTGGGCCTGACCGGGATTTATATTGTCTTTGGCGGGTTTCGCTCTCTCATCATCACCGAGCTCGTTCAGACTGTCATCATGAGCATCGGCGCTGTAATCATCGCCTATCTTGGCTTTCGCCATGTCAACCTCGGCGACCTCGCGGCGAAGCTTTCGGGCTCCTGGTTCAGCCTGTCCATTCCCTGGAAAGACCCGGCTTTTGCTGAGACGGAGTTCTTCCTATTTGGCGCCTTGACGATCGCCTGGGCAAGCAAAGGCCTTCTCCTTTGTTTTGGCGGGCCCGAACAGCTTTATGATTTCCAGCGTTTCCTTTCGGCCCGAAATGAACGGGAAGCCTCGAAGCTCGGTCTGCTCTGGGGAGCCCTCCATACCTTGCGCTGGCCGATGGCTATGGGCATCGCCGTGCTCTTTCTCAGCGGTTTCATGGGTGTCAGCGACACCGAGCAGGTGCTGCCCGCCGTGATCAAAAATGTCCTGCCTATCGGCATCCGTGGTCTGGTGCTGGCCGCGCTTTTGGCGGCGTTCATGTCGACCTTCAATTCAACAGTCAACGCGGGCGCCTCCTATCTTGTCGTCGATATATATAAGAAATATCTCAACCGCGGCGCTTCTCAAAAGCAGCTTGTCCATGCCGGCTATGTTTCTTCTTCCTTGTTGATCATCACCGGAATCCTGATCGGCACGACAGCAACGTCCATTCACAGGATCTTTCAGTGGATCATGGCCGCGCTCGGAGCCGGCGTCCTTCTTCCCAATTTCTTGCGCTGGTACTGGTGGAGGCTGAACGGCTGGGGATTTACCGCAGGCGTGCTTGTGGGGATTTTCGCTTCTCTCGTCCAGGCCGCATTTTTCGCCTCCGCGCCTTTGTACATCTATTTCCCCGTGATTGCCGGGATCGGTCTCGCTGCCTCTATCATTGTTTCATGCGTCACCCCGCCCACCGAGGAGAAAGTGCTCATCGATTTTTATGTGACCATCCAGCCGGCGGGGCTGTGGCGCCCGGTGAGGAAAAAGGTCAAAGCTCTGCATCCCGGGTTCAAAAAAGATCTTCCTTTCCGTTATGACCTCCTCAATGTCGCAGTAGGCATTCCCTGGCTCTTCTCGCTTTGGGTCTCGCCGATGTATCTTGTCGCGCGAAGATATCAGGAGGCCGGCCTGTTTTTTTCGGTGGCCGTTGTCCTGTCTGTTATCCTTTACTTTACTTGGTATAAGCCCCTAAAAAATGAAAAGGCACAAACCCGGCCGGGGAGGACATCATGACAAAGCGGGAACGAGTTCTTTGCGCGATCAGTCATCGCGAGCCGGACAAAGTGCCGCTCGACCTGGGGGCCATGCGTTCCACGGGCATCACGGCCGTGGCTTATGGCCAACTAAAAAAATATCTCGGCATCGCAGCCGGTCACATTTATGTTTATGATGTTGTCCAGCAGCTCGCTCAGCCCGAATTGCCGATCCTGGATTATGTCGATGCGGATGTCATTGACCT
The DNA here is from genome assembly GCA_964580435.1 of uncultured Eubacteriales bacterium. GTDB lineage: Bacteria > Acidobacteriota > Aminicenantia > Aminicenantales > UBA8522 > CAZKEW01. The sequence continues at coordinate 14,531 of CAZOKP010000010.1, forward strand.
CGGCCGGGCGTTCCTCACCAAGGAAAGTGATTGGAAAGATTTTGTCCTGCCCGATGGTTCGCCGGCGAAGATCCCTGCCTACGCCAGATTCGAGCCTGATGGAGAGGGCGGGTGGCTGGCTAAGAGCGCAGACGGCACGGTCATCGGAGCAATGCCTCAGGGAGCCTTCTACCTCAGCCAGAGTTATTTTCCTCTCCTGGATTGGGACGGCCGCGACTTGCTTATACTCGACTGGCTGCCTGAGCTGATGAAGAAGGTGACGTGGGCGGCCTTTCCCACGGCGCCGTGGCATAAGGCGTTGACCAAAGAACACCTCGCTGATATCCGGCAAACTGCTAAGTCGCTCTATGAGACTACGGACTTCGCGATCATGGCCGCCTTCGGAGGAAACCTGCTCGAGTGGGGCCAGTTCCTCTGCCGAATCGACCGCTTTCTCGCCGACCTCATCGAGGCCCCTAAAAAAGTCGAAGCGATCCTCGACAAGCTGACAGAAATCCATATAGAAAACCTTGAAAAATTCCTGGACGCTATCGAGGGCTATGTCCAGGTCATTCAGATGGGAGACGACTTGGGAACGCAGCTCGCGCCCCAGATCTCGCCGCAGATGTATCAAAAATTCTTCAAGCTGCGACACAAACAGATCTACGAGAGAGTGAGGAGACGCACGGGCATCCATCTTTTCCTTCATTCCTGCGGGTCGATTGCAGACTTGCTCCCCGACCTGATCGAAATCGGGGTCGAGATCATTAATCCCGTCCAGACCAGCGCCCGCGGAATGGACCCGGAGAGACTCAAGCGCGAATTCGGAAAGGACCTGACTTTTTGGGGAGGCGGCTGTGACACGCAGCATCTTCTTCCCGCTGGGACGGAACAGGAAATCAATGAACAGGTCAGGCGCCGGATTGAAATATTTGCCCGGGGCGGAGGTTATGTCTTCACCCAGGTCCACAACATCCTGCCCAATGTTCCGCCGCAAAATATCGTCGCCATGATCGAAGCGGCGAAAACGTACCGGTCGCTTTTTGAATGAGAGATAGGAAGGAGGAAGCGATGGCCCTAAAAGCTCGCTTTGCGCTTCTTGCGTTCTTGTATCTCGCAGGTTCCATTGGAGTCGTCTCTGGAGTCTCGGGCGCTTTGCCCTTGGGTGAATTCGGCGGGCCGGCTGAGCAGAAAATTTTCCCCGAACCTCGGATCCTTTTCGCGCCGCCTCATTACGTCTGCTATCGCGCCGGAAATCCTCTTGCCATCGATGGCAAGTTGGACGAGCCGGCCTGGACGAAGGCAGCCTGGACCGAAGATTTTGTGGACATCGAAGGCTCGCTCAAACCGAAGCCGCGCTTCCGGACGCGCGCCAAAATGCTCTGGGATGAAAATTTCCTTTACATCGGTGCCGACCTCGAGGAGTCGGATGTCTGGGCCACTCTCACCAAACGCGACTCGATCATCTTTTATGAGAATGACTTTGAGATCTTCATCGACCCCGATGCCGATACTCATAACTATTACGAGTTGGAGATAAACGCCCTGGGCACCGAATGGGATCTCTTTCTCGTTAAGCCTTACCGCGACACCGGCCCGGCTATTCATTCCTGGGATATCCAGGGCCTGAAAACAAAAGTCTACGTGGACGGGACGATCAACAAGCCGGGGGACAAAGACAGGAGCTGGAGCGTTGAGATTGCTATGCCCTGGGACGTACTCAAAGAGGCGGTGCCCGAAAAGAAGCTTCCCGTTGCCGGTGACCAATGGAGGGTGGATTTCTCCCGGGTTGAGTACCGGGTCGAGGCTCAGAATGGAATGTATGCCAAAATAAGAGATCCTCAGACGGGCAAACCTATGCCAGAGGATAACTGGGTTTGGGCGCCTACCGGGCTCGTCAACATTCATTACCCCGAGATGTGGGCTTATGTCCAGTTTTCCGGCCGGAATGCGGGAGAAGGGGAGGATGCTTGCATTGTCAAGCCGGAAGAGGCCGCTAAGTGGGCGCTGCGGCAGGTCTACTACAAAGAAAAGACGTACTACCTAAATCAAGGGAAGTACACGGAAAGTCTCGCTGAATTGGGTTTGGATAAGCTGAACGTCAAAGGCTATAAATGGCCGCCGCAGATTAAAACGAACTGGAATCTTTGGGAAGCCGTTCTTGAAAGCGAGGACGGCCGAGAAAAAATCTCCATCACCTCCGACGGCCGAGTTTAATTGACACTCGCTCTGGCCTGTGTTAATTCTAAATGAGGAACAGGAATCTGTGTGAATTCAGGAGGAGCAGTCATCAAGCGGGCGAACGTCCTCATCGCGTTTCTTGTTTGGGCCTTCGGATCGATATCCCTCATGAGCGCTTATCGCAGCCAAGAAAATAAAGTTACTCCAGCAGCCATAGCCTTTGCCTCGATCCTGCCTGATGAAATCTCCGGCTGGAAAAAGAGCCTGGAAGACCAGATCTACGGCCGGGAAAATATCTTCGATTACATGGATGGGGCCGGCGAAATTTATCTGGCCTATGATTTCCGGTTCGTTTTTGTGCGCGAGTACGCCCAAGACAATTCCCCCTCGATCGTCGTTGAAATCTACCAGATGTCCTCGTCCGAGGATGCGTTCGGTGTGTTCACTCAGGACCTGGACGGCGATGAAGTCAAGCTGGGGCAGGGAGCTATATACGCGGCTGGCCTGCTTCGGTTCTGGAAGGACAAAATGTTTGTCAGGATCCTGGCCGATAAAGAAACGCCGGAGATAAAACCGCTCATCATGAGGCTCGGAGAGCTGATTGCGGCTGCTGCCCCGCAGGAGGGGACAAGGCCCAGCATCATTTCCGCGCTTGCTTCAGAAGGGCTCAGACCAAAGACCCTGCGCTATTTTCATACTCTCATCTCCCTGAACTCGCATTATTTTCTGGCCAGCGAAAACATTTTGAACCTCTCGCCTGAAACCCAGGTCTTGCTGGCCCAATATGAACAAGAAAAAAGCAGGGCGCGGTTGCTGCTTGTTGCATATCCTTCAGTGAGTCAGGCAGAAGATGCGCACAATCAATTCGTAAAAATCTACCTCAAGGATAAAGTTTTGCCGGAAAGCAAAGTCCAATCGAAAAAGCTCGAAGACGGCAAATTTTCCGGCATCCTGCGAAAAGACAACTTTTTGATCATCGTCCTCGACGCTGAGGCTCTGCCTCTTTGCCAACGGCTGTTTCAAGAAATATCTCAAAAACTGGAG
>CAZOKP010000010.1:17834-33119 GCA_964580435.1 uncultured Eubacteriales bacterium
TGAGGCTCTGCCTCTTTGCCAACGGCTGTTTCAAGAAATATCTCAAAAACTGGAGGGAAAGAACTCATGAAAAAAACAACCAAGCCAAGAAAAGTCGTGACGCGCCGGGATTTTATCAAGGGGGCAGCCCTGGGGACCCTCGGCATCGCCCTTTATGGAAAAGATGGACATCTCTTTGCCAAGATGGGCGATGGGGGTGTTCCCTTTGCGGCCGAGAATCCCCTAAGCACGGTCGTCCTGATCCGGAACGAGAAAGCGATCGGGGCGGGCGATGCAGTTAATCCGGCTGTTGTCCAGGAGATGATCGATGCGGCGCTCAAGGAGTTTTCCGGAGAACAGGACGCGGCCAAGGCCTGGGCAAGATTCATCCGGGCCGATGACACGGTCGGCGTGAAATTCACTCGCTGCGGCTGGATGCGTATTCATACGGAACAGCCGGTCATCGATGCCATCATTAAGAGGGTTGGCGAGGCCGGCGTTGCCCAAGACCGGATCATCGCGCAGGACGGCGAGCTGCCTGTGGCCAAATGCACGGCCCTCGTCAACGTTCCAACAGTCAAGGTCCACACATTAACCGGGATCGCCGTCTCGCTCAAAAATTACATCAATTTCAGCCCGCAGCCGTCCAAGTATCATGCTCCGAGCACCAACCTGGGCGAGATCTATCTACTTCCCGAGGTGAAGGGAAAGACAAGGCTGATCGTTGTCGATATGCTGCGGCCCTATTTCGGCCCCGGCCCGCAGATCAATCCGCTCCATCGCTGGAATTATTACGGCATCATGGTTGGCACGGACCCCGTGGCCATCGACAGCATCTGCCTGCAGATCTGCCAGATCAAGCGAAAGTTGTTCAAAGGAGAGGACTGGCCGATCACGCCGCCGCCTGATTTTATCTCCTACGCCGATAAGAACTTGAAACTCGGGACGAGCGACCCGGCTAAGATCAAGCTGGTCAAACTTGGATGGGATAAGGATATTTTGATTTAGTTGTCATTGCGAGGAGCGAGGCAACAAAGCAATCCCTTCTTCTTGACTGGAAATTGCGCTTCTTGTATTATGAACTCCGCTTTTAGAGTGGGGCTGTAGCTCAGTTGGGAGAGTGCTTGACTGGCAGTCAAGAGGTCGCCGGTTCGATCCCGGTCAGCTCCACCATCCTAATTCCTCTATATTTAATGATTTAACCCTGTTTTTGTTTTTCAGTTTAAACCCATAATTTTCAGCTTTTTTATTGAGTTTTTTTGAATATTTTTGATTGAGATGAAAATTGGAGCCCTGGGAGTGAAACGACTCTCAGAGGTAATGGAGGCAAGAGATGGAAGGTTGTAGATGGAAAATTTGGAAGAAAAAATTGAAAGGCAGTCGGAGTTTTTGGCGATGATTCATCTAGAAAGAACCCCACCTTTCTACGGTCAGATTCCGAAGGGGTTGTTATTGGATGGATCGGTTACCTCAACAGGAAAGGTGGTTTTCTGCTTTCTCCACAGCTACACTCAAGAGAAGCAGCTAAGAAGGTTCCCTAAAGTAGACATAGCTTTGGAGACAATCGCCGATAAACTTGGGCAAACGACTGAGTCGGTGAGGCAGGCTCTCCGAAGTCTAGAGAACGCCGGGTGGCTAACACGCACACGACGCGGGAAGATGGTCGTTAACGAGTACACGCTCTATGGGGTCAGCAAGGTCATTTGGGGGGGAATAAAGGGAATGAAACGGGTTCACCTGCGGATTAACTACGACTATGCGCTGGCCAAGCGGCTGAGGGAGAGCTTGTATAGTGACCGCAAGAATTCTTGTGGTCAGTCTGCCGATACTGAGCCAGAAACCGCTCCTCCCGTGTCCGGGCAAGTTCTCGGGTGATACCGATGAGTGACCGCAAGAAAACTTGGCGTTTAATAAATAATTAATCTCTTATGCAACCTGGACTGAAAAAGAGAGCCAGGAGATAATGGCGGCGGTCTCTTGACCGCCTTCCGCGAGCGTCAGCGAGCGGTGATAGTTCTCAAAACCTCTTAGATCAGCCCAATAGGGGATTCGCTTCCCAGATCGACCAAGTCTCCACCCTCGCCTTGTCCTCATTCTTCGGACAACGCTCCGGTCGAGACTTGCCAGGCCAAAGGCCTGCCGCTCAGTCTATTCTTGTAGACAACCGGGGAAGGAAAGCGACATACTAACGGATGAAGAAAGTGACACCTCATCGGTGACAAGAGATTTAGAATTGCGTTTCATGTCTGATCAGAGCAGAGAGTTGTTCTTCCCTCGGGACGGCAGGAGAGGGAGAGCAGTTCCGCCCGATCGATTGACAGCACCTTCAGATGGGAGTAATTTTGAAAAGAAGGAGGTTGAACGATGGCTGATCATATAATTTGTCCCATCATTTCCGCAGGTGCTACGGATAGACCCTGTGTTAAAGAAGGATGCCTGTTCTGGATCCTGCCTGAAAGAGTTCCAATCGGTAAGTGTCTGTTCATGGACATCAAGAAAACTCTCGACCGGATGTCAGAGAACCGGAGGTAAGGCGGAGGCTCGGGAAGGCCGGAGAGGAGTATCCTTTCCGGCGAAGGGGGAGGTGTGAACGAGCCGATCGGTGAGAAAAGTTGGCACTTGCTGCGTTTATATTAATAGAGGGATAACTATGTCTTTAGTATTGGAAGCAGGGTCGAAAATTGACAAGCTGCCCAAAGAGGCTTATCATTTATACCATAAGAATTTTCTAAGGAGGGGAGAAATGGAAAAAGAGTTAAAAAAGCAACTTAAAATATTTTCTAATATTTTTAAAGAAGCACAAGAGCAGGGGAAAAGAGAAGCTGATATTGTAATGTACGTAGTTCAGTTTTTTAAAGATGCACTCGGCTACGATATTTTCACCGAAATAAGCAAAGAGTTCCAAATAAAAGAAAAATATTGCGATATAGCCATCAAGCTTCAAGGACAGGTAGAATTCCTCATTGAGGTAAAACAAGCTGGATTGAGATTGGCTGATAGATATATCGAACAAGCAGAAAGTTATGCGATGAAGAGCGGCACAAAATGGGTCGTCTTAACAAACGGCGTCGAGTGGAAATTATTCCACATCAGCTTCAGCGAAACCGAAGGCGTCGAGCGGGCCATAGTTTTTAAGACAGATTTTTTAAAAGACTTCGATGAGAGGCCGGACGAAGTCTCCGAGAAATTCGGACTTCTACAAAAAAAGAACTATCTAAAAAGCGATCTCGAAAAATATTGGACAAAGAAAACAATGCTCGAGCCAAGTGCTCTTGCCCAAGCTTTGTTCAGCCAAACTGTATTAAAGGCCTTAAATCGCGAAGTAAATCGCGGAGCAGGAGCAAAAGTAAGTTTTGATGATATTGTTAAGGCCCTAAAAAATCTGCTCGACAAAGAAGTTCTGGCGGATTTGGCTGATATCAAAATAGGCAAAAAACGAAAGGCAAAAAAACAGATAGTGAAAAAAATACCTGCACCCGAAGAAATGATTCAAGAAGTTCAGGAAGAAAAAAAAGTGGAGCCGCGAGAGGATATCGGGGAAAAGTAAAGCGGGACGACCTTCTGCACGGGAAATTTAAGGCGTGAAGTGCTGAGGGGGCAACGATGCTTCAGAACATTGGTCTCTTTTTCTTAACCCTAGGGTCAGTAATTCTCAGCCTTTGTGTGTTCCCGAGGAGGCTGGTAGGAAGTTGGAAGGACTTCGCCTGGGAACAGGCGGCTCTTTCTAAAATTGATGGGGGAAAAGGAATTTTTCGACGCTGTGCTCAAGTCCCACGAGGATGCCCAGCGGATGCAGACAGATAAGAAATATGAAAAACGTGTGAAGTGCTGCGGGAGAATTCGAGCAGACCTGCCCCTCATAGCGATCGTGCTGATGTTGATAGGTTTTTTATTGTGCTTCAATTACTCAGCGTTTTGAGCCGCATGGGAGGCCAGAGGCCCCAGCGAGAGGCATGGTTTCCCCGGTTAAATAAATATATTTTTGGAGGAAGGTATGCCAAGAAAAAAAAATGGCAAACAAGATAGGACTGTCGATCTTTTACAAAAAATGCTTGTCTTCCAACTTTATCTCTTGGGAGTTCCCCAAGAAAGAATCGCCAAGACTGTGGGAAAACAAACGGCTTGGGTTAATGACCTAGTGAAGGGTATTCCTAAAAGAGGCGGGGGGAGTGCAGGGACTTCCTCTTGAGCAAACCTGTTCCCTTTCCGTTATTACAATTTTGCGTTTATATGGGCCGATAATGTAGTAATTTCACGCTTGGCAGTTTGGCAATCTTTTTTCGTAATACAAGGGAACATATGAGCGTACAAATTCCTAACCGTTTTGATAACATGCATGTGACCAAGAAAAAAATCTAATGTGGGAAATAGGTGTGGAATACATTCAGATTGATATATCTTCACGATTTCTTCAAGGTGGCCAAGTGTTACCAAATGTATCCGCAAGATGGGCACTCGAGCTGACGCGCCTATCCATGGCATCAAATCACGTTTTTTTTCTTGCTGCTCAGCATAGTTATAGGCAGTTGACAGTTTTTCCTTCAAGGATATCTCCCACCAATCGGGTCCGTAACATGTAGTAAGGAAATTATTTAGCGCTAGTCTCAAGCCATTCTCAAACTGGAAGAAGGAAGGGAAGAGAATATTGCCAAGTTCGATCACTTCTAGGTATTCGCTCGGAAGTTTAATAATGCGGCGTATTTTACTTTTTCTTTTTGGCATGCGGCGTTTTCTTGAGTATTTGGCGAGCATTACTTATAGATTGGGTGGAAGCTGAACAAACCTTCGCAATCTCTTTATCGCTTAGATCAAACCTATCAAGGATCTGCACTTTTCTTGGTAAACTCGCTTCGGCTTCTGTAGCAATACAAAGATATGCCAACATAAGATGGATTGCACTATTTTTATCGTTCATTTAGTCCCTCCCTTTCTTTTCCGCTTGGCGACTTTTGATTTCAATGTTCGAACACTAGCAGGATTTGCGTCACAGATTTTTGCTATCTCAATGTTTCCATAACCTAGACGGCTAAGAACAGCAATGCGATCCTCAAGCCTCTGTAGTTCCTTAACGGCAATATAGCCGAAGACTAAAGATAGACTTGGTAGGCCGTGTTCCTCTTTTATCACCATAAGTATCTCCTTTTATGGATATTAAAATGGAATATTCACGGTTTTATGAAGATTACGATTTATAAATCTATACGGAAAAGGTATTGTTTTTATCACTGTAGTGGTTTTTACCCTTTTTGCCATTTTAGAATCCGATTGGATAACTAGACTATAACATTGGCGTTGAATTTCTGTCAATAGATATAAGGGTGCCTCGTGAACGTGACATAAAGAGAGATTGTTTCAAAGAATAATTAAAACACTAAGGATTTTGAAAGTTGTTCCGATCGGGTGAAGAATGTTTGAAAAGGGGGAGAAACCGAAAGAATTAGCAAAACACGGCGGCATTACTGTCGCCATTATCGGATAACACCAAGTCACATTATCGAAGCTATTACTACTAGAGAGTAGAAGAAGGGGAGGGCGTAGAGGCGCTTCGGATGCAGCGTAAGCAACGCATAGCATAAACCCCCCCCGCACCGCAAAGATACGACTGATCAGAGCAGGCCGCAGCGGGATACGACCGATCATAGGGGGGCAAAGCGGCCCTTTCATCCGATTCCTTATTATTTTACCCCTCATAGGTCTCCAGTCGGTCCTTCCATTCTCTGATAAAATTTCGGATTCCGGGTTGACCTTGCGGTATTTTTTTACTTATTATAATTATGTAAGTAGCAGATAATGAAGAAGATGGAGACGACCGGATGAAGTAAGAAGAGGCGGAGCGGATTGGGCAAAAGTTCGTCGATCAGGTCAAGGGCCCGAAACTGAGGCAAGAAAGGGCGGCCAAAAAAGGACAGCCAGTGTCAAATTAGGTTCGCCCGACGAAAACCCTATTTTTTAACTTCCTTCGGCTTAAGCTCCATGCCGAGTTGCTGCATAGTACCAAGCATATCAAAGTCTTCTCTTTCCTCTACTATCTTTCCATCTCTTATCCGGGCCATAATAATCGAGCTAGATTCAACCCTGTTTCCAGTCGGAGGGATACCCAGATAGTTCCCTTTGTGGGTCCCCCCAAAGATGTTCCTTGTTATGACCATGTCTCCTACTGCCACCAGCTCTTCAATACGCCACGTGCAGTCATCAGGGAAACCTTCTCTAATCCCCTTAATCAATTCTATAGCTTCTTCTCTGGACATGGGCTTCGGATTTGCCGATGGGAAGTAGTAGACATAGTCAGAAGCATATGCTTCCTTCAGGTACTCGAAGTTTCCTTTGTTCCATTCTTCAACCATTTTGCGATACAGTTCCTTATTCTGCTCCTCAACCTTTGCCTGGGCCCTGAACTTCTCAAGTTCTGCTTTTTCGGCCTTGTTCTGGCAGCTGATGGTGGAACAAAGCAGAATGGCCAAAGAAACGACCAAAAGTGGATTTTTCATTTACCCCTCCTTGATTTTGATGAGATTATTAAACGCAGTTTGACAATGAATGTAAAGCCAAATTTTGGTCAGACCAATCATTGTCAAACATACCATGATCGACATCATCAACTTGTGCCATCAAGGCAAAAGTTCTTGTCGTGCCTTTTGGGTTAGTTATCGTAACCTCGGGAAGTCCATATTCTTTCATATTGGTTTAGATCTATAATCTCCCCAGCATATTTACCTTCAATAATCTCAATTTTCTTAACTGTAGATTCTCGCTGATCATACCGCTTGGCCAGCCGTCCTCCTCTGCCTCCAAATGACATTAATATCCTTTTTGGCTGCGCTTTGGTATTGTGAATAGATCAGGCTGGTCGACAACGTTTGTCTGAAATAAAAGCCGGAGAACTCGCGGCTCGCCGGAAAGGCTGAGAATTCCAGACAAAAAATATAAGAATCTGGGTCTTAATAAGTGGGCCGACTGGAGACACTCGGGCTAGCTTCATTAGGACCGGCGAAGAAGAGCCTTTGAGGATCGAGAAGCTCTACGATCAATATGGAGAGGCCGTGTATCGCTATCTGACCGTCAAACTGGGTTCGGCGAGCGATGCCGAGGACGTGTTGCAAGATGTCTTTTGCCGCCTCATCCGCTATTCGCTGAGGCTCCGCTTCGTCCGCAGCCCGCGCGCGTTTCTCTTTCGGGTTGTCCGCAACGAGGCCAACCGGTTTTTGAGGAATACGATCAGAGAAAAAAATGAGCTGCAATCGAACCCGGAGAGTGCGTCCATTGCTCAATTATTCCTCCGCTCCTATGCCGGTCCAGAGGCGCAAACGGAACGCCTTGTCTCCGCAGCTCTGGCCCGCCTCCCCGGGGACCAGCGGGAGGTGATCATTCTCAAGATCTTTGAGGGAATGACCTTCCAGGAAATTGCCGGAATCTGCGGGGAGTCCATCAACACCGTGGCCAGCCGCTACCGCTACGGGATCGAGAAGATGCGGAGCCTTTTGGGGGAGAAGCCATGAAAAACGGGTATGATGTCGAAAACCTGCTGGAAGGATTCTCGCCCCGACCGGCTCCCTCCGGCCTTAAAGAAAGGATCATCCAGACAGCCCGGATAGAAAGCCAGGCGCGGCAGGTCTTGACCCCGGCGCTCCGGCTGACGCTGACCGGGAGTATTGTTCTGACTCTTTTCTTCATCCTTGCCGACTGGCGGGTTTCGACGGCCGGACAAGAACACCTGAGTCAGCTGCTGAATGTTCCCTCCGCCAGCCCGGTTTCCTTGGAGAAGGCCGCTGACCAGGAAATATCCGAATACTTGGCGGACCTGCCGGACCTAGACGCGACCACAAGCCGGAGGCTGCTCCAAATATTATTGGCTGAAAAAAAAGCGGCCAAAGCATCCCGGCGCAGTCTTCGTCTTGAGGAGGGTATCTATGAAAACTAGAACAAAAAAACTCCTGGCCAGGGTTGGCGTCATTGTGCTCTTTCTGATCGTCCTTGTCCTCGCCGTCCGGACCATTCTCAATTACACCACCGGGAAAAAGCTAGAGGCGGCGATCAAAAAGACGCAGGCCGAAGGACAGCAGCTGGAAATCCTGGCTTTCAATCGGTACTGCCAAGACGAGGATAATGCCGCTTTAATCTGGAAAGGCATCGAACAGATGTTTAGCGAGACCAGTAATCCCAGAGGAATCGCCTTGAACAAAATCTCCGAAGATTTGTTTTTAGGCCGGCCGCTGTCTGAGGACGCCAAAAAGCAGATTGAAGGCGCCGCTCTCAAAAACCGGAGGATCTTTGAACTCATTCGCGATGCAGCCGGCAAGTCCTGCTTTAAATACAACAATAAATGGACGGGCACCGCCGACGAGATCGAATTCCCGAAACATGTCAAGATGATACTCAGCCTTCGTCTGTTTTTCTTAAGCTCCGTTCTCGAAGCGGAAAAAGGCAACGTCGATCAGGCTGTGGATGACTGCGCCACCGGCATCCGCTTCGTGTCCCTGGTCCTGGGCGAGCCGTTTCTGATCAATCGCCTGGTCGCTCTTTCTTTGCTCAGAAGCCAACTCCTCGCCCTCAACGCCATCCTGTCCGAAAAACACGTTGCGGCCGAAAAAATCTGGTCCATCCTCCGTCTTCTGGATTCGCTTCCGCTCCGTCAAACCTTCGCCGTCACCTTCGACTCCGAACGAGCATTTAGTCTGGGTTATTACTTCAGCCTGATGAAAGAAAACGAAGAAGTCATCGACAGTCCTTTCCCATTCATCAATAAAGGAGTGACCTGGCTTTGGAAACCCCTTCTCAAACTCGAGGCTGTCTATACACTAAGTCTGTGGGATAACGCGGCGCCCGCGATCGAGCTCCCCTACTACGAATCCAAAGACGCGGTGGAGCGATTTAAGCAGAAATTCGCCAAAGTGCCCTGGTACGCCAAGCTGGTCGGGTTTCTTGCTCCCGACCTTTCTGTCCTCCTGATCAAAGAAATCGGCCGCGAGACAGACGTGGCGGTCGTCAGGGCCGGGCTCGCCTGTGAGATCTATTGGATGCAGAAGGGAGAATTCCCAGAAACGCTTGATCAACTGGCGCCGGATATAATAAGGGAGATCCCGGTCGATCCATTCACGGGCAAATCGCTCATCTACAAGAAAACAGAACGGGCCATCACAATTTATAGCGTCGGTCCTAACGAGAAAGACGACAGCGGACGGGGAACTTGGATGCCGACGCAGCCCATCCTCGAAAAAGACGACGACATTGCCTGGAAAAGGACGATCAACTAAGTGAGGCCGGGGAGGCATTTCAGTTGCCTCCCTTTTCAGCCGTTGACGACCGCCAGATTTCTATCCAAGACAGCCGACAAGCTTTAATAAGGGAATAAGAAATTGGTTTTGGGCTGCGCTGGCTGGGTGGGCATCTTTGGCTCGACCTTCCCATAAATCATCGAGGGAAATGGTAAACCGAAACTTGAAAAGATGTTAAGGATGGCTGGAGAGCGCTGGGATGTCTGCCTGACGCCGTTCGAGGCGCTAAAAGCGCCTGAAATGGGACAAGCCTTCCCTCCAAGCCCAAGAGAAGATCAAGAAAAGTATTCACCGCCTCAACTATCCAGAGGGGGAATGGAATAGCGTATTCAACGAATTGACATCATCTTGTTTTTTATGATATAGATCCAAAAGGGAAATAGCAGAAAAATCGGGCAAAATAGATAAAGTCCTGCCTAAATAAGGGATCTCTGTTTTTCCCAAAAGGAGGTCAATCCATGAAACTCGGTACGCTCATGGTCATTAAGGCCATAATCGTTATCGTCTTTGGAATCGGCTTCGTGGCAGTACCGGCAGCAGTGTTATCCTATTACGGTGTTACGCTGGATCCGGTTGGAGTCTATATGACTCGACTTTTCGGGGCCGCGTTTATCCTTCTTGGTATCCTGCTTTGGTTTGCCAGACGCGACTCTGGGTCTCCAGCACTGAGGGCCATTGTCCTTGGTGTATTTATTGGAGACCTGATTGGATTTGTCGTAACTCTTTTGGGCCAAATCTCTGGCATCTTTAACCCGCTTGGCTGGCTCAATGTTGCACTCTACTTTCTTTTGACCTTGGGCTTCGGGTATTTCCAATTTAAAAAACCAAGCACTGCTTAGATATTCTCCTGACGAATGTCACCGGAAACAGAGGGGGGCAGGCTTTTACTTTTTCCTTTCTTGACATCCTTTGCGTCCTGCCATAGAGTTGAAGCGGAGTAGAAACACGGTTTGAGGTAGAAACTGGATTATCTCGAACGACCATAAAAAGTGGGTCTGGCCATGCTCTCAGCGGAAAAAGCCAATCGCGGATATTTCCATGCAGCTTATCGGAGCGGCCAGCACGGATGGGAAACGGATAAACCCTCTTTTTTTGCGGTAGAGTTTCTGGAGCGGCTGAGGCATCTCCTCCCCGGCGGCAGGCTGCTCGACGTCGGCTGCGGCGAGGGACGCCACTCTATTGCCGCTGCCCGGAGGGGTTTCAGGGTTGTTGGGATTGATTATGAGCTATTGGCCTTGGATCGTGCGAGGAAATTCGCAACTACCATCCCCCAGGCAAAAATCACTTTTCGACAGGCGAACATCTTCTCTCTGCCCTTTCGTGATGCCTATTTTGATATTGTTCTCGATTACGGGTGCCTCCATCATCAGCGGAAGTCCGATTGGCCCGGCTACAAGGCCAGCATTCTGAGAGTCATGAAGCGGTGTGGCTTCTTCATACTCTCTGTGTTTAGCCCCCGGTTCCGCTTGTTCGGCGGAAGCAAAAGACCGTGGCATATCGCGTCCGGTGCGTACCGGAGGTATTTTACTCGGGAGGATATCCTGTCCTTATTCGTCCCGGATTTTGAGGTCTGTAAGCTCATTGAGCAGCGAGGGAACGGGGGAGGTTTCTGGCATGCGCTGATGGAACGCAGACCCCGGTCTGCCTGGAGCTAAAGATGTCAGGAAAAGGCGGGCAAGGCAAGAGCGCTAGCGATTATTGCATAGATTTATTGGCTCATTTTAGATCGTAAAGGAGGACGCGGTGAAAGATCTTATCGAGTTGATTGCCAAATCACTGGTCGACAACCCGGACAAGGTGCGGGTATCCCAATTGGACGGGGAACAGAGCTCGATCATCGAGTTGAGGGTGGCTCAGGAGGACATGGGCAAGATTATCGGAAAACAGGGAAGAAATGCTCAGGCCATCAGGACTATTCTTGGTGCTGCCGGAATGAAGCTGAAAAAGAGATATAATCTGGAGATCATCGAAAAAGCATAATTTGCCCGGCGGCCGACCCGGTTGACTCTTTTCTGATGAATTGTTATTCTTTGGCCAAGCTGTCAAAGTACACATAAGCGGCCATGAAATGCCCCAAATGTTACGCGGATAATACCTCTGATTCTCGCTTCTGCAAGAATTGTGCGGCCCCTCTTCCATTTCCAGAAGAAATCTCTGTATCCCAAACAGAGACTCTTCAAGCCTCCGCTCAAGAATTAGCCCCAGGTTCCACCTTTGCCGGAAGATACCAGATCGTTGAAGAACTGGGCAAAGGAGGCATGGGCAAGGTTTACAGGGCGATTGATAAAAAACTGAATGAAGAGGTGGCCTTGAAGCTCATAAGGCCCGAAATAGGTTTTGACCGTAGAACCTTGGAGCGCTTCAGCAACGAGCTCAAAATTGCCCGGAAAATCGTCCACAAGAATGTCAGCCGCATGTATCATCTGAGTGAAGAAAACGGCACTCATTACATCACGATGGAGTATGTTCGCGGCGAAGATTTAAGGGGCATGATCAAGATGTCAAGGCGGCTGGAAATCGGCACAGCCATTGCCATCGCCAAGCAGGTCTGTGAGGGATTGGCCGAAGCCCATCGATTGGGTGTTGTCCATCGTGACTTGAAGCCAGGCAACATCATGATCGATAAAGAAGGCGATGTCCGGATTATGGACTTTGGGATTGCTCGTGCCCTCGAATCAAAAGGGATAACAGATGCTGGCGCGATGATCGGCACGCCGGAGTATATGTCTCCTGAGCAGGTGGAAGGAAAAGAGGTCGACCAGCGGTCAGATATATACTCCCTTGGCGTGATTCTTTTTGAGATGGTCACAGGGCGGGTCCCGTTCGCAGGGGACACGCCGTTCTCTGTGGGTATAAAGCACAAGAGCGAGACGCCTCCGAATCCCAGGGAATTAAATGCTCTTATTCCAGAAAATCTCAACAGCCTTATCTTGAAGTGTCTCGAAAAAGCACGGGAGACGAGATTCCAGAGTGCAGAGGATCTCCTCTCCGAATTGACCAAGACAGAAAAAGCTTTTCCCACAACAGAAAGTTTCATTCCCAAGAGAAAAACGATCCTGTCCAAGGAGATAACAGCCACATTCAGCCTCAAAAAAATATTTGTCCCCGGGATTGTTTTGGCCGCATTGGCCATCATTGCTGTGCTTATCTGGCGGTTCCTTCCCCAAAAAGAAACGGTCCTTCCCCCCTCGGATAAACCGTCTTTAGCCATCATGTATTTCAAGAATAACACGGGAGATGCCGATCTAGATCATTGGAGAGTCGCTCTGGCTGATTTGTTGATCACCGACCTTTCTCAGTCGAAATACATCAGGGTTCTGAGCGGTGAGGTCCTCTACAACATCCTTGAGAATCTGAACCAATCAGGGGCCACAACATATTCTTCTGAGGTTCTCAGGGAAGTGGCCTCTCGCGGGAGGGCCGATAAAGTCCTCGTCGGGAACTACACTAAGGCAGGAGATACTTTCCGTATCAATATGACCATCCAGGACGGCCGTTCCGGAGAGCTGACCGATTCGGAAAGCGTGGAAGGGATTGGTGAACGAAGCTTCTACGCCATGGTGGATGAGCTGACGAGGAAGATCAAGTCCAATTTTAAAATTCCGGAGGGGAGAATTGCCCAGGATATTGATACTGGTGTCGAGAAAATAACCACAAGCTCCCCCGAGGCCTACCAACTTTATAGCGAGGGAAGACAATACCACCTTAAGGCAGAATACTGGAAGAGCCTTTCAAACATGCAAAAAGCGCTCGAAATCGACCCTAAGTTCGCTATGGCCTGGAGATCAGTGGCCGTGTCTTATAGCAACTTGGGCCTAAGGCCGGCTTATTTAGAGGCCCTCAGGAAGGCTTTTGACTTGAGAGACAGAGCATCGGAACGAGAACGATATATTATCGAAGGTGATTATTATAAAGCTTCAGAAAAAACTCAAGATAAAGCGGTGGAGGCCTACCTTAAACTCCTCGAGCTTTATCCTGACGATTATATAGGCAAAACGAACCTGGGGATATTGTATTTAGAGCTGGAGGAGTGGGACAAGGCCGTCGAGCTTTATGAAAGGAACATCCAGAGCGATCCTGACCGGCGATTCGCTTATGAGAATCTTGCAGAGACCTATGAGGCCATGGGGTTATACGATAAAGCTGCCGATATTCTCGAAACATTTCTGCAGAGAAATCCCAATACACTTGCTTTCTATTTTAAGCAGGCTACCATTTATCTCTTTCAAGGGAAATACGAACTGGCGTCGGCAAAACTGGATAAGGTTCTCTCCATTGACTCTAAGGGAGCAATGAAGGTTGAAACAGAGAGAGGCACCATCTCTTTGTTGACGGGAGACTTGGTCAACGCCGAGAGGCAATACCTGAAGATGCCCGAGGGAAGCCAAGGCAGGAGATTATCCTTGGCTTACCTTTACTTGCTGCAGGGAAAATACGGGGAAGCGAAAAAACAGCTCTTGATGAAACCGGCGCTGACCGAGCCTCTGATCTCTCTCTATCTCAGGAGCGGTCAGCCCAAGGAAGCTCTGATCGAGCTTGCAAAGCTCTGGGAAGATACCAAGAAATCCGATTTTATTACCTGGCAGGTCCGGATCCTCCATGCTCGAGGAATAGCCTCCGTGCAGATGAAAGCCATGGATGAAGCCTCGAAAATAGCCGACAACATTAAACAACTGGTTCAAACGGGGTTGCATAAGAAAAATATTAGGTATTATCACCATCTCCTGGGCCTCGTAAACCTCGAAAGGAAAGATTATTCCAAAGCCATAGGCGATCTGGCTCAAGCTGTGGACTCATTGTATGCTCCGGAAGAGAATTTTCCTCGTATTCAGGCCTGGTTCATAAGCTCTCTGGCCGAGGCATATTACAAGGCCGGAAATCTCAAGAAGGCTCAGGAAGAGTATGAAAAGGTGGGCTCTCTTTATCTGGGCAGAGTAGAAGACGGAGATCTGTACGCATTGAGCTTCTACATGCTGGGGAGAATCGCCGAGCAGCAGGGGCAAAAAATGAGGGCTGTCGACGAATACCAGAAATTCCTGGACCTCTGGAAAGACGCTGACACCGGTCGCCCTGAGGTTCAGGACGCAAGCAAGAGGCTAACCGGGCTTAAAGGCTCATAATCTAGACCTTTCCAGTCTTCCCCTCAGGATTAGAGGGACGCTCTAAAATCACCCCGCAAATCCTTCTAAAAGGCGATACCATCCCTTAAAAATCGTCAGTAAAATAACCTATTCAATCTATCAAGGAGAAAAATCATTGGAGGGCCGAAAAAGAAACGTCCGCTTCTCCAAAATGAAGGGGCCCGACCCCGCGGAAATTCTGCTTAAATACTGGCCGCAGGTCAGCTTCCGGGTGAAAAACTCCATCGGCCGTTCCACCCCCGATTGGGAAGATGTCGCCAGTGAGATTCTCGTCAGCGTCGTCGAAGCGCTTCGAAAGAAGACATTCCGGGGAGAGAGCTCCCTGGGGACGTTTGTCTATTCTATTACGACCAATAAAATTATCGACCACATCCGGCAAAAAAAGAAAACTCTGACGGGGATTCCCGAGCCCGGCCACGACTTTGACCCATTTCTCCATGTGGAAAACCAGGAGCGGGTCAGACTGGTCGCAAAATTCCTCAAGAAACTGAAGCCCAAGTATGCCGACATTCTTTACCTTCATTATTATCTAGACCTGCCTCAGAACGAAATCGCCCGGATCTACGGCATTTCCTTGGGAAGAACGAGCGCCTTGATTACGGCCGCCCGAAACACCCTTGGAAACCTGATGAAGAACCTGCCCATTGATAGATCCGGGAGAAGATAATATTATTTAAAAAACACTATTCAATAAACTCAAAAATCAATGAAAGGAGAATGATCATGAAAAAAATTCATTCATTCCGCTGGGTGCCTCGGGTTGTCTTAGGGATCATAATATTTACCGCCGTCCTCATTATCTGGGGGATGACCGAGCCGGCAGCTCCGGGGAAGCTCCTTGCCGATCTCAAAGGCCCGTTCGACTTGGCCGGCGACAGGACGCCACAGGCCCA
>CAZOKP010000010.1:33219-37841 GCA_964580435.1 uncultured Eubacteriales bacterium
GAAAAGAATTGAAGACGAGCACGATCGAACAGATCACGGAAGCTGAATACCAAGAAAACGACTGAATTGAACATCGGGACTCCGTATGCTATAAGATAGACAAGGAGTCCGACCGATGAGCGATCTCATTCGTCTGAGCCCCCCGAAGTTCATCGATTCCCTGGTCGAGGATTACTGGCAAGACGGGGTCTGAATAGAAACATGAGTCATTGAGGACATCATGACACCGACGGCCCCCGCCGGCTGGGAAATCTTTATGCAGGGAATGCCCTGGTTTTCGGGGAAAGGGCGCTTCCCGCTCCCCGCCTATTCGGAGTTTATGCCGCCGCCGCGGCTCGGCCCCAGGCCTTATGCCGAAGGTGGTCCCGGCCTGTTCGCTGACGAGGATCCCTTTGGATGGCACGTGTCTGAAATCGAGGAGGAGTATGAGCTCCGGCCGGGCCTCAACCATCTGGCCGACCAGATCATGGCTTCGCTGCTGCGGCTTGGCCGGGGCGAGCCCGAGTACCATATTGCAGGGCATAAAGGGCGGAACCTTGTGGATAATCCTTACTGGCCTCCTGACCTTGCGGCCCGGGCTGGACGTCTGGCCCATGAGCGGTACGTGGTGTTTCTGCCGCTGGCCCTGTCCAGGACCCAGGACGATAAGGGGCGCGTTCGCTGGACATTCTCCGGGTCCAGCGAGCAGGGGCCTGAACAGGCTTTTTGGAAGGCGTTCTATTCGGCTCCGGCGAGAGAGATACGCGAGCTTGAATCCCTGGCCTTTTGCCTGCGGATTCTGTCGTCTGCATATGGCGAACCGGAAGCCGACCTGGCTGCACTTCACGCCAGGGGATTTAGAATTCTTCCGACCGAGCCCAATCCGAGGTTTCCCTACTGGAGCGAGACGGATCTCCCTTCCTGGACCCGGCCGTTCGTCGTGGATGACTCCGCGTCGTTCGAGAACATTCGCTATCTTCTGACCTTTCGGCCGTTCAGCCGGTTGCCGGCAGCGGCGAAGGAGCGGTACCTTTCAGGGAAGTTGGCCCTCCTGCCCTTCCCGGGGAGCCTTGTGTTCTGGGGTCAGAAAAGTTATGCCCGTCTTCAGGCCCAGCTCCCTCTCGCGATACAAATGCCCCTCTTGCGGCTCGTCGCCCGGCACGGCGCTCCCGGCGGCATCCGGGTTCCGCAGTCCGGCTGGTTCCATGAGCCGGGGAGCGGACAGAAGCCTTCAGAGGTCAGCCGAGAGTTGCTGGTCAATATGTATCGCCGGACAAGCCGCTGGGACCGCGTTCACCGCCATGAGGACGATCTGGCCCTGAGCGTGCTTGAAGACAGGATGGCCCGGGTCCTTTTTAGCACTGCGAGCGATGCCCTGGACCTTTACAGCAAGCCCATGGCGCGCAACTCACAGATCTGGACCGAAGATTCCCGGCTGCTCCTGGATGGGCCAAAAGCAACGCCCGATCAGATCGCCAACGCGGCCACCGAGATCGGCAGGGGAGGTCACTTTCGTTACCGCTTCCAGTTCCCGGCTATGCGCGTGGGGAAGTACGAAGTTTATTGGCATCGACCGCTAGTGGCCTACTGGTCGGCGGAAAAAGAGCGCGTCGAGGTGTTGACAGACTCTGTCCTCGGCTTCATGACCGCCTATGACGCAGAATCGCCAAACCCGGCAGCTCCTGTGTTGCTCTGGCCCCGTCTTCTCCGGCGCGAAATCCAACTCGCGGCACTGCACAACTTCGATCACTTCAGCGAGCATTATGCCCATCAAACGCCGTTGAACATTCTTGCCCTCCTGGATTGCTTCAGGCTATGGGACGGGCGGCCCCTCCCCAGGTCCTTTGCCCGGAGCCTTCTGCGCATAGCGGAGCACGATACCCTTGAGGCCTGGCTTTCCTCGCTGGCACCACGGGCTAATAACTTGGCCAAAGGAAAGCTGGTTGAGCAGGAACTCGGGCGAATTATTGAGCCGCCCACTCCTCCTCCGGGAGGCTTTATTGAAGCGGCCTTATCTGAAGACCTCCCAGAAGCAATGACCTGCACAGAGACGGCTACGCGTTCCTTTGAGGAGGGTCTCTGGAACGACATGTTGACCCTATCCCATGGCAAGTATATCAATAAGGACAATGCCGACTGCGTGCAGGATCTGCAGCCCTTGAGCCGGCTTAAGCACTGCCACCGGGACCTCGAGGCGCTGGGCGAATATCTTCTGAGCCGCCACAGGCAGGCGATTGCCGCAGCCGGAATGGAAGGCAAGGCCCTGTGCGGTGAGATCCCTTTTCATTGGAAGACAGATTTTGATTTTGCGCTCTTTGGGGGATGGAAGAATAACCAGGAAGGCCACACCTACGAGCGCGACATTCTGGTGATGATTCCCGGGAAGAACCGCAGCGAAGCGGTCATTCTGGCTGACCATTATGATACGGCCTATATGGAGGACCTGTATTATAAATCACGCGGGGGAGAGGGGGTCCGGTTGGCCGCCGCAGGGGCGGATGACAACCATTCGGCCACGGCGACGCTCCTTCAGGCAGCCCCGGTGTTTTTGAAGCTGGCCAGGGAAGGCCGCCTTGAGCGTGATGTCTGGCTGCTGCACTTGACGGGCGAAGAGTTTCCCGCCGACTGCATGGGCGCACGGCATTTCTGCGAGGCTCTGGTGGAAAATACGCTTCAAATGCGCTTGACCAAGGAGGAGTCCATTGATCTCTCTTCGGTTTGCATTGTGGGCGTTTTCGTCATGGACATGATCGCGCATAACCGGGACAGCGAAAAGGATGTTTTTCAGATTTCTCCCGGGGAAGGCGCAAAGTCCCTTGGCCTCGCCTGGCAGGCGCACTTGGCTAATCAGGTTTGGAACGCTGCGGCGGACGAGCGGAATCGAAGAGGGGACCGCCGGGGGCTCAGCCGTGGAAAGCGGAGTCCGGATGGCATCAGGATACCGGACTTGGCCTCGCATCTCAATCTCCGTGGCGAGGTCCGGACCGTGGACGACCCGCGAAGCTCCTTGTACAACACCGACGGCCAGATCTTCTCTGATGTCGGCGTTCCCGTCGTGCTCTTTATGGAGAACTATGATATCGATCGTCAGGGGTACCATGATACTCATGACACCATGGAGAATATCGACCTCGATTACGGTGCCGCCATGGCGGCCATAGCGATAGAGGCCGTGGCGCGAACGGCGGCAGGATAGCGACGGTCTTGATCTCACCACTGGTTAAAAAGGGCTATCAGGATGCGACCCCATACTCACATTATTCGCTGCTCAAGACTATTGCGGTTGCCCGGGGGCCTGGAAGAATTGGGGCACACCTCTGACGCGGCCACAAACTTGATCGTGTTTGCCTGGCAGGGGCGAAATTGAGCCGGGCCCGTATTTGGAACTAAAAAAGCCCTTTCCCTTTAGGAGAAAGGGCCTTTCTAGTGGGGGAGAAGAGAGAAATTACTTCTGGTTCTCGATGGAGATGAGCGTATACTCCTCTCCTCCTTTTTGGGCCGTGACGACAACCTGCAGTCGACTATCTTCTTTCTTCAGAAACTCTTCGACCTTCTTGTTGCTGGCCTGGTCAAATTTGTACAGCTGACCGTCCGCATACAGGGAATAGCCGCTGGCCGCGCAAGCGGGCATCATTGCACACTGCTTGGTGTGTGTCTTGACAAACTCAGAGAGATGATCTTTGTTGCCGGCAGCGCACTTGTTGTCGATTACGTCGCCTTTGAGCGTTAATGTTTCGGGGCCGGCGACGGCTGCTCTAGCTTGAACAGTCAGGCCGATGAACGTGATCAACCCGAGGGCAAGAATCGCTAGAAAAAACTTCTTCATTGTGCTCCTCCTGTTTTTTTCATTTTTGAGATGATGACACCTCTGACCTCATGGCCAAATCTTATAATTCCTATAAATTTAATAAGGATTATACCGCGATTCGACCTTTTTGTCAATCACAGTGAAGTTTAAGGGTCTTGAATAGGAAGAGAAATCGTCAGCCTGATTGGAACGAAATTCCTAGGCCCTGATCTCGACAGTGGTGAGGCCGCAATCGCTGAGGACCTTGTCGAGTGAATTGTATTTGGAGCATCTCGTCAGTAGGAGCCGCAAGTCTTCTTTGAGGTTTTTCTCCGCTTCTTCCCGGGTTTTTCCAACGGACCAGACATCTAGAATCGGACAGTAAAACAAGAAATACTTATGTTCTTCCTTGATTTTTATGGGGATAGATACGGTCGTCTTTTCTGAATCTGTCATTTTCCACCTCGCCCAATCATTCTTGTCTCGTCCACTTTCGAGCCTCTTTTTATCTCCCATATATATATACGTATCAGGACCCCTTTTTGTTGCGGAGGGGATAAAAAATAAACCTTATAGGATTTGACTCTTCTTCGGTGAATTGCTATTTATTAACCTATCATCGGATAGAAAAAATCAGGGAGATTCTAGCCATGAAAGCCATGGTCATGACGAAAATCTGCAATCTCAAAGAGAACAGAAATCCCCTCGAGCTAAGAGAAATGCCGAAGCCGGCGCCGGGCGAGACAGAGCTTCTTCTCAGGGTTCTGGCCTGCGGCGTCTGCCATACGGAGATTGATGAGATCGAAGGGAGGACGCCGCCTCCCAGGCTGCCGATCATCCTCGGCCATCAGGTTGT
>CAZOKP010000010.1:37941-42139 GCA_964580435.1 uncultured Eubacteriales bacterium
ATGCAGAGGCCGCGCCGCTCCTGTGCGCAGGCGCCATCGGCTATCGCTCGCTGAATTTGACCGGGCTCCGAGACGGCCAGAATCTCGGCCTGACCGGTTTCGGCGCTTCCGGCCATCTTGTCCTCGCGATGGTCAAGCATAGGTTTCCAGAGACAAAAGTTTATGTGTTCGCTCGAGCTGCAGAGGAGCGTGGCTTTGCCCAGGATCTCGGAGCTGTCTGGGCAGGAGACACAGAAGAAACAGCTCCTCAGAAGCTCGACGCCATCATCGACACAACGCCGGTCTGGAAGCCGGTCGTGGAAGCGCTAGAAAACCTTGACAGCGGAGGACGCCTGGTCATCAACGCGATCCGGAAAGAGGATATCGACAAGAATTATCTCTGCAACTTGGATTATCCCGCCCACCTCTGGATGGAAAAAGAGATCAAGAGCGTTGCTAACGTGGCGAGGACTGACGTGGCCGAATTTCTAAAACTGGCGGCCGAGATTCCGATCAAGCCTCGAATAGAGGAATATCCTCTTAAAGAGGCGAATAGAGCGCTGGTGGAAATCAAGGATAGGAAAATCCGCGGCGCCAAAGTCCTGCGCATCAGCTAGAGATTTTCGTCCCGTTTTCTATGATCGCTTTTCCCTTCTTGCCGAGGCAGAGGAGGAGGTCGAGGGCGGAGAGGTTGTGGATGAATTCGCCCCAGAATTGAGGATAATGAGGCGGTGCGTAACGCAGAAATCGGACGCCGATGTTTTCTCCCTTGAATCGCTCGCATTCCACAGCCTTCTCTGAATAATAGGGCAGAATCACCTCTCGCGCGCCAATCTCTTTGGCTATGGCGACCAGTAGAGGAGTCCCTTTGCCGCTTATTCCTATTCTGGATTGAAGAACCATTTCTTTATCGATCTCCAAATTGGTCATGAGGATACCCAATAGCGCTAGAACCAGACTTAAAAAGCTCAGGTCAGGAGCCTCGGCCGCGGCTTTGATCTCTCGATAGACCCGCTCAAAATAAACGGATTTTCCGTAGAAATGCTCGAGCGTGAGAAGAAACTTTTTCGCCCATCTGTCCTTTTCATAAATTTCAAGGTCCTTGATTTTCTGTCCGCTCCGGCCCTTCCTTTTGAGCGGAATAGTTATCCAGACTTCGCCCTGAGGTCCTTTGACCCGGTTGCGGTTGACATAGGTGAAGCCGTGCGCCAGCGCCGTTTCATCCAGCAGCACCATCATGTCTGAGGAGAGAAGCCGGGCAAAGAACCCGCCCCAGGGGATAAAGGCCGGCTGATTAAAGCTGATCCGCATTGTCGACTCCTTCATGATATGACAACCCGGCGGGCTTCTTCAACGGCTATAGAAATGAGATTGATCGAAGCTGAGTGTGCAGACGAACAGCGACTTCTTGGACTTACTTTGCTGAAAACCTGTAGGTCGTCAGGCTCGAATATTGTTCGCCCGGGCGGAGGATCGTCGAGGGGAAATTGGGCTTGTTGGGAGAATCAGGAAAGTGCTGCGTCTCCAAGCAGAATCCGTAGTGCTGTTTATAAACCTTGCCCCCCCTCCCCGTGATCGTGCCGTCCAAGAAATTCCCCGTGTAAAACTGAATCCCGGGTTCCGTCGTGTCGATTTCCATGACCCGGCCGCTCGTGGGTTCATAGACTCGAGCCGCGAGTTCCAGTTTCCCGCCGCTACCGCGCAAAACAAAGTTGAGATCGTAGCCCCCCATAACTTCAGCGATCTGCGCTCCCATCGCTTTCAATTTTGTAAAGTCCATGGGAGTGTTATCAACGGGCAGTGTCTTCCCGGTTGGGATAAGGCCCTCGCCGACAGGAGTATAAGCATCTGCGTTGAGCATCAGCTCATGGCCGAGGATATCTCCGTTGCCTGGTCCGGCCAGATTGAAGTAGCTGTGGTTGGTGAGGTTGACCGGCGTGGGTTTATCGGTTGTCGCCGCGTAGCTTATCTTGAGCTCATTTTGATCCGTTAGTTTATAAATAGCAATGCAGGAAAGATTCCCGGGATAGCCTTCCTCTCCGTCCTTGCTCAGGTAGCTCATTTTGACCCCGACGGCTCCCTCTTCGCGCGTCGGTTCGGCCGTCCAGACGACTTTATCAAACCCCTTGATGCCTCCATGGAGATGGTTTTCCCCATCGTTTTTGGCCAGTTCGTAGGTCACTCCGTCCAGGGCAAACCGCCCCCCGGCGATGCGGTTGGCGTACCGGCCGACAATGCAGCCGAAATATGGGTTCACTTTGAGGTAGCCCTCAAGGGAGTCGTACCCCAGGACGATGTCGCCGAGCTTGCCGTCGCGGTCAGGCACTTCGAGCGAGACGATCGTCGCGCCGTAGGTCATGATTCGGACCCGCAGTCCGTTCTTATTGGTCAGGGTGTAGATGTCGATCTCGGTCCCATCCGGCAGTCTGCCGAAAGATTCTTTTTGCAAGTCCATTTTTGTTGCCCCTCCGGTTTGTTCCTTTGGCCTAGTTTCCTGGCGTTTGCAGGCGATAAAACCGGCAGCCGCCAATGAAAGTGCCGCTAAGACAACGAATTTAATCGTTTTCTTCATTTCTTCTCCTTCCACATTATATTATTGCGAAAGAGGACAAAGTTTATTGATAAGGATGGGTGGCGCGGCGCCAGTCCCCGCAACGGCCGCAGCGAATGGTGGTGGGTGGGCGGGTCTTTAGCGAGGACGGACGGGGACGCGCCGTGACAGGACCCATGCTTCATAGAATTCATTGTTCTCTTGGCTTGATGACCTTGCGCGCCACAGCGACCAAACGTTTGGCGTTCCGGTCATAGGGCCTGCCGTCCAGGCTTCCGTGGATTCTGGTCTCCTTGAAACCCGCTCCTTCGAGAAGGGCGCAGAATTCCGAAATGGAATACAGCCTGAGTTTCCAGCGGAATTCTTTTTTTTCTCCATCCTTCACGATAATCCAGCGGGGTTTAAGCCAGCGCCAGTCTTCGTCTACGAAGCGCTGTTCGACAAGGAGACCGTCGCCGCTTTCGACCCAGTCGCGCTCCTTGAAGTCCCGCATTACGATCTCTCGTGATATGGTGTCAATGAGCGCGGCTCCCCCAGGTCTAAGTGAACGATAGATATTGTCTAAAACCTTCTGATTATCGGCATCATCCTCGAATAACCCGAACGAGGTGAACAGGTTGATGACGGCATCAAAGGCGGAAGGACGGACGAATCGCCTCATATCTTCTTCAATGAACTCGACCTCTAGCCGCTCGTCCTGGGCCATTTTCTTGGCTCGCTCGAGGTAGGAGTGGGTCCGATCGACTCCTGTAACCTTATATCCTCGCCGGGCCAGCTCGAGGGCATGGCGTGCGGGGCCACAGCAGAGGTCGAGGACTTTTGCGCCCGGCTTGAGTGAGAGAAGCTGGAGAGCGCCGTCCACTTCGGTTTTGGCCGCGGCCAAGCGCTCTGCCGAAAACATAAAGAATTCCGTGGCCGACCAAAACTCATCGTCTTCATACCATGGCTTCATTTTTTCTCTTTTAACGCTTCAACGTTTTTCTTAACCTGAGGCTGATTCGGATCTATCTCCAGCGACTTTTCCCAGGCTCGCAGAGCCTCCTCGGCATTTCCGAGTTGAAAATAACACTCGCCAAGGTTGTTCAGAAGGTTAATATTGATCCCATAGTGAGAAATGGCTTTATCATAGACCTCGACGGCCTTGCTCAACTGCCCTAGGCTTTGATAGGCTTTCCCAAGGATGACAAATAGTTCGTACTTTGGCGGTTGAGCCTGGCTGAAGAAAGGCAATAAAAGAGACTCAACTTTAGAGTATTCAGTCCTAACCATATAAACCTGGGCCAAACCCATGGCGATATCCATAGAATCCGGTTTTTTCTGATAAGCCTTCTGCAGGTTCTGTCGCGCTTCTTCCATTTTTCCGCTGTTGAAGTATTGGCTGCCGAGGAGGTAGGCATAGATAGGGTCATCTGGATTGGGAAGAGTCCTGGAAGAAACCCAGGGGCGGGCCATCTGCTCCAGATAAGTGACATCAAATTCATCGCTCCCGGAAAGAACCTCCTGGCCGTCAACCAGAAGAGAAACCTTAATTCTGTAGTGGGCTGGAGAGAATTCAGTAAGAGCAAATTCTTCTAAACAATCGGGCAGCTCCGCATATTCGCTGACTTTTCTCGAGAAGGACCGGAATTCTTGATCTTCCTTGAAGAACGTAAATTTAACCTCTCCCTT
>CAZOKP010000010.1:42239-51566 GCA_964580435.1 uncultured Eubacteriales bacterium
CCGGGGATGAGTGGAAACATATCCTGAATGTTCAGAGGCTGATGGCTGACAGTGAGCATCTTTTCCTGGTCAAAATCAAGAGAGATGACTCTTTCAAACTGATAGATGGGTTTGTTCTCCTGGTTTATGACTGAGCCATTAACCTTGAGAGTCGTGTAGTATTTATCCTCGTATTGATTGACAGAAAGCCTCTCAGGCTCGATGGCGAAGTGAACAAAATAAAGCCCCGACGGGTCTTTGATCACTTTGACGAGCGATTGGCTATCCATGTAGTTGGCCGTGTATTCCACTTCGACGAGATCTTTGTACTGAAGAAATTTCTGGGCGTACTTGTCTTTGACCTGTTTTTGAGGCGATACCTCCACTTTCTGGATCAATAAATCAGAGCTCAAGGAAGGTCGTCCCAGAGTCGCCGAAGCGTCCCCAGGAATCAGAGACATAGAAGCGTCGGCAACACTGGGTTCCAGCTCTCTAAGCTTCCGGTAGGCGGCGATATAATCAATGGGGTCGCCGCGATACGAAGGCATCAATGCCTGAGGGCCATCTTTAGTGGGGCTGTAAAGCCTGTAATCCCCCACTCCTCCTTGCTGGAAAAAAACAAGGTTAAAACCTGGCGGGAGGCCGATATCCGTTTTACCTTGATAAAACCAGATCTCACAGGGATAAACCTGGCTCTTTCCCTCGAACCGCTGGATGTCGTTGGGCTCCCCGAGGATGATATAGATTCTTCCCCGGTCTGTCTTCCAGCCCGGCAGGGGTGCACTCCGGCCGAAGAAATGATTGGCATGGTTAATCCGGCGGTAATGTTCCGTTTTGAACTCGTTCTCGGACGACGCTGGATTGGAGTCCCGATTCTTCCAGAATGCCTCGGTGAAAATGTCCCTTTCTCTGTCTGTCTGGAGCTTCAGAAAGACCTCTTTTTCCAGAGGGGTGATGAGATACACGACTTCTTCGTCAAGCCATTTTTTATACCGCTCGGAAAGAGTTAATTTCAGGCCCAGGATATCATTGGCCGCCAAGAGACAGAGCAGCACAAAAAAGACGAAGAAGAGGTTCTTACGCATTTTTGAACTTCTCGGTCGTTTATTGTTCCCCGTATCCGTTTGTCTTCACCAAAAAAACTCTTTGAAGATAACCTATACCTATCGGCAAATATATTCAAGAAAGACGAACGCCCCCAGCACTCAGCTCAAATCCGCAGCCTTCCTGAGAGGAACCCGAATGCTCAATTGCTCTGCCTCAACTGCTATTATTTCGCAAAATGAGCAGAAGGGGAGGGATTGCTCCCTCCCCTTTCAATGGAGATCTTTAGAAAGCGACGCGGGCCGAGAGCCTGAAGGTCCTGACACCAGAAACGCTGGTAACCTTTTGGTAATAATTATTAGGCACGATAGATCCAGAGGTGGTATTCTCGTCATTCGGTTTCCAGAGGCCCCACGGATCCAGGCCAGTGGAGACGTACTTGTTGCCGAGCAGGTTGAAGATATCGGCGAAAACCGAAAAGCTCCCGAACTTGAACTTGAATTCTTTCTCCAGTCGCAAGTCGACGTTGTCCCAGGAGGCCTGGCGGTGCGCGCCGTTGGGCTCCAGCATGACGCCGATATCGCCCCACCAGGTTACGCAATTGTGGGCTATGAGCCATGCGGTCGGAGGGCGGATGGTAACGTCGAAGGCCTTATCCCAGAAATTACCGCCGTAATTCAACGGGCCGCCCGATTGGTGGCGATAAATGAAGGAGGCGATGAAATCGAGCGGCAGGGTGAATGAACCATAGAGCTTGATGGCCAGCGGGATGTCATTGATGTCGGCGCCCCAGCCGTTGACAGCGTAGTTCGGATCGTAGGGGGTGATGCTCTTCGAATTCGCGTAAGTGATGGAACCGCCCAGGGCCCAGCCGTTGTCGTAGCGCTTGTCGAAGGTCAGCTCGATGCCGTTATATAGGCGCTTGGAATAGGGGCTGCTGGCCTGCCGATACCACTCGACGTTCTCCCAGTCGTAATCGTTCGTCGGGACGTAGATGGTGACCTCTTTTTCCGGCCAGGCGCCGTTCGCGGGCACGATGGTAGTGAAAGGCACCCAGAACCCGGCGGGGGCGTCCTGCAGCGAGGACAAGTAGGTTTCGGTAGCTCTGTTCCAAAAAGTATCCCAGTGGTCCCTGCGGGCCAGCTTGTTAATATACGCCAGCTTGACCGAGAAGTTCTTGGCGAGTTCGTGGGAGATGGAGACGATGAACTCGTTGTTCCAAGGCGCCTTCAGCTGGTACTGCTCGCCCTTGCCGGCGACACGCATGCGAATCAACTCCGGATCTTGCTTGAGGAACATCGAGTAGTCGCCATCCGGGTAATAGGTGTCGATGCCCGGGTCGTCACAGATGTAATTGCCGTTGTCGTCCCACCACCTGAAGCCGTAGTGCGCCTGAATTTCGGACTGGGCGGCGCTGAACCACATGACCGGCATGGCCTCGTAGTAGCGGCCCCAGGAGACCTTGAGCGCGGTCTTGCCGTTGCCGAAGAGGTCATAGCTGACGCCGATGCGGGGGGAGACGGATACGAAGTTCATAGTCTTGGGGATGGGGTCCCAGGTGGCCGCGGCGTAGGGGTTCCAGCCGATGGTATTGGCCACGAATTCGCCCACCTTGTAGGCCAAGCCGTTCTGGTCGGTTCCGGTGGAGGAGCCGCCTTGGAAGCCGCCCCAGTACCAGTCGAGGCGGGCGCCGAGGTTGATGGTCAGGCGGTTTTTGTAGGTGAAGGCATCTTGCAGGTAGGCGCCAAAGCGGTTGCCGGGTAGGTACTTCAAGGAGTCGCCTTCATTTGGGCCCGCGTTGGCCAGTTCGATGTAGCCGTCACCATAGATGTCGCGTTCCATGCCCTGGGCGGCATAGCTATAGGGGTCGCCGTCGTAATAGTACATGGTCAGCGGGTTGGGTTCCCCGACGCTGAGGCGGTCGTATGAGTAGACATATTCAACGCCGGCGCCGATTTCGTGGTCACCGCCCAGCACGTCGTCTAGGTAGTGGGTCAGGCGGGCGCTTACGTTTTCACCCCGGCGGATCGTCCATTGTTCTTCGTACTGCTTGCCGTTCCAATTGTAGCCTGTGTACCAATCGACTTTGCCGATGTTGGCCAACGAATCCGGCTGGCCGGTGAGTGCCCAATTGAAGTCGTTCCAGCCGCCGCGGAAGCTAATGTAGGTATTGGGTCCGAGCGTCCAGCTCAGCTCGGCGGTCAAGCCCGTTCTTTTTTGATTCGACAGGGTAAGGGCATCGAGGGTTCGGTAGTAATTAGGATCATAGATGTTATTGAAGTAAGTGCCGTTGTACATTACGAAGACGCGTAAATCCTTGTTGATCTGGTAGGTCAACTTGAGGAAAGGCGACCACGTTTTGGTGGGATTTGTGTAGGGCTCGTATGTCGTGCCCTCCAGGGTGACCGGGCTGAAGGAGACCGTATACTCGTACGGACGGAAATCGAGCGTACCGAAGAACCAGAGCTTGTCCTTGATAATCGGGCCGCCGAGAGAGGCCGAAACATCCGTGTCGTACTTGGCAAAGGCCGGTTTGGATCTTTTGAAGGAACCGAGCTCTTCGTCGGTGAAAAGCATCTGGTTGAGGCCCTGAGCGGTGTAATAGAATTGGGCTTGGCCGTGGAACTCGTTGCCGCCGCTCTTCGTGACTACGGAGATGAACGAGCCGCCACTGGCGCCGACCTGGGCCGGCAGGCCACCGGTGGCGATCTCGATCTCCTCTATGCTTTCATACTGCGGAGCGATCTGCATGCCGCCGGTGGTAGGGCTCTCGCCGTTAACCCCGTCGACTTCGTACGCAGTGGAGCCGGAGTTGGCGCCGTGGATGCTGCCGGAGTAGGCGGCAATATTGCCGGCGCTGCCGGCGGTGATGTTAAAGAGCTGGTTGATGTTGCGGTTGAGGGGCAAGTCGTTCAGCAATTCAGTGGTCGTGACGTAGGTGATCTTATTCGACTGCGTGTCAACCATCGGGGCCGCCGCAGTAACCGTTATCTCTTCAGCCAAGGGGCTGGCTTCAGTTTGCAGATTAACGGTATACGTCTGGCCGACCTGGACGATAATACCGGGCTGCTTGACGGTTTTAAACCCTGCTAGGCTTGCGGTGACCGTGTAGGTGCCTGGAGGCAGGTTGACGAGTCTGTAGAGGCCGCTAGCATCCGAGATGGATGCAACCGAACCCATCAGGGCCGGACTTTCAGCAGTCACGGTTACGCCGGGGACTGGAGCGCCAGTGTTATCGGTGACGACGCCCTTGATCGCGCCGACCTGCCGGGTGGCCTGTGCGCTGAGAACACTTGCCATCGCAATAGAGAATAAAACTATAAGAGCAAAACGTTTAAAACTCATTTTCCCTCCTTTGCTAAGGCTAAAATCTTTACCCATTGCCTGAAGCTCAAACGATAAAGTCCTCAGTGATGATTCTCACCTCCTCATGCAAGACATTTGGTGATCAATATTTTTTGCCGTTTGCGCATGCATACCTAAATGCTATTGCGTTAACGTACACGTTAAATATGGAGTAGACAAACGCGCTTGTCAAGAGTTTTTTTTATTTAGCCCTTAGAGACGATTTTTTTCTTGACATTTAGCAGGCCAATTTTTATATTGTTGTGTTAACGTTAACGATTATAAAAATGAGGTTGGATCATTACTAACATCAAAAAAATCGCCGAAAGGGCAGGGATTTCTATCGGCACGGTCGACCGGGTCATCCACAAAAGAGGAGGAGTCTCAAAAGAAACGGAAGCGAAGATCAAACGGATCATTGAAGAGCTTGATTATCGGCCCAATATCTTCGCCAAGCATCTCAAGCTCTCGAGGAGTTTCACTTTTGGGATTCTCATGCCCGGGCCTTCCCAGGACAGCATGTACTGGAGCCTCCCCATCAAAGGAATTACCAAAGCGCAGGAGGAACTTGCTTCCCGGAAGGTCAACGTCCGATATTTCTTCTATGATAAGTACTCCGAATCATTCTTCAACAAGGTTAGCAATGAAGTGATAACTTCAGATTTGGACGGACTCCTCATCGCCCCGGTCCTCTCCAAAATCTTTGACCAGTTCGTTAAGGAAATTCCCGAGAGTTTGCCATATGTCTTTTTTGATTCATTTGTTCCCAAGGCCAATTATGTTTCTTATATAGGCCAAGATTCTTTCCAGAGCGGCATCCTATCCGCTAGGCTGATGCAAATGTTGGTCAAGGACAAAGGGAAGATCGCTGTGATCCGGGTTCTTCCGGAGGACTATCATATCGATGACCGGGTCAACGGATTTTTGTCTTATTGTAAGAAGTGCCCCGAGATCGTAACCAAAGTCTACGAAGTTGATGGGAACAAAAGCAACGATGTGCGCAATGAGATTTTCCAAAAAATTATTTCTGAAAATGACAAGTTGAACGGAATTTTTGTAACGAATGCAAGCACTCATCAAATTGCGGAGTATATCAAATCCCGGTCGCTCGGAGAAAAAATTCATATCATCGGCTACGACCTGATCGAAGAGAATATTCGCTACCTGCGAGAAGGCGTGATTGATTTTTTGATCAGCCAGCAGTCTGAAAAACAAGGCTATGAAGGTATTTATTCTCTTTACCGATACGTTGTGCTTAAAGAGGCCGTTGAAAAGAAAATCATGATGCAGCTGGATATCGTCACCAGCGAAAATATTGCCTACTATAAAAGTTGATCGAAAGCAAAAGGCAAATTTTGACCGGCTCGGAAATCCATCCTGAATGGGATCATTCCATTTTTGTCAAGGCGTTTGATCGTCCGTTTGGCCGAGCAAGGAGGCTTTGGGGATGAGTCACAAGACACATGTCTTCGGTTTGATCGCCTTCCTTTTCCTGGTTTTTTCCTTGACGTCGACTTTCGCTGGGACTGAAAAGGAAGAACTATTCAACGAAAACCTCCTTAAGAATTTCGCCTTTCGCAACCTCGGTCCATACCGGGCAGGCTCATGGGTAACGGATTTTGCGGTTCCAGAGATTCCTCCAAAAGCCCACCTCTATACTTTTTATGTCGGCACGAGGAACGGCGGTGTCTGGAAGACGGCGAATAACGGCACAACTTTTGAGCCAGTCTTCGATGGCCAAGAGATGCTCTCGATCGGGTCTGTGGCCTTGGCCCCTTCGAACCCGGACATCGTTTGGGTAGGAACTGGCGAGTCCTATAATACCCGGAGCTCTCACCGGGGGGACGGAGTTTATAGGTCCGGCGATGGCGGAAAGACCTGGCAGAACATGGGGCTTCGCGATTCGCACCATATCTCCCGGATCGTGATCCATCCCCAAAACTCGGATATCGTTTACGTAGCGGCGATGGGTCACCTTTTCAGTTCGAACGCGGAGCGCGGCGTTTTCAAGACAGAAGATGGCGGCAAAACTTGGGAGAAGGTGCTCTACGTTAACGATAAAGTCGGGGTCATCGACCTGGCCATGAACCGGAAGAATCCTGATATCCTCTATGCGGCGGCGTACGAGAAATACCGTTATCCCTGGCATTTCGAGGAAGGAGGTCCGGAGAGCGCCATCTACAAGTCCGCTGATGCCGGTAAGTCATGGCAGAGGCTGGCCGGAGGGCTTCCTTTAGGCAAGATCGGCCGGATCGGCATCGATATCTATCGCAAGAACCCTGACGTAATCTATGCCGTTATTGAGAATGCCAATAAACGGCCGCCGACTCAGGAAGAAGCCGATAGGGACCGCGAACGCGGCCTGGAGCCTCAAGAAAGAATAATCGCCGGCGAAGTCTACCGCTCGGACGATGCTGGAGCAACATGGAAAAAAATGAATTCGGCCAAGGACGACGTCAGCGGGAAAGCCGCCTATTCCTTCAACCAGATCAGGGTTGATCCCAATGATGACAACAAGGTTTATGTCCCCGGAGTTGCCCTTGCTTATTCTTATGATGGCGGGAAGACGTGGAAGAACCTTGGTTGGCCGCTCAGCCTTTTTGCCACAGCTTTCGGGGATGTCCGCACGCTCTGGGTAGATCCGGAAGACTCGGAGCGGATGCTCTTTGGAAGCGACGGCGGCGTTCATGTCAGTTATGACGGCGGAAAGACCTGCGACCATCTTTATAATATTCCTTTAGGCGAGTTCTATGCCATCGGCATCGACATGGAAGATCCCTACAATATTTATGGCGGACTTCAGGACCATGATTCGTGGAAAGGACCGAGCAACGGCTGGTCGGGCGAGGTCGGCCCGGAAAACTGGGTGACGGTCGGTACATCAGATGGGATGTATAATGTCGTCGATTCTGAGGACAGCCGCTGGGTTTATAACACCCACGAGTTTGGCGGCCATAGCCGCGTGGACCAAAAGCTCGGCACCTTCACGGATATCAAACCTGTCCGCGAGAAGGGGAAGCCTGCCTATCGGTTCAACTGGACCCCGCCGCTTCACCTCTCGCCGCACAACAGCAAGATCATTTACACCGGCGCCCAGGTTCTGCTCCGCTCGCTTGACCGCGGAGACAAGTGGCAGGAGATCAGTCCTGACCTGACCACAAACGATCCGGTGAAGACAGCAGGGCGCGGCAACATCACCTACTGCACCATCACCACGATTTCCGAGTCGCCGATCACACCCGGAATCATCTGGGTCGGGACGGACGACGGCAAAGTCTGGCTGACGCGCGACGGCGGGGCGAACTGGACCGACCTCACGGCGAATATCGGCAGGCCCGGAGCACCGGCAGAGTTCTGGGTGAGCCGGGTCTTCGCTGCGGCCGGTCAGGAGGGTACAGCCTATCTGACGAAGACCGGGTTTCGCAACGACGACTTCCGCCCGTTCGTCTACAAGACCACGGATTTCGGCGCCACCTGGACTGCGATCACGGCCGGCCTTCCTGAATTTCCCGTCAATGTGATCTTTGAAGACAGGAAAAATCCTAACCTTCTTTTCCTGGGCTCGGACGGCGGCGTTTTTGTCTCCATCGACGGCGGAGCAAAATGGGTCAGGATGAAGAACAATATGGCCAATGCCCCGGTTAAAGACCTTCTCGTCCATCCCCGGGAAAATGATTTGGTGGTGGCGACCTACGGCCGGGGGCTTTTTGTGACCGATATCACCCCGCTCCAGGAAATGAATGAGAAAATTCTGGCTGAGGACCTCCACTTTTTTGAAATCAAGCCGCGCATACAACGGGTTACCAGCGGCTGGGGCAGCTACCGGCTTTACGGAGACAGCCATCTCTTTACCCCGAACGAGCCTGATGCCGTGGCGATCAATTATTACCTGAAAGAGAAACCGAAGGAAAAAGTCAAAATCACTGTGACCGACTCCGATGGCCAGGTCCTGGCGGAGCTTCCGGGGAAAGTCGAACCCGGAATCAATACTATCCTTTGGAACATGCGCCGGAAGCCGAAAAAAGAGGAAATAGAGCAGAGGGAGGAGGGTTGGCGTGGCGGGGAGTTAGTTGCCCCCGGAGAATATTTCATCTCCCTCGAAATGGGTCAGAAAAAGATCGCCCACAAGGCTGTAATTAAGGGCAGAATGGGCTGGACGATAGGTCCTGTTCCAGTTCTTATAAAATAAGGAGGGAAATTGAAAGCTCTCAAATTGATGCTATTGTTGATCGGGTTATGCATCTGTTTGGCCTTGACCGGATGTCAGGGTGACAAAACGGAAACGGGAACAGAAAAGGTCACGCCCAAAATCGCCATTATGGCCCGGCCGTTTCATCTCAAAAATGTCAGGCTGCTCGACGGGCCTTTCAAGGGGGCGCAAGAGCGCGACCGGACATATCTCCATGAGCTAGAATCGGACCGGCTGCTCCATAATTTCCGGGTGAACGCAGGCCTCCCTTCCACGGCTCCGCCCCTGGGCGGATGGGAAGAACCGAAGTGCGAGCTCCGCGGTCATTTTGTTGGCCACTTTCTCTCGGCCTGCGCCCTCATGTATGCGGCGACAGGCGATGAGGAGCTACGAACCAAAGCCAGCGACATGGTTGCTGAGCTTGCCAAATGCCAGAAAGCCCTCGGGAAAAGCGGCTATCTCAGCGCTTACCCCGAGGAATTCATCGACCGCGTTATCGCGGGGAAGAGAGCCTGGGCGCCGTGGTACACGCTCCACAAGATCATGGCCGGCCTGCTCGATATGTACACGTATTGTGGTAACAAACAGGCCCTGGATATTCTCGAAAAGATGGCCGCTTGGGCCAAGATGAGGACCGATAAGCTCGATGATGAAGCGATGCAGCGAATGCTGCGGACAGAGTTCGGCGGCATGAATGACGTGCTCGCTAACCTCTATGCTGTTACGGGAAATCCCGACCACCTGGCGTTAGCGCGGCGTTTTGACCACCA
>CAZOKP010000011.1:0-10841 GCA_964580435.1 uncultured Eubacteriales bacterium
AAATTTCTCTACTAGGTTATTCTTTTGAAGGTTTTTTTACAAGAGTTAGACAAACAGGGTTATTTTTTGTATGTTAATGAAGAAAAGGAGGAATCCATGACCGAAACCATCCCGCAAATGTTTCTTCATCTGACCAAATCATATCCCAAGCCGGACCTTATGCTTTATAAAAAAGACGGCCGCTATGTCCCCATCTCCACAGAAGAGTTCAGAAACAGGGTCATCCGCTTGGCCCTCGGCCTGCGGGACTTGGGGGTCAGGCAGGGCGATAAGGTGATTCTCCTCGCCGATAATGGCCCAGACTGGACCATCACGGATTACGCCGTTCTCTCGCTCGGCGGAATAACGGTTCCTGTCTATACGTCATTGGTCCCGGAACAGGTCAAATACATCATCAATGACTCGGACGCCAAGGTGGTCGTCATATCCGGACCAACCCTTTGGGAGAAAGTGGCAGCGGTAAAAAAAGACCTGCCCCTGGTGAGGCATTTCCTCACCTTTGCGCCCCAGGCTCAGGAAGGACTGTTGCCCCTGTCGCAAATCCTGTGGCAAGGGGAAAAAATCCAGGCCCAGAGTCCCGGCCTTTTTGAAGAGTTTGCCCTCGCCGTGAAACCGGATGACCTCGCCTCCATCATCTACACCTCCGGCACCACGGGCATCCCCAAGGGTGTCATGCTCACTCACGGCAACTTCGTCAGCAATATCAAGACGCTCGCTTCGATCATCGATTTCAATGATAAAGACACGGACCTATCATTCCTTCCCCTTTCCCACGTGCTCGAACGACTGGTCGTCTTTGCCTTCCTCTATAAGGGCTGCTCCATGGCCTATGCCGAAAGCATCGAGACCGTGGCCGACAACCTCATCGAGGTTCGGCCGACCATCATGGTCAGCGTCCCTCGACTTTTTGAAAAGATCTACGCGAAAGTCATAGATACCATTCTGGCCGGGTCCGGACTGAAAAAAAAGATCTTTTTCTGGGCCATCAAAACGGGGAGGCAATATCGCGAAAAAAGCTTTCTCCGACAGCCCATTTCGGGTTCCCTCCGCCGTCGCGCGAACCTCGCCCACAAGCTCGTCTTCTCCAAGATTCTCGAAAAGACCGGCGGTAGGGTCCGGTTCTTCGTCTCCGGAGGAGCGCCGCTCTCAAAGGATATCGCCGAGTTCTTTTTTGCCTTGGGTCTCGTCGTCCTTGAAGGATACGGCCTGACCGAAAGCTCTCCGGTGATTGCCGTGAATACGTTCAATAACCTGAAATTCGGAACGGTGGGCAAGCCTATCCCGGGTGTGGATGTGAAGATCGCTCCTGACGGAGAGATCCTGGCCCAGGGGCCGAACATCATGAAGGGCTATTACAAAAAAGAAGAGGAGACCTGGGAAACTCTGGCAGGGGGCTGGCTCCATACAGGGGACATCGGCCATCTCGACGAGGAGGGATTCCTCATCATCACCGACAGGAAAAAGGACTTGATCATCACGTCAGGCGGAAAAAACATCGCTCCGCAGCCGATTGAAAACCTGCTCAAGCAAAATCCGTATATCCTGAACGCTGTGGTCATCGGCGGCAAAAGAAAATTCATCTCGGCTCTGATCGTCCCGAGTTTCGAGAAACTCGAGGAATATGCCAAGCTCAAGAATATTCCTTATAAAAGCCAAAGAGACCTAGTCCAAAAAGAGGCCATCCGGGAGTTCTTCCTAGAGGAGGTGGACAGGAGCACGCCCCATCTTGCCCCGTATGAAAAAATCAAGAAAGTCGCCCTCCTCGACCGGGATTTTGACATTGAAAAAGGAGAAATCACCCCGACTTTGAAGGTGAAGCGGAGCATTATCGAGGAAAAATACAAGGGTGTGATCGACTCTCTTTACAAGGAGTGAGACATGCATGGGGGGCGGTGGCTTTTGCCGGCCATTCTCTTGCTGTTCGCTATGACAATTTTCTTTGAAGGAGGGGAGACAATGACCATTAAGATCACCAGCACCGCATTTGAAGAAGGCGGGATGATCCCCCGCAGGTATACTTGCGATGGGGATGACATCTCGCCGCCTCTCGCCTGGACTGGAGCGCCTGCGGAAACCAGGAGCTTCGCCTTGATCAGCGACGACCCGGATGCCCCGGTGGGGACCTGGGTTCACTGGGTTATCTACAACCTCCCGGCGAGCGCGAGCGAGCTCCATGAAGCTGTGCCGCCCGAAAAAGACCTCAAGAATGGTGCCAGGCAGGGTCGCAATGATTTCAGAAAGATCGGCTATGGCGGCCCTTGTCCTCCCGGCGGAACGCACAGATATTATTTCAAGCTCTACGCCCTGGACATAGTCCTCAACCTGCCCGCCGGAGCCACAAAGGCAGACCTCTTGAAGGCCACAGAAGGCCATGTCCTGGATCAGGGCCAGCTCATGGGCCGATACAAAAGGTAAGAAAAGCGTACAGTCTATCTTCTCAAGATTGTTTAAATATAGTATACTATTTCGATATATATAGTAGGAAAAAACCATGGTTGAGACGATTCTATCTCTCAGACGCCTTGGAAAATCCGAGCTGATGGTCTCGCCGATCGGGCTGGGCTGCTGGCAATTCAGCCGCGGGAGAGGCCTGGGCGGACACTATTGGCCCAATCTGCCCGAAGAGGAGATCACGGGCATCGTCGAAGCCAGCCTCGAAGGAGGCATCAACTGGTTTGACACGGCCGAATCCTACGGCGGGGGTGAATCGGAGAAATCCCTTGCCCAAGCCCTCAAAAGGCTGGGAAAAGCCCCTGGAGACATCATCATCGCCACCAAATGGCGGCCCGTCTTCAGGACGGCCAAATCAATTGCCAAAACAATTGACCAAAGGCTGGAAATCCTCGCAAATTATGCGATCGACCTCTACCAAATTCACAACCCTCTGTCTTTCTCCTCGATCGAGAAACAAATCAAATCCATGGCCGAACTGGTCAAGAATCATAAAATTCGTTACGTCGGTGTCAGCAATTTTTCGGCCAAGCAAATGAAAATCGCTAATGTCCTGCTCCAGAACGAAGGCATGCCGCTTGCCTCCAATCAAGTCCGGTACAGCCTCCTTGACCGAAAAATCGAGCAGAACGGCATTCTGGAGACGGCCCAGGAGTTCGGGATTTCCATCATCGCTTATTCGCCTCTGGCGCAGGGACTTCTCTCGGGAAAATTCCATGATGACCCAAAATTGGTCCAGGGCAGGAGCGGTTACAGAAAGTACATGGGCGCATTCAGGCCCAAGGGACTTGATCAAACCCGGCCGGTAATCATGGCTTTGCGGGAGGTGGCTCAAAAACACAACGCCACGCTCTCCGAAGTCGCCTTAAGCTGGGTGATCCATTCCCGCGGAGAGACTGTCGTTGCCATTCCGGGTGCGACGCACATCAGCCAGGCCGGGGAGAACGCAGAGAGCATGAAAATCCGGCTGACCAAGGATGAACTGGATTATCTCGATAAAATTTCTTCGCCGTATAAAAACTAATTCAAAAGGAGCACGGATGAACAAAACACAATCCAACTTGCTGAAGGCCTTTGCCGGCGAGTCCATGGCCCGCAACAAATACACTTACTATGCCAAACGGGCGCGGAAAGAGGGCTATGAATGGATCGCCCATGTCTTTGAGGAGACCGCGGATAACGAACGAGCCCACGCCGAGCGGGAGTTCGAACTGATGAAGAACAAAGTGGAAATGACGAATACGTACGACATCCACGCTCTCGGCTCAACGCTGGAAAATCTCAAGAACGCCGCCGCAGGTGAGAAGTACGAGTGGACATCCATGTACCCGGATTTTGAAAAAGTCGCCCGCGCAGAGGGAGAAAAGGCCATCGCCGACGCGTTCAAAGAGATCGCCGAGGTCGAGGAAAAACACGAAGAGCGGTACAAGAAACTGGCCGAGCGGCTGGGATCAGGCCAGCTCTTTAAGACCGATGATCCCAAGGCGGAATGGAAGTGCCTCAACTGCGGTTATATCCACAAAGGGAAGGATGCGCCCGACAACTGCCCGGCCTGCGCCAAGCCCCAGGGTTATTATATGCAGCTCGGCTTCGTTCGCTGAAAACTGGCCCTTATCCTTAAACTCTGGGATACGAAACGCACCTGCAAATTTTGCAGTGAAAATCGGCTATCGCCGGCGCGTAAGAGAGCCGGCATCCCAAGTCCCCGTGCAACAGGCCACTTCCTCGAGAGAAAAGGGTCGCGCCGAGAAGCATAAAGTCGACAAGATCGATAGAATGGATAGTTTCCAGAGAAGCTGAGCTGGACTCATCCTTGCCTCA
Organism: uncultured Eubacteriales bacterium; assembly: GCA_964580435.1. Taxonomy (GTDB): domain Bacteria; phylum Acidobacteriota; class Aminicenantia; order Aminicenantales; family UBA8522; genus CAZKEW01. The sequence continues at coordinate 4,273 of CAZOKP010000011.1, forward strand.
GAACACCGCCATTTTATCCATAAAATTCGGCCAATTACGACAAAATAATCGGAGGAAGCAGATGTTGACGCTCCGAAAGTGGAAATTGTTCGGGCTTGTGGGCCTGATGATCGGCGGACTGGCTGTTTTGACATCCCGTTTCATCAAGAACCGCAGGCTCCGGCGCCCGGTCTACTAAACGTCGGCCATAACCACTCCTTGCCTCAGTTAACAAGTCCATAAAAGGGAACAGCTCCGTCTTTTTTTTATAATCATGATCAGCCCGGGGTGGCGCAGTGTCCGGCGCCGAGCTCCTCGTAAGAATACCCAGGAACGCATTGCGATATGACTATCTATTCTTTCTGCGCTTTTGTGGTGAGCAAGATGATCATTCCTTCTTCAGGAATATTGCCTAAACCGGAGCGACCGAGATAAACTATCCCGACGGCCTGGGCAAGACAAACGAAGGAGAGGAATAAGACATGAGCTCAATTTTCAATCCCACTGGCGCCCGAGCGAGATCTCGTTTTCTTCAGGTTGTTTTCCTGGTTTTCATTTTCATCCCGCATATCGCGCCGCTCTCACTTGTCGGGGCGTTTTCTTCAGACCAGCCCCAAACCGGGCAGGACCTGTGGTATGTCATAAAAATCGGCGGAAATACGGTGGGATATCTTCACGAAAACCTCCGCAGCCTGCCCGCTCGCACACCCGAGGGCCAAGGCAGTACGCTTCAGACAACCTCGGAATTGCCTGTGGCGCTCAACCGCCTGGGCTTCAAAGTGGAACTTTCGTTTGTCTCTCTTGCGGAAGAATCCGCCGAGGGCCGGCCACGGAGATTTCCCGGGATCGCCGCGGAACCTGTGCCGGCTATGCCACGCTGCTCGCCACTTTGGCCCGTGCCGCCGGTATGCCCTCAACGGCGGTATTGGGGTACGTCTATGCCCTCGGAATGTTCGGAGGCCATGCCTGGACAGAACTCATGGTAGGGGAGATGTGGATCCCCCTGGACGCGGCGATCGTCAATGAAGGAGTAGCCGACGCGACCCGTTTTTATTTTGTCGCTTCATCGCTCGCCGACGGTTGGGGCGAACTGGCGCTTGGCCCGGCCCAGCAAGTCTTCGGCCAGGTCGGAATCGATATCCTGGAGTATGAGACGGCGGGAACCACGTCTGTCGTTCCCGAGGGAGCGAAATCCTTTGAGATCGAAAGCAACAGGTATTATATCCTTGGCAGGACGCGGAGAAGGGGATGTGGGGAATACTAGAGAAGCTCGTGCCGGAAGGCCGCCGCGAGAAAGCAAAAGCGCAGCCGCGAGAAAGCAAAAGCGCAGCCGCGAAATTTTCTTCACCGATTCTCCCCGAGGCCTGAAATCAGCCGCGGCCTTGAAGGCTTCGTCCGGACGGTCGAGGGCAAGGACGCGCCGAAAATCGCGCGCCGGATTGCATCGAGTTTCAAAATAAAACAATTTTAGAAAATCGCGGGATACGCGAGATTTGGGGACATGAACGGAATTTCTGAATTCTGTATCGTGTCCACAAATTTCGCCAAGACTACTTCTTGGACTTGCCGACTTTGTCAGCCGGCCTGAAGCGCATGGCTGACCAGACCTCGTTAATCGAAATCATGGCCACTCCCGCCAGTGCATATTTCTCCATCACCGTCCAGAGGATATCGCGATTGAGGTCGGTTTTTACTTTGGAACTTCCCTTGGGGTAAGAAACCCAAAGAATGCCATCATCTTTGAGAAAAGGAAAGACCTCGGGAGCGAGCTTCTCAAGTTCGGCCTTGTCTTTGACAAAAAGATGAACGACGTCCAGGGGGCTGCGCGGCTTGGTCGCCAGCTCCGCCCCCTCGGGGAGCGCACCCAAACTGTCCAAATAGCCGGGAGGGGCATTGAGGATAGCTATCCGCTGGCCGGACTTGAGAAGCAGCTTTTTGATGAGACTGCTCTGGGCCATGTTTTCTCCATTCAACAGCAGAGTCCGGCTGTGATTATAGGCTAAAGAAACAAAAGAAAGAAGAGCTATTGCCTGTGTCACTAAATTTACTGGTTTACGGAAGGAAGCACTTTTGCTAAGGTGTTAGGGTAAAGCTGAGCGGCACAAGACAAGGATTCCGGAAAGGAGAACATCATGGTCAGAAACGAAGGAGACAAGCTGGAGCGCGTCATCGTTTGTGAGCCGAAAAAAGAATATTTTGAGGTGGCCAATCCCAAGGAGCACAACATCGGACAGGTTGCCAACCGGGCGAAAGCCATCGACGAACACCGCAAGCTGAAGGCGCTGCTTGAGGCATCGGGCAGCCACGTTGTCAATCTCAAAGAGCTGCGCGGCCACCCAAATTCTGTTTTTGTTCGGGATACAAGCCTCGTCACGCCGAAGGGGTATATTAAGCTGAGGATGGGACTTCGAACAAGACGGGGAGAGGAAGCCTGGGCGGCTGCCACCCTAAATTCTCTCGAGGTGCCCTGCGCCGGAGAGATCGAGGAGCCCGGCACCGTTGAAGGGGGCGACGTCATCCTGGCGGGCAAGGTGGCTTTTGTCGGACGCTCCGGAAGAACGAACGCGTCCGGAGTGAGACAATTATCACAACTCCTGGCCGGAATGGACTATGAGGTTAGGACAATCGTTCTGCCGCCTTCCCACCTGCACATCGGCGGCGCTATGAGCGTCGTCAGCTCAGACACCGTTTTGTGTTATCGAGGTATATTCCCCAAAGGATTCTTCCAGGATTTCCGCACGATCGAGATTCCCGAGCATGATTCCTCGAGCGCCAACGTCATCTCGCTGGGCAACGAAGAAGTCATCTTGGAAAAAAGCAACGCGGCCGGCACGCGCAGTCTTCGCAAGGCGGGATTCACCGTCCGCGCAGTTGACCTGACAGAGTTTCTCAAGGGCAGGGGAGGGCCCACCTGCCTGACTCTTCCGGTCGACCGCTCCCAATAGGCAATTAATTTGTTTATTATCAATAATTTACATAGATTTCTCCGAAGACGATAGAGGGAGCGACCGGAAGAAACGCAAAAAAGGTCTAGACGGACAACCCAAGCAGAAAAAGGATAAAATATAAGGGCAGGGGAGACGGGGATGAAGATGGACAATCTGCAAAAGAAAATCATGGCCCTAGGCATCACTAAGACATACAGAAAAAAGGCCTTCCTTTTCCAGGCCCAGGAAGACGCCTCGGGGTTCTTTTATATCCTCAAAGGGGGAGTCCGCGTCTTCAAGATGGACGAAAACGGACGGGAGGTGGAAGTCGTTCGGCTCGAGCCCGGCGATTTCCTGGCCGAAGCGGTTGCCCTGGCTTCCGCCAAGTTTCCCGGCTTTGCCCAGGCGACAGAAGACACCGAGGTTCTTTTCATTGAGATGGGAGACTTCTTCAAGAAGCTCGAAACGGACGCTGCGTTGAGCAGGTTTTTCCTGGACTTGCTGGCGAAAAAATGCCTCGTCCTCAACGACAGGATCGAATCGCTTGGCCTGCGGACGGTCCGGCAGAGACTGATCCAGTATCTCCTCTCTCAATGCTCGGGAGAGAGGGCCTGCCTTGTCGAATTGAAAATCAAGAAATCTGACCTGGCCAGGCTTCTGGGTACGATCAGCGCGACACTCTCCAGGAATCTGAGGGAAATGCAGCAGGAGGGCCTGATTGAAGTCAGGGGGAAACGAATCCGGGTCAAAGAATGCCTGAAAATGCGGCAAGAGATCTCCTGCTGATTTCTTGACTTAAATCAAAGACCTGCCGAAAGGGCAGTGGTATCCTTTGGGGAAAGACTGAAAAAAAGGAGAGAGAACTGGTATGGCCAAAAGGATGATCATCGAAATCGACCGGGATAAATGTGACGGCTGCGGCCTTTGCACGACGGCATGCGCCGAAGGAGCGCTCGTATTAGATCAGGAAAACAAGGCAGTTCTGTTGAAAGAGATCTATTGCGACGGTATGGGGGCCTGTCTGGACGTTTGCCCCACAGGAGCTCTGGAAATCATCGATAGAGAAAGTGAAGCCTACAACGCCCCCGTGGCCTATGAGCATGTCCTTTCTACAAGGGGCAGCGAGGCCGCCGCCAGAGTGCACGGAGTCGCGGCGAGTCCCCCGCCTGACCTCGGGAGCCATCCTGCTGCGGCCCGATCTCACCTTTCCGCTTGTCCCGGAAGTACGCCCGTTGAAATTCCCAAAGAGAACTCTGCGACCGCAAAACAAAAGGCCATTTCTGGGGCGTCTGAGCTCCGTCAGTGGCCGATTCAGTTTCAACTGGTATCTTCTTACGCACCTTACTTCAAATCTACCGACCTGCTCCTTGCCGCCGATTGCACCGCCTTTGCCCTGGGGAGCTTTCACCATGACCTTCTCAAAGGCAAGAAGCTGATCATCGCCTGTTCCAAACTCGATGATACGGACGGCTACGTTGAAAAACTAGCCGAGATTATCAAGCAGAACGCCCTAAAATCCCTGACCGTGGCGATTATGACCGTACCTTGTTGTTCCGGTCTTTATAGGATCGCTGAAGAGGCCCTAGCGCTTTCAAGAGTTCATCTCAACCTGAAAACGATCGTCATTCCTATTGACGGGAAAATTCCCCAGTAAACTGATTTTATTAATTCTAACTTGTTTATTTTCAATTGCTTGCCAAAATGTCGGCATGCCGACATTTTTATAAGACCCTTATCTTTGTGACTTCAGTCTTAATTCTTTGCAATTTACTGATTCATTCATCCAGCGAGCCCGAAACCGTTCCTTGCTATGCTCATACTGAATGATTCTAAAAATATATTTCCTTGCATTTTGTTTTTTTATTTATTATTCTAACTTTCCTTACTTATTCGCGCCTTGGAGGAACGATTTTGATCATCGCGATCACCAATCAAAAAGGAGGAGTGGGAAAGACCACGACGGCCCTCAATGTCTCCGCGGCCCTGGCGTTGCTGGGAAATAGGATCCTCCTTATCGACACTGACCCTCAAGCTCACAGCACGATTTCTTGTTTGAACGATCCTTCCAAGCTTGTTAAATCACTTTTCGATGTCATGATGCGCCCGGAAGAAAAATTCGAAAGCATCATCGCCAAATCGACAATTCCTGGCCTCGATATCGCCATATCCAGAATTTCCATGGCCAAGCTTGAGCCATCTTTGCTCGGCGAGATCGACGGCCACTTTCGCCTGAAGGATATCCTTGAGCCCATTAAACCCCAGTACGACCACATCGTCATTGATACCCCGCCAACGCTTGGGCTCATCACTTTGAATTCGCTCGTGGCCGCGACTCATATTTTGATTCCGATCCAATCTTCGTATCTCTGTCTCGAGGGAACAGACGACTTGCTTGAGACGGTCGATAAAGTCAAAAAAGTCGCTAACCCCGACCTCCGCGTCTTGGGGATTCTGATTACGCTCCACGACAAGCGAACAAACATCTCCAAGGACGTCGTTAAGAGGATCCGCAAGGTTTTTGGCAGACTTGTCTTCAGGACATATGTTTCCAAGAGCGTCAAACTCGAGGAAAGTCCGGCTTACAAAGAATCCATTTTTACCTATGCCCCTAATTCTGTGGGAGCTTTTCAATACAAAAAGATTGCGGAGGAAATCATTGAGCGTGCAAAAAACTAAAAGATCGGGCTTGCCCGACACGATAGTCATGCGCCATGACGACCACTTTGTCGACCTGATCTCGGCCCGCGTCGCCGGCCCCAGAATCCGGATGATCGCACTGGACAGGATCGACCCCAATCCTCGTCAGGCCCGCTGCGAACTGGGAAACCTCGAAGAACTGATGGCCTCCATCAAGTCCAAAGGCATTCTTGAGCCGATCCTGGTCCGACCGAGAAAGGACCGCTACGAAATCATAGCCGGTGAGCGACGTTATGTTGCCTCGAAGAATATCGCCCTCAAAGAGATTCCATGCATCGAGATGGACGTTAAGGACAACGAGGCCCTCGAGCTGGCGCTCATTGAAAACCTCCAGCGCAAAGATCTCGATGTGTTCGAAGAGGCCGACGGCCTTAAGGCGCTCGTCGATATTTACGGCTACAATCATAACCAGCTAGCCGAAAAGATCGGCAAAGCCCGCTCGACCATCACCGAAATCGTGAACGTCGCCCGGATTCCTCGACGTCTTCGCGAGCTTTGCAAAACCCACCAGATCAGCAGCCGCAGCACTCTCATCGAAATCGCTAAGCTCGAAAAAGAGCAGGACATGGAAAGGCTCATAGCGGAGATTGGCGAGCGGGGCCTCCGACGGGAGGACACGAGAGAACTCTCAAAAAAACTTAAAGGCAAGCAGAAAACTACCAAGCCCTACGTTTTCAGCTATACGCCTCAACAGAGTGACTCGTATCATCTGCGAATCGAGTTCAAGAAACACACCATCACCAAAGAGGAAATCATCAAGGTTTTGGAAGAGATCCTGACTCGACTTAAGGCTAAATAAACGGAATCAAGGGGGGTTTTTTCAACGTGAAGACACAGGGTATTCTGGCCTGGTTTTTGGGTCTGAGGCTAAGAATATTTTAGTTGACATAATATCCCTTATGCGACACACTCGCCATTTTTTTAGCCCAATCTTTTTCACTTAAATACCTTTTTTACCAACCAGGG
>CAZOKP010000011.1:10941-51077 GCA_964580435.1 uncultured Eubacteriales bacterium
GCGTTCAGGAAGTCCGAATTTGTCTTCGTCTTGGAGAGCTTTTCGACCAGGAGCTCCATGGCTTCGACCTCGGATAACTGGCTCAAGACCTTCCTCAAGATCCAGATCCTGTTGAGGTCGGTTTCCTCAATCAGTAGCTCTTCTTTTCTTGTTGCCGAACGGTTGATGTCGAGGGCGGGAAAAAGGCGCTTGTCCACCAGGCGGCGGTCAAGGTTGATCTCCATGTTGCCGGTTCCTTTGAATTCTTCAAAAATGACATCATCCATGCGGCTCCCGGTATCGACCAGGGCTGTGGCCACGATGGTCAGGCTTCCGCCTTCCTCGATTTTCCGGGCGGAACCGAAAAATTTCTTGGGCTTGTTCAAGGCATTAGCGTCAATTCCCCCGGAAAGGACCTTCCCAGAAGGAGGAATGATGGCGTTATGAGCCCGGGCCAGCCTGGTAACGCTGTCGAGCAGGATCGTGACATCCTTTTTGATTTCGACAAGCCGCTTGGCTTTTTCCAGGACGATATTGGCCACTTGGGCGTTTCTGACGGGCGGCTCATCAAAAGTGGAAGCCACGACTTCCCCGTTGACGCTCCTCTGGAAGTCCGTGACCTCTTCCGGCCTCTCCGCCACCAAAAGAACAATAAGGAAGACCTCGGGGTGGTTTTTCTCGATTGACTTGGCAATTGTTTTAAGCAACGTGGTCTTGCCCGCCCTGGGAGGAGAGACGATCAGTCCTCTTTGACCTTTGCCGATCGGGGTCAAGAGGTCCATGATCCGGGCATTCATGTTCTTCGAGTTTCCGTCTTCTAGGCTGATCTTTTCGAACGGGTAAAGCGGCGTCAGGTGCTCAAAATGGACGTTTCTCCGCATGTCCTGGAGGATGTCAGGATGGGTGAAGTTGATCGCTTCGATCTTGATCAAAGCGAAGTATTTCTCCCCATTCTTGGGAGGCCGGACGATCCCGGAGATGGTGTCTCCCGTCCGTAGCTGAAATTTGCGAATCTGAGATGGAGAGACATAAATGTCATCCTGGCTGGGCAGATAGCTGAATTCGGGGGCCCGCAGGAACCCGAAACCGTCCTCGAGGCACTCCAGAACGCCCTCAGAAAAAAGCAGGCCGTTTTTCTTGGCTTGGGCTTCGAGGATCTTGAAAATGAGGTTATGCTTGGTGGCATCCTCGATTTCTTCGTCTTCCACGCCTGCCTGGCCGGCAATCTTTTCGAGTTCCTTCATTTCCTTTTCTTCAAGGTCGACCAAGCCGTATTCCTTCATTTCCGTGCTCTTTGAGGTCATTTGTATTCCTCCTTGCGATGAATTTTCTTCCTGATCATCTTTCATTCTCCTCAGGAAATCTCAGCCCTGTTTGGATTATTTGCTCTTCAATCGATCGCGTAAGACGAAAGGCAATCCTGCTTTTATTTTAAAATTCTAATGGGTGAGAGGAGGCTCGGCCGGGCCATCGCCCTCCCCTCCCCTCTGGGAGAGTTCTGACGTCGCCGGTATCTTGTCTTTTAGGGGCTTCTGGGGAAGCTCCGCCGTCAGGGCTATTTTTAAGACTTCATCCATGTTTTCAACAAGATGGATACGGAGATCCTGCTTGATGACCTTGGGCAAGTCCTTCAAGTCCGCTTTGTTATCTATGGGGATGATTGCTTCTCGAAGGCCTTCGCGGTGTGCCGCCAGGAGTTTTTCCTTAATCCCGCCGACCGGAAGGACTTTTCCCTTAAGAGTGATTTCTCCAGTCATGGCCACCTTCCTGTTGACCGGAATGTCGGTCAACAGCGAAAGGATCGAAGTGGCTATGGTTATTCCTGCCGAGGGGCCCTCCTTGGGAGTCGCGCCCTCGGGCACATGGACGTGGATGTCAAAGTTCTTATGGAGGTCCTTGGCGATATTCAGTTCGAAGATCTTGCCCCGGACATAGCTGAAGGCCGCCTGGGCTGACTCCTGCATGATCTCGCCCAGCTGACCGGTGAGGGTAAAGCTTCCCTTGCCGTGAACTTTGTTGGCCTCAAAAGTCAGGAGCTCTCCGCCGAACTCGGTCCAGGCCATCCCCAGGGAGGCGCCGATCTCGTCCTTCTTGCCGATTTCTGACCGGCGGTATTTCGGGATCCCCAGATAGGCCTCGAGGTTTCTTGGGTTGACCCGTTCATTATGGTCCTTGCCCTTCTCTATGACTCTTTTGACGAGCTTGCGGCAGACAGAAGTGATCTCCCGCTCCAGGTTGCGCACCCCGGCTTCCCTGGTGTATTCCCGGACGATTTTTTGCATGGCCGGGTCCGTGATCTTGAGGTTATTCTCCTTAAGACCGTGGGCTTTCATCTCTTTGGGCAGTAAAAAGCGCTTGGCAATCTGGATTTTTTCGTCCTCCGTATATCCCGGCAGGCGGATGACTTCCATCCGGTCAATAAGAGGCCGGGGGATGGGCTCGAGCATATTGGCGGTGACGATAAACATCACCTGGGAGAGGTCAAAATCTGTATCGATATAATGGTCGAGAAATGTGCTATTTTGTTCAGGATCAAGCACTTCCATAAGAGCTGAGGCTGGGTCGCCGCGGAAATCCATGCTCATCTTGTCGACTTCATCAAGCAGGAAAACAGGATTCTTCGTACCGGCGCGCTTGACCATCTGGATGATTCTTCCGGGGTAGGCGCCGATATAAGTCCTGCGATGGCCGCGAACCTCGGCTTCATCGCGGACGCCGCCCAGAGAAAGCCGGACAAACTTCCTTCCCGTCGCCCGGGCAATCGACCGACCCAGGGAGCTTTTTCCCACTCCCGGAGGGCCAATCAGCCCCAAAATGACGCCTTTGGGATTCTTGACTAACTGGCGGATGGAAAGGTATTCGATGATCCTGTCCTTGACCTTGTTCAAACCATAATGGTCTTCATCCAGGATCCTCTCCGCCTCTTTGAGCTCTCTCTTCTCTCGGGACTTCTTATTCCAAGGCAACGAAAGCAACCAGTCCAAATAGTTGCGGCAGACCGTAGCTTCTGCCGACATCGGAGGCATGGTTTCGAGCCTTTCTATTTCTTTCAGGGCCTTCTCTTCCGCATCGGAAGGCATGTTGGCCTTCTTGACTTTCTGGCGGAGCTCTTCGATCTCATTGGGCTGGTCTTCTTTCCTGAAGCCTGGCCCCGCGGAGAAGATATTTGGTTGCCGCGGCTCCTTGCCCGCTATTCTCTGACGTTCCTGTTTTGTGTCGCGGCGCAGCTTAGAATGGACCTTCAGGATCTCGTTTTCCAGGAGGTAGTTCAGCCGGCGGATCCTCTCGAGGATGTTGATCGTTTCCAGCAGGTTCTGTTTCTCTTCCAACGGCAGATAAAGATGGGAAGAAATGATATCGGTGATCCTTTCGGGAGTGGTGTCTCTCAGGGCCGGAATGATGGATTCGATATTGGCGTTCTGATTGAGTTTCAAATAATCTTCAAAAAGGGCCAGGACGCGCTTGAGGAGCTCCTTGATTTCAGGACTGTGGTCCTCGATCTCTCTGATTACTTTCGCCAGGACCTGATAATAGGGGTACGTGCTCAAGTATTCGATAACACGGGCCCTTTTCTTGGCCTCGACAATGACCTTGACGTTTTTCTCATCTGATTTGACCGTGCGGATGATCTTGGCGGTAACGCCCAGGCTGTAAATATCCTTGGGGGTGGGGTTATCCAGAGACGCATCCATCTGCGCCGAGAGAAAGATCATCTTGTCCTTCTCATTGGCCTTCTCCAAGGCCTGGATGGAAGACGGACGTCCGATGATGAAGGGGACCAAGGTCGAAGGAAAAATGACCAGGTCCCGCAGGGGAATGAGCGGGATGTTGCGGATCATCTCGGAATTGCCGTTGATTTCAGCGGTCATAGAACGCTCCTACTGCTCTCTTTAGTCGGGCGAAACTCCAGCCATCATCCTTTTCTTTACTTTATCAGACTCATGATCAAGTGCTTCGGCATAAGAAGTCTACTTTTTATAATTGAGCAAGCGGGGGGAAAGGCCATAGGCTCGTTTACCCCTTCCAGCTTGCTTAGCACCAAAGGGGGTTAAGGTCATAAGGAGTATTAATATAATACCGCGTTTTCCAGCAAAAAGTCAATGGCTTTCCGGAGAAGAAGGCTGTGTTTCAAGTCGTCTCTTTTTCCTTCACGGTTAATGCTTTCGATAGCCTGGGCTAAGGGGATGTTATTGCGCTTGGCCAGGGTCTTGATCTCTTCCATGACTTCTTCGTCGCTCACAACAAGTTTTTCCGCGTTGGCGATTTTCTCGAGGAGAAGGCTGTTTTTGACCTTCTGTTCAGCCTGGGCCTTCGCGCGCTTGCCGAGTTCCTCAAACTGCTCGGGCGTCAGCGTATCGGGAGCTGCCTGGGCCCAACTCCTCACCAGAGCAGCGGCTTCTTCCTCGATCAAGATCTCGGGGAGCTCAAGTTTCAGCATATCGGAGAGCGTCCTGACGATGTCATCGCCCATGTCGCGGCGGGCCACATCTTCCTTAATCTTGGCGAGTTCTTGCCGCATTTTGGCCCGGAGGTCTGCAAGATTCTCGACCTCACCCAAGTCCTTGGCCCAATCATCGCTCAATTCGGGGACCTTTTTCTCCTTTATGGAAATGGCCTTGATCTCATATCCTATGGTCTTGCCGGCCATTTTTTTTTGGCGGTGCTCCGGCGGATAAGAAATGAAAAAAGTGCGCGATTCCTGAGGCTTGAGCCCGATCAGGTTCTCATTCAAAAGCTTCTCATTGTCCGGATGTCCGGCCAGGACCAGAGTCTTTTCTGTAGGCAGCATTTTTTTGGTCTTGGCGTCTTGACCCTTCCATTCTAGGACAACATAGTCCCCGTCCGCCACTCCCCTCCCCTCGACAGGAAGATATTCTGCCGATTTTTGGCGAAGCTCCTCTACGGAACGCTCCACTTCCTTGTCCTCGACCAAGACCTCTCTTTTCTTGACCCTTGTTTTTTTGTAAGCAGGAAGCTCGAAATCGGGCAGAACCTCTACCGTAGCCTTGAACCGAAAGGGCCCGCCCTCTTGATACGAGATCTCCCTGATCAACGGCGTTGCAACGGGGCTGATGTTCTCCGCTTTCAGGCTTTCTCTGAGGGCCTTGGGCGCAAGGCTTTCGACCACCGAGTTCTTGATGTCTGAGTAAAAAAGACGCTTGACCATATCTCGGGGGGCCTTGCCCCGGCGAAATCCGTCCAGACGGGCCCGCGCTGCGAAATCACCCAGAATTTTTTCGAACTCTGTGGCCGCTTCCTCGGCCGCGACCTCAATTTCTAACTCTCGTTTGCTGGAACTGGGGCTCGCTATTTTAGCCTTAATTCTCTCCGCGTTTTCGTTCATCTCTGTTTTCCTTGCTTCGAGCGAAATCTATTTGAACCATCATCTCCAGGAGGCGCAAAAAGGATGTGGGCAGAGCGGGAGTCGAACCCGCACTCCTTCATCAGGAACTAGGTCCTAAGCCTAGCGCGTCTGCCTATTCCGCCACCTGCCCTTGGACTGATGAATTTATGGCTCATTACGGATGGATAAAACGCTTATTCAGGTGCAGGAATAGATATCTTTTTACCATATTTGCCGGCCCGCTGTCAAACAGGCCCGGGATCATCGGGCGTCCTAGTAATAGAAGAAAGGGAGTGGTTTATCTCAGATACTTCTTCAGTCTTTCCGCCAGCGCCGGGTCTACGGTGACGAGGGTCCTGTAGACGTCACGCGCGCTCAGGTTGTCTTTGAGGTTCAAATAGACGATGGCAAGGTTAAACAGGGCCACTCCGTAATCCGGCCGCAATTCAACGCATTTTTTAAGAGGCTCGAGAGCCGATTCAAAGTCTTTCAGCTGCATATAACCGATGCCTATATTCAGCCACGCATCCGCGTTATCGGGGACCAGGGCAACGAAATTCTTAAAGGCAGTGACGGCGTCTTTCCATTTTTTCTGCTTGGAGTAACAGATCCCGATATTGTAATAGGCATAGTCATAATCCGTCCTTATGGCCAAAGCCTCCTTGAACGTCGCGATGGCTTCGTCGCATCTGTCGAGTTTCAAATACATAATCCCCAAGTTGTAGACGGCGATCTCGCTTCTTGGGTTGAACTCGATCACTTTCTTGGAGGCCGCAATCGCATTCTCATAACGGCCGGCGCTGTCGTACATGATGACGATCCGTCCATAATAGGTCGCGGACTCGGAGGGGTTCAAAACGGCCAGGTTTTCATACGTGGCCTGGGCTTTCTCAAGCTGGCCCATCTTCTCATAGGCCTGGGCCAGCCTGTAATTCACATTGATATCCCCGGGCTGCCCTTTCTGAGCCTCCTCGAAAGCGGCAACGGCCTTATCATACTCCCCCAGCTCCATTCGGCAGGTGCCCAAACGGAGATAACCCGTCCAGGTGATCTCGGGTTTCGCGTTGATGTATTTTTCATACGCCTCAGCCGCCTTGGCAAAATCCCGCAGCTCTTCGTAGGCATTGCCGATGGCAAAAAAGGCTTCCTTGTTGGCGCTGTTCAAGGAAACGCCCTTTTCCAGCGCGGCGACCGCATCGCTCCAGCGCTGCATCCGAGAATAGATTTCTCCCAAGCCAAAATAAGCCCCTGCTCTGCCCGGGTCGAGTTGGACCACCTTGTTAAAGGCAGTAACGGCCGAGGGATAGTCCCGCTGTTGGGAATAAACGGAAGCCAGAAGAGCATAGGCCTCGGTGGTGGAGGGGTTGATCTTGACGACCCTCTCCAAATATTTCTTGGCGTTCCCCTGGTCGTCGATCAGGCTAAAAATTCGTCCAGCCAGAAAGGCACCTTCAAAACTGGCAAAATAATCTTCCTTGGCCCAGTCCTTGAACGGCGTTGCCTTTGCCGTCCTGGACAGATTTTTCCATGAGTTGACCGGTATTCCAACCCTGGCGACCTTTTCAAGGATGAGCGTGAGGCCGACCGTCTGCCCATCCATAATGAGCAAGGGCCCTCCGTTGAACCCGTCGGGAACGGCAAGCGACGGCTCAATGATGGATAGGGTTTCGGAGATTTTGGCGATGTTTCTAACTGTTCCTTCAGAAACCATGATCTCTCCCGACTCGTTGGCTCCGAGGGCAAAAATCCTGTCTGCCTGCTTCATCTCATCAGAATTGCCCAGAGAGAAGATGGGGACTTTGCCCTTGATCCTGAGCAAGGCCACATCCAGGTTCCTGTCCACGGCAATAATGCCGTCGACCCTCATCTTCTTCCCTCGGACAGTCGTGGCTTCCACTTCTCCCGCCCCGCTGACAAGGTGGTAACATGTGGCAATGACATCCTCGCTCAGGCCGAAGCCGACGCCTTTGGCGATGAGCTCCTTATTTCCTCCATAAACATAGAGAGAGAGCACGCCTTCCTTATTCTGTTCGAAGAGCTTGGCGGCGTCTTCTGTTTGAGAAAAAAGGAATATTCCGGCGACAAGGAACAAAATGAGAAGACCGATGGCTCGATGATATTTGGTCATTCTCCGTCCTCCTTTTAAGGCATGATGAGACAAATTTACACGTTGCTCCTTATTCTGTCAAATCTTAAATGAAAAATCTTTGAACGCCGGGGCCTTGGGCAGATTGACAAAAAGCCGGGTCTCGGTTAGCCTTGAAGACCATGCCCGTCCGCAAGTCCACTCTGTTTATCCTGTTGCTTCTCCTCGTCTCCTTCTGCCTTATCTTTCTCCTTAGGGTGAAAAACGAGATGGTGGACTTCGAGGTGAATTATCAGGCAGCAAAGCGGCTCCGGCTGGGGGAGACTCTTTATCGTGCCTCCGACGGACATTATCAATTCAAATATATGCCCTTTTCCGCTTTTTTGTACCTGCCGTTCAGCCTGCTTCCCCTCTCCGTTGCCAAGGGGATATGGTACGGGATCAGCCTGGTGTCTTTGGCCTTGGTCTTTTTTCTCGCCTTAAGGCTGCTCCATCTCGATAAAAAGAAATCCCTGACGATCGGCTTTCTATCATTCCTTATCTTAGCGAGATATTTCTTCAGGGAACTTCAGCTTGGGCAGATCAATGCCCTTATCACTTTTCTGCTCCTCCTAATGGTCTCGCTACTCGTCCGAGGAAAAAGCCTCGGGCGCCGGCAGGCCGGCTCAGGGATATTGCTTGGCTTATCCACTGCGCTCAAACCTTACGCGGCCATCTTCTTCCCGTATTTCATCATCAGGAAAAAAGGACTGGCCTTAACATCGGGCATCATTGTCCTGATCGTGGCCCTTCTTGCCCCCTCATTCTTCTACGGCCTCGAGGGAAATTTCAAGGTCCTCGGCGAGTGGCAGTCTTCCCTTCGCGCATCCACGCCATCTCTTTTCTCCAGCCAAGACAACATTTCTCTGATCGGTTTCTTCACGAAATGGACAAGCCGGCAAAATCTGTCTTTGACCCTTTATCTCCTTGCTCTTGCCGTCTTGGGGGGGCTAGTTTTTTCTCTCCTTCTCGTGAAAGTCAAGACCCCGCAGCCCGAGATCCTCGATGGCTTTCTGCTTTTGGGCCTCATTCCCCTCATCTCGCCCCTGGGTTGGGATTATACGCTTCTGTCCTCGGCTCCTGCCGTCATGCTCATCCTTGCCCATTTCGATAAATACCGCCCCATATGGAAGGCTTTTCTTGGTCTTAATTTTGCGATCATTGCCTTTTCTTTGTTTGACCTCATGGGAAGAGAGTCATACGCTTCCTTTATGTCCTGGTCGGTCATTACGGTCAATTTTCTGGTTCTCATCGGGTTCCTTGCCTATCTCCGGATCAAGGGCCACGCTTGAAAATGCCATGCCCGGAAGAATGAACAAACCCATTATTCTGACCTATGTTTTTACCGCAATCGGGATTACTGCCTGGCTCGTGGCTATTTTCTGGGCGCCCTATCTACGGAGCCATGCCTCCCCCTGGGAAAGGTTTGTCTATTCCGTCTTCTCTCCTGTCTGTCATCAGCTTCCCTCCCGGTCTTTCCATATTCTCGGACAGCCGTTGGCCGTCTGCGCCCGTTGCCTGGGCATCTATGCGGGATTCTTCATTGGAGTCGGGCTCTATCCTTTCCTCAGAGGATTCGACGAGACTTCTTTGCCCAGGACAAGTATTTTTGTCCTTATTTCCTTTCCTATTGTGACGGACACGCTGGGCAACCTGGTCAGGCTTTGGGAAACACCCAACGCAGTCCGGTTTACCACCGGACTCCTCTGGGGCTCCCTATTGCCCTTTTATTTCATCACGGGATTGGCCGACCTGTTCCGTAATATCAAAAAGAAGAATGGCTGGCATAGTGCCAGTCCCCGCAACGGCCGAGCAAACGGCGGTGGGTAGGTTGGCTTTAGCGAGGATGGACGAGGAGGCGCCTTGACAATGCCCCTTCGATTTAAAATAAACCTTGAAATCCAAAACTCAATCCTCTTAGAATAAGGACAACCTAATAAATGAGGAGGAAGGATGAGCAACCAGCATAGAGGGATGTTCATACCGGCTCTCGTCGGCGGCGGAGTGGCAGGAGTGCTCATGGCCATTCCCCTGGTCAACTGTCTCTGCTGCCTCTGGATTATCGGCGGTGCCATGCTAGCCTCTTACCTCCTGGCCAGGAATTCAACGGTCTCCCTGACATCCGGAGATGGTGCCATTGTCGGCGTCTTTGCCGGCATCATTGCCGCGGTCGTCGATTCCGTTGTCAGCCTCCCTTTCCAGGCATTAAATCAACGGTTCTTGCAGAGATTCATGGAACAGCTCTCCCAATTCGCGGAAGACATGCCTTCAGGCTGGGAAAAATGGCTGAAAATGGGAACGGGGAGAATCTCCCCCGCCTGGTTCCTGCTTGGTTTGGTGATTTCCATGGCCGTCTTCGCGGCGTTCGGCGCATTGGGCGGAGTGATCGGCGCGTCTCTGTTCGGCAAGAAAAAAACTCTGCCGGTTCAAGGAACGAAAGATGAAACGCCTCAAGGCCCAGGTGATCGTCAACCCGGAGTCTAACCAGGGAAAGACCCGGAAACGCTGGAAACAGATCAGAGAGGCGATCAAGAGCCACATCCACGAGTTCAGGTACGAATTCACGGAAAGGCCCTTTCAGGCGATTGACCTTGCCCGGGACGCTATCAAGGCCGGGTCGGAACTAATCATCGGAGTCGGCGGCGATGGAACGATGAACGAGATCGCCAACGGGTTTTTCGAGGGCAGAAAAATCATCAACCCTGCCACGGCGCTCGGCGTCCTCCCTTCCGGCACAGGTTCAGACCTTACCAAGAGCCTGAAAATACCCAGCCGACTCAAAGACGCCCTCAAAGTCATCACTCAGGCGCCCTCTTCCTTGATCGACGTCGGGAGAGTGACTTTCCAGGACCACTCCGGCAAGGAGTCCGAGCGATTTTTCCTGAATGTGGCTGACTTCGGCCTCGGCGGCGAGGTGGTGAAGCGGGTCAACCAAAACAGGCTGGAGAGAAAAGCTTCCTCCTACGTGCGCTGTCTTGTTTCCGCCATGGTCAACTACAAGAGCAAACCCATACGAATCCGCGTCGATGGAAAAGAGCTTCCCGAGGCGGAATATCTTGTCGGCGCCGTGGCCAACGGCAGGATTTTCGGCAAAGGAATGAAGGTCGCCCCCAGAGCACAGTTGGACGATGGCTTGTTCGACCTTGTCCTGGTCAAAGGAATGAAATTCCTGGAATTCTGCCGTCACGGCTGGAAGATTTTTCTCGGAACGCACCTCACCCATCCCAAAATAAGTCTGATTTCATGCAGACAGATCGAGGCCCTCGCATTGGGAGAAGGAGACGTGCTTTTGGAGCTGGACGGCGAACAACTGGGGCGTCTTCCAGCCACATTCGAAATTGTTCCCCGCCGCCTTCCCATCAAAGGTTACGTCTGAGATGTCCGGCTGACAAAAGGCGTTGATCCCTATGGGTTATCTTTTCGGATGTTCAAATGGTAGTATGGGTCGTTGGTAAAGATGGCTTTGCCGTCGGGCCCAGTGATCTTCCGGACGGGCGTCCCGCCTTTGATCCATGGCTCCGAATAGAAGGCCATGACCCTGCGGATATATTCTCTCGTCTCAGGGTAAGGAGGGATGCCTTCATACTTTTTCAAGGCCTCCTGTCCGGCATTATAAGCCGCTAAGACAAGTTTGGTCCTGTTCCTGTAAAGCCGGCACAAATCCCTGAGGTATCTGACGCCGCCCATAATGTTCTGTTCGGCGTCGAATCTATCCTGGACTCCGTATTGGGTGGCGGTTTCGGGCATGAGCTGCATCAAGCCCGCCGCTCCCTTAGGAGAAACGGCACTGCTGTTATAGGCTGACTCAGCGGCAATGACGGAGTGGATGAGGTCGGCGGGGACATTGTATTTGCGGCCATAGATTTTGATAATCGGGTCATACCTCTGCTTCATTTCATCTTGAGACTTTGCATTCACTGGAAAAGGAAAAAGACACAGAGAAAGTAAACCAGCCACCAGGATCCGGTAAAACACTCTCAGCCTTAAAATCATCAGAATCGCCAAATCCTGCTCATCCTTGCCTATCTTGCCAAAAAAAAAGGAGCTTGACAATCACCTTTTAGGGTGATTTTTCGACTTCCGGTTTATCCCTTCAGGTCATTTTTTCGATGATGGAATAGCTCTTCTCCAAGGCCTGGTTTAAGAATTCTACCTTCTTTCCTCCGGCCTGGGCAAAGTCCGCTCGTCCGCCACCGCCTCCGCCGATGAGCGGAGCGATCTCACGGATGAGCTGATCAGCCCGGATGCGCTCGACCAGGTCCTGGGTCACAGAGACAACGAGAAAGGCCTTGTCATCTGCAGCAGCACCAAGGACAACGACCCCCGAGCCGATTTTTTGCTTGAGAGAATCGGCCAGGCCGCGGAGCTCCTCGTTTGTCAAGCCTTCCAGACGCTGTGCCAGGACGGGAATCCCGTTGACCTTCCGAATGTTCTCCTGGCCTCCCTGCGCTTCGAGGTGACCGAGCTTCTGCCGTAAAGCTTTGCCCTCTTTATCTTTTTCCTCCAGCTGGCTCTGCATTTTATCAATGTGGCGGAGTATCTCCTTCCGCGGACTGCTCAAAGCCGTCTGGATATCAATCAACAGCTCGTCCATCTCCTGAGCATAGAGCAGAGCATCCTCGCCTGTCAGCGCTTCTATCCGGCGCATTCCGGCGGCGATGCTCGATTCAGAGATGACCTTGAACAACCCTATTTCTCCGGTCGCCCGGACGTGCACGCCTCCGCAAAGCTCTCTGCTGAAATCCCCGACACGAACCAGCCGCACCTTTTCTCCATACTTCTCTTCGAAGATCGCCATCGCGCCTTCTTTCAAGCCCTCCTCAAAGGTCGTTAGTTTTGTTTCAACCTTAAGGTTTTCCCTGATTTTCTGGTTGACCAGGCTTTCCACTTTCTGGATCTCTGACCGGCTGAGAGGAGAAAAATGAGTGAAATCGAACCGCAACCGTCCCTCTGAAACCAGAGATCCTGCTTGCTTGATATGGTCGCCGAGAACCTGGCGGAGGGCGGCATGAAGGAGATGGGTAGCGGTATGGTTATCGCTGATGGCTTTGCGCCTTGTTGTATCGACGGAGGCATCGACCTTGTCTCCGAGATGCAATTCGCCGGAGATTATCCGGACCTGATGGGCGATGACTTCTGGCACGGGGAAGAAGGCGTCCTCGACCAGACCGGAAAAGTGAGGATTCTGAAGCCGGCCTTTATCCCCGACTTGACCTCCGGCCTGAGCATAAAAGGGCGTGACAGAGAGAACGACCTGTCCGGTCTCCCCTTTCTTAAGCTCCTTTGCTTCTTTCCCGTCCTTGACAATGGCCAAGACGTCGGCATCGCTCACATGCTCTGTCTCATAGCCCTTGTAAATAACCCGGACTTTTTTCATTCCCCGGTAGGCTTTGAGCTCCTCCGTCTGCGCGTCTCCCTTCCAGGAGGCCCGGGCCCTCTCTTTTTGTTTCTCCAGTTCGTCGTAGAATCCTTGCTCGTCCACACCCAGGTTCTTTTCCTGGGCCAATTCTTGAGAAAGGTCGAGAGGAAATCCAAACGTGTCATACAGCTTAAAAATCTCGGGACCGGCCAGCTGGCTTCGGCCTGCCCCCCTGGCCTCCTCGGTGAACTGCTCAAAGTAGCGCAGGCCTGAAGACAGGGTCAGAGCAAACCGTTCTTCTTCGGAAAGGCAGAGGCGGGAAATATAGGTGATAGAGGTCAAGAGCTCCGGGTAAGCGTCCTTCATTATATCGGCGACTGTGCTGACAAGCAGGTGAACGAAGGGTTTTTCTATACCCAGAAGATTGCCCTGCCGAAAAGCCCGCCGGATGAGCCGCCGCAACACATATCCCCTGCCTTCGTTGGAAGGCATGATGCCGTCGCCGATCAAAAAGGTGATGGCTCGGACATGGTCGGCGATAATCCTTACCGAAATATCCCCCGACTCGTCAGCCGGATATTCTCTTTGGGCCATGTCGCAGATGTCCTTGATCAAAGGATGGAAAAGGTCGGTATCAAAATTGCTCCGCTTTCGCTGCAGGGCAGCGGCGGTCCGTTCGAGGCCCATCCCGGTATCGATGGACGGAGAAGGGAGAGGGTGCAGCGTCCCGTTCTCAGCCTGGAAATACTGCATGAACACCAGGTTCCAGAGCTCGACGAACCGGTCGCTTCCGTTCTCAATCAGCTCGTGGGGATGGCCCTCGTCCAGACCGGGGTCGATATCATAATGGATCTCCGAACACGGCCCGCACGGCCCTGTCTCTCCCATGGCCCAGAAATTATCCTTTTTGCCGAACCGGAAAATCCGTTCTTCAGGAACGCCGATATCTGTGTTCCAGATCCGGAAGGCTTCCTCATCTTCTTCATAAACTGTCGCATAGAGGCGGTCCTTTCTGAGCTTGAAGACTTCCGTGACGAGCTCCCAGGCGAAGGCGATGGCCTCTTTTTTAAAATAATCTCCAAAAGAAAAATTCCCGAGCATCTCGAAAAAGGTGTGGTGCTTGTTCGTCTTCCCGACCTGTTCCAAGTCGTTGTGCTTCCCGGAAACACGGAGGCACTTCTGCGCGGAGGCCGCTCTCGTATAGCTCCTTTTTTCCAAACCCAGAAAGATATTCTTGAACTGATTCATCCCGGCATTGGTAAAAAGAATGGTCGGGTCGGCCTTGGGCAGCAGAGAGGAGCTCGGGACGATCTTATGATTTTTCTTGGAGAAGAAGTCGAGAAAAGCTTCCCTGATCTCCTGAGCTCTCATGGAGTCTCTTCGTCTGTGCTACTCCCAGGTTCTCCTCTTTCCACTTTACCCATGCCCTGTTCCATCTCTTCGAGAGCGATGTCCAGGGTGGACTGAATGCCCATGACCCGCAGTTTGAAGTTGTCCGGATTGGTGGAAAAACGCATTCCCTGCTCGAAGGAGATGTAACCGTCCCGGTAAAGCTGAAAGAGGGATTGGTCAAACGTCTGCATGCTGTACTGAGAGACGCCGGCAGCGATGGCATCGCGGATGAGGCTCGTCTTCTCTTTGTCCTGGACACAGTCCTGGATGTAGGGCGTGGAGATCATGACCTCGACGGCCGGGACCCGTCCCTGCCCGTCCATCCGGGGGATAAGCCTTTGGGAAATGACAGACTTGAGGATGCTGGCCAGCTGCAGGCGGACCTGTCTCTGATGATGGGGGGCAAAAACGGAGATGATGCGGTTGATGCTTTCGGGAGCGTCGAGGGTATGGAGAGTGCTGAAGACCAAATGACCGGTTTCTGCAGCCAGGATGGCCGTTTCTATCGTGTCCAAGTCCCTCATCTCTCCGACGAGGATGACGTCGGGGTCCTCACGCAGGGTCGCCCGCAACCCTCGGTGGAACGAGGTGACATCCATCCCGACTTCCCGCTGGCTGATCGTGCTTTTCTTATCCTTATGCAGATATTCGATCGGGTCCTCGATGGTGATGATGTTTTCTCTGCGGTGGGTGTTGATGTAATCAATCATGGCAGCAAGGGTCGTCGTTTTGCCGCTTCCCGTCGTTCCGGTGACCAGGATCAAACCTCTTTGGAGCAGGGAGATTTTTTCCAGAACCTCAGGCAGGAGGAGCTGCCGGATGGTCTTCACTTCAAGAGGGATGATCCGGAGGGCGATGGCCATCGAACCTCGCTGCTGAAAGATGCTGCCCCGGAAGCGGCCGAACCCGGGCAGGCTGTAGGCCAGGTCGAGGTCAAAATCTTCCTTTATTCTCGACTTCTGGTAATCCGTCATCAATTGATCGGCCAGCTCTTGGGTGTCCTTGGATGTCAACCGGGGAAAACCGGTCAAGGGAACAAGTGTCCCATGGACACGGATGGTGGGATGGTTGCCGGCCTTGAGATGAAGGTCGGAGGCATCCCTTTCGATAGCGACTTTCAAGAGTTCATCGATTTCCATGCTCCACCTCGTTTATTTAATATAAGTCAACCAATGAAATGTGTCTTCCCGTTCGCCGTTGATGTAGGCGAAAAATTCATCCTGAAGCATCTTGACCACCGGGCCGCGCTTGCCTTCCCCTATCTTGATCTTGTCGACCGAGCGGATCGGCGTTATCTCCACAGCGGAGCCGGTGAAAAAAACCTCGTCGGCGATATAGAGCATCTCCCTGGGAATGGTCTCCTCGACGAGGCGCATCCCCTTTTCCCTGATCAACGTGATCACTGAATCCCGAGTGATCCCGGGCAGGACCGAGGAGGACAAGGGAGGTGTGTAGATGGCTCCATTATAGACGAGAAAGATATTTTCGCCGCTGCCTTCGCTGATATGGCCTCGGATATTCAGGGCAATCCCCTCCGCATATCCATCCAAGAGGGCCTCCATTTTGATGAGCTGGGAATTCATATAGTTCGCGCCGGACTTGGCCAGGGCCGGAAGCGTGTTGGGAGCCATCCGCCACCAGGAGGAAACCTTGACATCTACGCCATTTTCCAGGGCGTCATCACCCAGATATTTTCCCCAGTTCCAAACAAGGATGGCGCAGTCAACCGGATTGGGGAAAGGATCGACACCGAGAGCAGTGTAACCGCGATAGATAATCGGCCGGATATAGCAGGATTTCATGTTATTGGCTCTGATCGTCTCAAGGATGGCCCGATTGAATTCCTCCATGGTGTAGGGGACGTTCAGGCGGTACATTTTGCAGGAGTGGAATAAGCGCTTGGTATGAGCGTCGAGACGAAAGATGGCCGTGCCCTTGGGAGTTTCATAGGCCCGGAAGCCCTCAAAGAGCGAACTCCCATAATGGATGACATGAGAAGCGATATGGATTTTGGCGTCCTTCCAGGCAACAAGCTGACCATTCATCCACACTTTCCCATTCTCGTTAAAAGGACTCATTGATGACTCCTCGTTGAAATTGGAACACCTGGAGTTTCAAATAAATATTATCTGAATCAAGCCGCCAAGTCAAACGCCGGGTCCGCGCCCCTGATGCCGAACTCAATTTACCTCGCCGCAGTGGGGGCAATTTCTTGTCTTGAAGGGCAAGGGCCGGCGGCAGTTCCAGCAGAGCCCTGTTTTTGTCTGCTCCCTTGCTCTTATCCGGCTCAAGATGTCCACAATTTCTTCCCGCTCCGTTTCCTTGCCCCTGAGAGAGGCCAAAGCCCGAATCAGCTCCGATACCCTCTCATAGCGCTCTTCCACCTTAGAAGCCAGGCATTTCATAATAATTTCGTCGATTTCCCGGGGAATTTTACTATTTCTGATCCTCGGAGGGGTGATCTGCCCCTGCTGGGCCTTTTCCAGGATCTTAAACGGGTCCGGGTCGAAAATGGGAGGGCGGCCGACGATCATTTCATAGAAAATGCATCCGAGAGAATAGACGTCTGACTGGTAGCTAGCCTTACCCAAGAATTGCTCGGGAGCCATATAGGGTGGACTGCCGATTCGGGTCGAGGCGTACGGGATATTGTTCAGCCACGCCGAAGTCCCGAAATCCGTGATCTTGGCGGTCCCCTCCTCGGAAATCATGATGTTGGAAGGCCGAAGGTCGCGATGGATGATCTTGTTCTTATGAGCATGATCGACGCCCTGAGCGATCTGTTTGATGAAATCTGCGGCCTTCTCGCATTCCAGGACCCTCTCTTTTTCCAGGATCCTCTCCAGCGTCTTCCCTTTGACAAATTCCATGACCATGAAAAAAACCTTGTTCTCTTTCTCTGCCGCGATCATGCGGACGATGTTCGGATGGTTCAGGGCGGCCTGGAGACGCGGCTCTTTAAGAAGCTTGTATAGCTCAGCCGATTGCTTATGGGGGACCTTGATGGCCACCTTGATATCCAGCCAGGTGTCTTTGGCCAGATAGACAGAGCCGAATCCTCCGCTGCCGAGCGAGCGGATGATCTCGTATTTCCCGACTTTCTGACCTTGAAGAAACATCTCAGGTGGACCAAAAATGAGAGATCATGGCTAAGGCCGCTAATGCGGCAGTCTCTGACCTTAAAACCTCGTTGCCCAAGCTGACAGCTTCAAACCCATTCTCGAGAGCGAAACGGACTTCTTCCTTGGTCCAGCCTCCTTCCGGGCCGACCGCGATAATAACGGATGGGATTCCTCCGTTCGTGGGACTCCCCGGCACCTCGGCCAGGATCTCCCGCAGATACCTGCCCAAGGCCTCGCAAAGAAGGAGTCTTCTCGTCTCATGCCTGCTCATGATGAAAGAACGATATCTCTGAGGGGGTTGAACGCTAGGCACGAAAGACCGTCGACTCTGCTTGGCCGCACCAGCCGCGATCTTCTGCCACCGTTCCACCTTTTTTGCTTCTTTCTGCTGGATTCTAACAACCGAGCGGCTCGCGACGACAGGAATAAAGAAGGTCATTCCCAGCTCTGTGGCCTTCTGAATAAGAAAATCCATTTTTTTTGATTTGATCAGCGCCTGGGCAAGGGTCAAATGAATCTTCGTTTCCGGTTTTTCCGCTTTTTCCAGGATGTTGAGCTTGGTCTGGTGTTTTCCTACCTCGATGACTTCAGCCAAATAGCGCTCCCCCTCCTCGTCGATGAGCCAGACCCGTTTGCCGGGCTTTATCCTCAAAACCTTGCCGAGGTGATGGTGTTCCTCCCCTTCGAGAACGGCGGAAGGGAAACAAATGCTCTTCTGTTTAACGAGGAAATGAGTCGATGTCAATCCAGTCTCTAATGAACAATATTTTTGACTTTGTCAATCAGACGCTTATCAGGCCTATCCAAGTCCTCTCCCCTGAGCTCAGCGAGACGTCGTAACACGGCCTTTTCTTCCTTGGACAAATTCTCCGGCGTCTTCACCAAGACTTTCACATAAAGATCCCCCCGCCGGTGGCTGCGAAGGTCCTTGATGCCCCTTCCTTTCAGCCTTAGTATTTCTCCGGATTGTGTCCCGGGATGGATCTTTACTTGCTCGACCTCACTATCCAGATTAGGCACTTCAATAAGAGCTCCCAAGGCCGCCTGGGAAAAAGAAACGGAAATCTGACAAAAAAGGTTGTTGTCCTCCCTCTCAAAAATATCATGCTTGGCGATGCGAATGACGACATACAGGTCTCCCCGCACGGCTCCCACCTCGCCCGGCTCCCCTTCTTCCTCAAGGCGCAGACGGGAGCCATCATCGACGCCAGGGGGAATCCTGATCTTGAGACTCCTTTTCTGTTTGACCTTTGCCGAGCCCTTGCACTCCTGGCAAGGAGCAGAAATGATTTCTCCCGCTCCCCGGCAATGGGAACACGTCCGCGATACCGTAAAAAATCCCTGCTGGTAGCGCAGCTGCCCTCTTCCCTGACATGTCGGGCAGTCGACCTTCCTCGTTCCGGGCTGCATTCCCGAGCCCTTACAGGCCGGACACGCCTCGGCCCGGCTAAGGCCGATCTCTTTTTCTACTCCGGCGGCAGCTTCCTCCAAGGAGACCTCCAACTCGAGAGCCAGGTCTCTTCCTCTCCTGGGATATTGACCCCTGCGGCGGTCTCTCGTTCCGAAAATGTCCCCAAAACCAAAGAAATCGCCCAGGCCGCTGAAAATATCCTCAAATCCCTCAAAGATTGACGCATCGAACCCAGAAAACCCAGTGAATCCCTGCTCTCTCAACCCTTCATGGCCGAACCGGTCATAGGTTGCCCTTTTATCCGAGTCGCCGAGGACGCTGTAGGCCTCGGCCGCTTCCTTGAATCTCTCTTCGGCTTCTTTGTTGCCCGGGTTTCTATCCGGATGAAACTTCAGGGCGAGCTGACGGTAAGCGCGCTTGACTTCTTCCTGGGAGGCATTCCTGCTCACGCCCAAGATATCATAATAATCTCTCTTCGTCATATAACCCTATTGGTTTTTCTGCTGCAAGCGATTTCTTTCGATGATGGCATCCAGCTCATTTCTGCTCAGTCCCGAGGACGGCTTGATCTCGATTTCCTGGTTCATGCCTGTGATCACATCCTGAGCAGAGGCTTTTAGGATGCCGTCGGCGTCGATCTCGAAGGTCACATCGATCTGGGGAACGCCCGCAGGCCCGGGCTGGATCCCGACCAGGTCAAAGCGGGCCAGAGATTTGTTTTTCGATGCCTCGGGGATTTCCCCTTGAAGGACATGGATGGTCACCCGGATCTGATTGTCTTCGACCGTCGTGAAGTGCATCGTCTTTTTTGTCGGGATGGTGGTGTTCTTCTCGACGATAACTTGAAAAGTGTCATTCTCGGTCTCGATCCCCAAGGAGAAGGGCGTCACGTCAAGAAGGACGATAAGGCCGCTCTTGTCTCCTATCAGCATGGCCGACTGAACAGCCGCACCCATGGCCACGATTTCGTCAGGATTAATGTCTTCCCGGGGCTTTTTGCCGAAAAAGTCGGCGATCGTCTTCCGGAGGAGCGGCATGCGGGTCTGGCCGCCCACCAAAATGATCTCCTGGATATCCGCTGGCTCGATATGGGCGTCGTCCAGCGCCTGTTCTATGAGAGGGATCGTCTTTTTCACTAAGTCTCCCGTCAGCTCCTCAAGCTTCCGCCGGGTTATTTTCTTAGTAATGTGCCTGGAGCCGCCCGAGAGAGAGGAGATGAAAGGAAGGTTGATGTCACTCTCCATAGCAAAGGAAAGCTCCCGCTTGGCCCTCTCGGCAGCTTCTTTTATCCTTTGCAGGGCCAGCTTATCCTGGAACAGGTCGGTGCCGTGTTCTTTCCTAAAGTCCTCGATCAGCCATGAAACGATGCGATTATCAAAGTCTTCTCCCCCGAGGTAAGAATCGCCGTTGGTTGACAAGACATGAAAGACGGTATCTTGAATTTCGAGAAGGGTGATATCAAAGGTCCCGCCACCCATATCGAAAACAGCCGCTAGAGCGTTATTCCGGGTGTCCAGACCGTAAGCAAGGCTGGCCGCCGTCGGTTCGTTGATCACTCTTATAACATCGAGGCCGGCGATCTTGGCGGCATCCTTGGTGGCCTGCCTCTGATGGTCGTTGAAATGAGCCGGGACCGTGATGACGGCTTCCCTGACGGCCTCGCCGAAGAAAGATTCGGCGCAGCTCTTGAGATAAGAAAGAATCATGCCCGAAATCTCCTGAGGGCTGATCTCATGAGAGTCGACGATGATAACGACATCCCCATTCGGCGCCCGTCCCAGCTTGTAAGGCATTTTTGTTATGGCCTCGGCCACTTCAGGGGAATCGAATTTTCGCCCGACCAGCCTTTTAACCGCAAAAACTGTTTTTTCCGGGTTGGTGATGGCCTGCCTCAAAGCCAAGTTTCCGACCAACCTTTCTCCGGATGAAGTGAAGCTCACCACCGAAGGCGTCGTGGGCTGGCCTTCGAGATTGGGGATGACTTTAGGCCTGGTAGCTTCCAGATAGGCCACACAGGAAAAGGTCGTGCCTAAATCGATGCCGATGACGTGAGTCATTGTTCTTCTCTCTTTTTGGGGATAAGCACTTTCACCAAAGCAGGCCGTAGGAGCCGCCCATGAAGCAAGTATCCCCGCTGCAGTTCCTCGGCAACTTCAGGCTCGGCCACCGCCTCTGATTCCTCCGTCAGAACCGCCTGGTGAAACATCGGGTCGAATTTTTTATCCTTGATTTCCATGGGAACGACTCCTTTTTTCTTCAGCATATCCAGGTATTGACGGCAGATCATCTCTACGCCTTCCTGGAAGCTCTGGCCGTCGGCCTGATCCCGGCTTCGCAAAGCCCTTTCAAAATTGTCCAGAACTACCAAGAGCTCCAGCAGAAAGTCATTCAGGGCATACTGCTGATACTCCGACCTGTCTCTCTCGAACCGTTTCCGAAGGTTCTCCATTTCTGCCAGCTTTCTCAGGTACTTATCCCGGAGCTCTTCCTTTTCTTTTTTGAGGGCCTTGACCTCCGCTTCTTTCTTCTTCAGCTTGTGTTTTAGACTTTTGTCTTCTTCTCCGTGAGTCCGGTGAGATTCATGCCCCCTCTTTTCCTCGGACGGCTCTTCATCCTTCACAGCCTCGTACTCGACTTCATTTCCGCTGTCTTCGAGCTCTTCGCCCTTGTCGACTTTCTTCGACTCCCCAGCCTCCGGGGCTTTCTCGGCAGTATCTGTATTGTCCGGATTTTTAATGTCATCTTTAGGCATGATCAACCTCTTTCATGATCCCTGCTTATGGTTTGGCTGAGCTTTTGGGCTACGCGGTCCACCAGAGGAATGATCTTGCGATACGGAATCCTCTTTGGGCCGATGATCCCCAGAGTTCCCAAAACCTGGTTGTTGTAGCCGTAATGGGAAAGGACGAGCGAGCAGTCGGATATGTCGGGGATGTTGGACTCAGAACCGATGAGCACCTTGACGCGTTCCAGGCTGATAAAGTCAGAGAGGAGCTTGGCCAGCTTAACCTTTTCTTCAAAATTCTGAAACAGGGATTTCAGTTTTTCCATGTTGAAAAGATCGGCCTTATCGAGGAGCCTGGATGTTCCCTGAAAAAAGATCTGGTTTTCCGCCTCCTCCTGCAGGATATAGGCTTTGAGGAGAGTGATGAGCTTGTTGATCGCGTTTTCATAGCTCAGTTTGTAGCTCGGGATCTCTTTCAGCAGATAATCCCGGACAACGGTCAAGCTCTTGCCGCGAAAATGGTGGTTGATGTATTGAGAAGCGTTGTCCAGCTCCAGTTGGGTGAAATAATGATGGGTTTCAACGATCTCGGTCAGGACAAGATTAAAGGTTGTGATCAGGATGATCATCACCTTTTCTTCGGAGATCTTGATCAAGCGGACGTGGTTGAAGTTCATCTTGGAGACGCGGGGAGAGATGACGAAGCCCAGGTTATCCGAGTGCTCGGCCAGGAGTGATGAGACCTGAGTGAGGAGGGACCCGAAATCGCCTTTCTCGAGGGAAAAATTCCCCGGACTAAGAATAACCGGCTCAGCGGCAAACAGCGTTTCATCAAAAAGGCTGTTGACATAAAATCTCAGCCCTTTATCCGTGGGCACTCTGCCGGCTGACGTATGGGGCTGCAAGAGGTAGCCCATCTCCTCAAGCTTGACCATAATATTGCGGATCGTCGCCGGCGAATCAGGAAGCGCCTTTTTCTGAACAATGAATCCGGAGCTGATCGGCTTCCCCGACTTCAGGAAGTTCTCGACAACGACGTTCAGGACGACTTTGTCTTTTTCTCTTAGAATTAAACTGCGTGACATGGATGTTCAGAAATTTTTATAGCACTAATGTCATAAAATTTCAATTGTTTGCCTGGAGGGCTATTTCGCTCTGGCCGGGGCTCAACACAGGTCAGGCGATCCTCAGACCGGCGTAGCCAACGACCTGGCCATAATCGCCGGAAGTGTCGCCGGAGGTCATGTACCGGATGAGTTCAGCTTTTTTCGCCCCCAGTTCCTTGGCCGCAAGGATAGCTGCGGTCGTGGGCTGGAATCCGCACATGCTGATGTCTTCTTCCCGGACCACCTCAAAAAGCCCACGGGCATCGAGCGATTTGATCTTCTCGATGGCCAGAAAATCCTTCTGCTTGGCCACCTCTTGGCTGACATAATGGCTCATGTCGGTGCTGGCCACTATCAAGGTGTCCTTGCCGAATTCTCTGATTCCGGCGGCAACGGCCCGCGCCAGTTCTTCCAGCTCTTCATAGTCTGCCTGGTAGCTAATACAGATAGGAACTAGGGAGATATTTTTCTTGAGGTATTGGAGAAACGGCAACTGCACTTCCAGAGAATGCTCTCTCCTGTGGCCGTTTTCATCCACCTGGACCAGGGGCGAGCGCTTCCGGATCGCCTCGGCCAGGGCGGAATTGATGGGAACTTCGCCGAGCGGAGTCTGCCAAGCTCCTTCTGTCATGACAGCAAAAAGGGGGCGAATGCCCTGATGGCTGGGTCCCAGAATGATATAATGGTCCGGCAGGACAACGGACGAAAAGACAGCACCGGCGACGTATCCGGAATAAATAAACCCGGCATGAGGCGAAACGACGGCCAAGGCCTTTTCTTTCTTGGCCTTCAAGTCGACCATCTCTTTAAGCATCGCCCGAAGCTCTCGGTCGCTTCCAGGGTAAAAATGCCCGGCAACGGCAGGCCTTCTGATCATTGTTCCTCCTCAGAGGCCAGACATCAAAAAAAATTACAGCTTTTCTCTTTTCTCTTTGAAGGCGATACGGAGAGTCTTCAGCTCTCCGAGGATCGGCACATAAATGTCCGGCAGGACGGGAATATGAACTCCCCTTTCTGTGATCTTGCCTTCGAGAATCATTTTGGTGCCTATGGCCGCAGGCAGGCCGACAGTCCTGGCCATAGAAGAATCGCCGTGCGGAATTCCGAAATCGATGAGAGTTGAGATGATCCTCTCTTTTCCGGCCTTCGGATAAGAGGAGATGAATTCGTGCTGGAGAATGATCATGTCCCTCTCTCCTTCGGCATAGGCCAGCTTCGCCGTCATTCTGGCTCCGATGATATCCAAAGCCGATCCCTTCTCGACCGGCAGGGGTTCCTCGCTGAAAAGGCCGAGCCATTCCAGCCTGCGGATGATGGCCAGGCCGGTGGTGATTCCGAGATAGCTGCAGACGGCCTTCTCCAGATCCTTCGCTTTGGTGCCGACGAGCTTCCTGACAAAGCTGGCATAGGTCAGGCCCTTCCAATCCTTTTCCTCCTGGTCCAAGACCCCGAGCTGGACCATCTTTTTGATCGTCTCACACCAGCCGATGTTCCTCAGCGTTCCGCGGAGCATTGTTTTTGTCTCCGGGACCCCATAAAGGTCGATATAAGGAAGAGAATTTCGGTTGGGATAGCCTTCAAAAACTCCCATCCCCTCGATCGTCCGGAGGGTGTAGCTTTCAAACAGTTTTTCGGAAGGGATGAGGACCTTTTTCCCGTCCATCAGAAATTGAGCCGAATTTTTTCCGGCTAAGAGCACCCCCACGGGGCTCCAGGAGAATTTGTAGCCGAACGGATTGGTGTTGGCCTCGGGCGCCGGCAGGCCTCCGCAGAAAGATATGAAGCTGACGAGCTTGCCGCCCTTGTCGTGAATCTCATGGATCACTCTCATAGCTTCCATATGGTCGATGCCCGGGTCGAGCCCGAGTTCATTCAGGATGATGATGCCCGCTTTCCTAGCATCACCGTCAAGTTTCTTCATGGCCTCGCTGACATAGGAAGTGGTGACCATGTGTTTTTTATGGGCGATGCAGAATTCGGCCACCTTGGGATGGAATGAATACGGAACCATGCTAATGACCAAGTCGGCCTTGGCCACTTCGCCCTTCAGGGCTTCCTCGCTCTTCAGGTTCAACTCCTTGGCCACACCGCGGGGATGTCCTCCGATGAGCTTTTCCGCTTTGCTGACGGTCCGGCTGGCCACCTCAACTTGCAGGTCCGGCTGATCCAGAAGATATCTGACTAATGGCCTGGCCACCAGACCGGCGCCTAAGATGAGGACTTTTTTCATGGATGACTCCTTTCTGACGAGTGAATGAAATTTCGTATGTATTCATAATCCGGGGTCAACTCCCCCCGGAAAAGAATAACGGCTCTTTTCAGAGGGGAGGGAAGGTGGCAGCGGGCAAAACCATTGGAGAAATCGGCCGCGGCCAGCCCGGGGATGAAAGGCAACAGTGTTTGGCTGAAATAAACGGATGATTCAAGAGAAATCTCGGCCGGCAGGTTATCCACGGCCATGACAACCGGCCCCCTTCCTGCAAATCCGACAACGGCTCTGTCTTCACCCACATCGTAAGTAAAAACAGGCTCGGCAGGGTTCGTGCAGGTTATTGTGCACTCGACTCCGCCATCGACGTCGCAGGAGATGTCCCCGATAACCCGAAGGCGGGGATGTGCGTCACTTCTATAAATCTTTTTCAGGAATTTTTTCGTCAAGAACCGCGGATAGCGGGGCGACCAGAAGATGGCATTCACAAAAACAGTCA
Source organism: uncultured Eubacteriales bacterium (assembly GCA_964580435.1). Classification (GTDB taxonomy): domain Bacteria; phylum Acidobacteriota; class Aminicenantia; order Aminicenantales; family UBA8522; genus CAZKEW01. Next base: position 36,213 of record CAZOKP010000011.1, read on the forward strand.
GATAAGGGAGGGACTTCTCCAGGACCGGCTCATATCTCTCAGGATGGTCATAATACTCCTGCAGGTCAAACTTTTCCTTCGCAGCCTTAGGCTTCACCATGTCCTCTTCTTTGAAAACCGTTTTGTAGACCCTTCTGTCCGAGAAATTCTTCTTTTTAAAGAATTCGCTCAACTGGCCGGGCTCTATCTCCTCAAAAGGAAGGATGCCGAAGATCTCCTGCGCTCCCTGAGAGACATGGCCGTATCCGGCAAACCCGAAGACTAGGGGGACGAGAGAGGATTCAAGCCCCTGATTGTAGATTTCCCAGCCGACTTTCTTGATGGACTCTTTGGCTTCGACCAGGCTGGCATAGTCAATGGTCTTACGGATGTGAGAAAAGGGGGTTCTTACGCCTTCTAGCTTGAGGCGCTGGCCCAATGCCCAGAGGGTATCGATCATCCCGGCTTCGCCGGCCTGCTTCCCGAAAAAGACGAGGCGGCGGCCCTTTTCATCGGCGATCTTTTCATAATCGATTAGAGTGCAGCGCCGCGTAATCATTCTCTTGAGCATCGGCATGTTGTGCGGCTGCCCTTTGATGGTATGAGAAAAGAACACATAGGCTGTCTCATTCACGAAGACATCCAGGGGAATCTCCTTAACTGCCAGGACGATCGAGCACGGCGAGAGGTCCTCGGAAACATTGACACCTTCCCTGCGGTAATCCTCGTCAGCGAAGACGCGGATGGGTGAGGGTTGGATCCAGATTTCCAGGGGGAGTTCGCGCATCAACTCCCGGGCGTGCACCGGGATGATGGGGACCCTTCTTTCCCAGGGATTCTTATCCTCCCGGCGGATTCCGATCAAAGTTTTCCCGGCCAATTTTTCTCCCTCTGAAAGCAGCAATTATGGCATAAACTGGCCATTCGGTCAATCAATGGGCCAACTCCCCGCGAGAACCCAGCCGAGCGACATAGACAAGATATCCTGCTGAGTTGACTCCCCGAAATATTCTCTTTAATATATGCACCTGTGATCAAATTTTTTAACACCCTGAGCGGGAAGAAAGAGGTCTTTACCCCTATCACCGCCGACGAGGTTAAGCTATATACCTGCGGTCCCACCGTTTATGACTATCCCCATATCGGAAACTATCGCGCCTATGTCTTCGAGGACCTGCTCAAGAGATTCCTGGTTTACATGGGCTACAAGGTCACTCATGTTATGAATATAACCGATGTGGACGATAAGACAATCAAGGGAGCAAACGCCAAAGGCGTCAGCCTCGCCGAATACACAAGAAAATATATCGATGCTTTTTTCGAGGACATAAAAACCCTGAATATTTCTCCGGCGGACTATTACCCCAGAGCGACCGAGCACATCCCGGACATGGTCAACCTGGTCAAAGGGCTTATCCAGAAAGGATACGCCTATGAGAAAGACGGGTCCTATTATTTCAGCATCGCCAAGTTCCCCGCTTACGGCCGGCTTTCCAAGATCGATATGGAGGGACTCCAGCCGGGCCAGAGAGTGGAAACAGACGAATACGAAAAAGAGAGCATCCATGATTTTGCCCTCTGGAAAAGGAAAAAAGAGGGAGAGCCCTTCTGGGAAACTGAAATCGGCCCCGGAAGGCCGGGCTGGCACATCGAATGTTCAGCTATGAGCGCCAAGTACCTGGGCGAGACCTTCGATATCCACTGCGGCGGTGTTGATAACATCTTCCCTCACCACGAGAATGAGATCGCCCAGTCAGAGGCTTTTTGGGGAAAAAAATTTGTCAACTACTGGCTCCACTGCCATCACCTCATCCGGGACGGCGAGAAAATGGCAAAATCCAAAGGAAACACGATCACCCTCAGAGAGATCCTCAAAGTCAAAAACAAGGCGATGGCGGTCCGCCTTCTTTTGCTGTCCACTCATTACCGAAAGACGCTGAACTTTACCTTCGAAGCGCTCGGCCAAGCCGAAACCGCCCTCCAGAGAATCAACGATTTCGCGGGAGAGGTCAAACACGGAAGATTCCCTGAGGGGAAAACCCAGGCTGTCGGTAAAATCATCAAAGAAGCCGAAAAAGGCTTCGTGGGTGGATTGAGCGACGACCTCAATATCTCTGTTGCCATCACTGCCCTATTCAACCTGATAAAAAAAATCAATGTCTTAATCTCGCAGGGAAAAATTAAAAAAAGCGATGCTGAACAAGTGAATGCATTTATGACCAGAGTCAATACAGTTCTGGCACTTATCACGCCAACTGAAAAATCGATACCGCTCAAGATTAATAGAGCAGAGGAAATTTCTGCCCGCGATAAGACGCCTCAGATTGAAATTCAAGCCGGACTGACAGCTGAACAGCTTGAAAAAGTCAAACTCAGAGAAAAGGCGCGCGCAGAGAAAAATTTCGAGGGGGCCGATGCGATCCGGAGGGAGCTTGAGGAGCAAGGTGTTCTCCTCGAAGACACCAAAGATGGCGTGCGCTGGAAAATCCTTCCGTCCAAAAAGCAGAAAGAATGAGCGACGCCCATGCCCTCGGCAAGTCCGGCGAAGAGGCCGCCATCGCCTACCTGAAGAAAAGAAAGTTCAAGGTCGTAGAGCAGGGCTTTCGCTTTCACAGGGGAGAGATCGATATTATCGCCTATGAGAAAGACACTCTTGTCTTCATCGAGGTCAAGACCCGGCAGAGCTTGGAATTCGGCCTCCCTGAAGAATCCGTCACCCCCCTCAAGCAGCAGCAAATCAGGAAGTTGGCAGAAGCTTATCTGGCCATGAAAAGCCTTCATGACGTCCCCTGCCGGTTTGATATCCTGTCGCTTTTCTACAGCGCAAAAGATGGCTATCAAGTCAATCATCTCCGGGATGCGTTTTGAAGAACCAAAATCATTGGAAGGAGAAAGGGTGATGTTAAGAATCGCCAGGCCGTCTCTATGTCTCTGTCTCGTTCTCATCGTTTTCGCGGCCTTTGCGGCAGCGCAAACCGTCCCCAGGCCGGAGGAAATCCTCGGGTTCAAGGTGGGGGAAGATTATCACCTCGCCACCTATACCCAGGCCATTGCCTATTTCAAAAAACTGGCCGAAAATTCCGACCGGGTCAAACTTTTCGACATGGGAAAGACGACTCTCGGCCAGACCATGACGTATGCCGTCATCTCCATGCCGGGGAACCTGACTCAGTTGGACAAATTCAAAGGAATCAGCCGCCGGCTCTCTCTGGCCCAAGGGCTTTCGGACGAGGAAGCGGCCAAACTTTCAGGAGAGGGCAAGGCCATCGTCTACATCGACGGTGGTCTCCATGCCAGCGAATGCGCTCCGGCTCAACACAACATTCAACTCGCCTATGACCTTGCCACCGCCACAGACCCGAGAACCCTCCGCATTCTCGAGGATGTCATCCTCATCCTGGTCTTTGCTAACCCGGACGGCATGAACCTCCTGGCCGAGTGGTACAATCCCAATATCGGCACGCCTTATGAGGTCTCCCCTATGCCCCGGCTTTATCATAAGTATGCCGGCCATGATAACAACCGGGATTCCTATATCGCCAATTTGATAGAGACGCAAAACCTCACCCGCCTCGTCCATCAGGAATGGTATCCCGTCATCCTCTACAATCATCATCAGACCGCTCCATTTCCTGCCAGGATCTGGATCCCGCCGAATTCTGAACCGACCAACCCTAACGTTCATCCGCTCCTTGTCCGCTGGCAAAACCTCATCGGCTCGGCCATGGGCGAGGCGTTTGATGCCGAGGGCAAAGAGGGAGCCATCTCCAGGATCGTTTTTGACACCTGGTATCCGGGCTATGTTTCCCAGGTCGTGGACTCGCATAATATCATCTCCATCATGACCGAGACAGCCCTTTACGAATACGCTACACCCCATTTTTATTCTGTCGAGGACTTTCCTAAGCAATACCAGGACCTGACCATGTCGGCCTTCTACCCCAGCCCCTGGAAAGGAGGCTGGTGGCGGCTCAAGGACGCTGTCGATTACTGCCTGACGGCATCTAAGGCCGTCCTCGATGTGGCCTCGAAGTACCGCCAGGAGCTTCTTCACGATAAATTCAAAATGGGCCGCGATACCATCGAAAAGTTCAAGAAGGAACCGCCGTTTGCCTGGATCATCCCGGAAAAGCAACGCGATCCGCAGGCGGCTTCTCTCCTCCTCAACCGGATGATCCTCCTGGGAATCGATGTCTACAAGAGCCTCCAGTCCTTCATGTCCGACGGGATCAGCTTCCCGGGGGGAACGTATATCATACCCATGTCGCAGGCCAACTCTCTTTTCATCAAGAACGTCTTCGAAGAACAGCACTATCCCGACCTGCGGAAGTATCCTGACCTGTGGCAGGGGTTGGTTGAACCCCAGAAATTCATGGGCGCCCCGCTCGAGGCCTATGACATGATGGGCTGGACGCTCCCCTATCAGTTTGGGGTCAAAGTTTATTCTGCTAATAGCCCGCTCGATGTCCCAATGAATCCGGAGCGCGAAGTGCTGCCTCCCCAGGGAGAAATATCAGGAGAGGCCAGGGGAGCCTATCTTATCGGACATGAAACGAACGCCGGCTTTACAGCTACAAATAGAATCCTTCAAAAAGGCGGAAATGTCTCCTGGGCAAAGAAATCCTTCACGAGCGGCGGCCAAACATATCCCGAAGGGACCATAATCGTCTCGGCCGCAAGCGTCGACCGGGGATTCCTGCAGAATCTGGCTAAAGATCTTCACCTTAAGATCACGGCTCTCGGGGAAAACCCTAAGGTGGAAACATACACTTTGAAGAAACCCCGGATAGGGGTCTATCAATCGTGGATCGCAGTTGAGGATGAAGGCTGGACTCGCTATGTCCTGGAGCAATATGAGTTTCCTTTCTCTTCCCTTCACGACGCCGATATCCGGGCCGGAGGGCTGGCCGATTCCTATGACGTCATCATCGTCCCCGACCATTATTCCCCGGAGCTCGTGATCAACGGCTTCTCCAAAGGCACCATGCCGCCCATCTATGTGGGCGGAATTACGCCCTCCGGCCTCAGGAACCTGAGGCTCTTCGTCGAGAGCGGCGGCACTCTGATCTTCCTCAATTCGTCCTGCGATATAGCTATTGAAAACTTCGGCATCGCGGCGAGGAATGTCCTCAAAGGAGTAAAGCGGGAAGATTTTCTCTGCACGGGGTCCCTGCTGCGCATGGAATTCGACACGAGCCATCCGCTTGCATACGGCATGCCGAAGGAAGCGGCGGCCGTGTTCCTGGGAAGCCGCGCCTTTGAGGTCCTTCCCGCTTTTGACGCAAAAAAGGAACCGAGAAGCGCCGGCCGATATGCCGCTGAAAACCTGCTCATGAGCGGCTGGATCCATGGGGAGAAATTGATCCAGCAAAAGTCATCAGTCCTGGATATACCTTTGGGAAATGGCCGGGTCGTCCTGCTCGGGTTTCCGGTTCAGTTCCGCGGCCAGCCGCACGGGACGTTCAAGCTCTTATTCAACGCCATTTATTACGGCGCTGCCAAATAAAAGGGGTCAAGTTTTCATTCCTGACTAAAGGAAAAGCCAGCGGCCCTATTTTTTTAAGAACCGGTCAAAAAAATCAGCCGAAGCCGCAAAGGCCTTGAGCCAGCGCTGATAAAGAAGAAACGAATGGACCTCGTCGGGATAGACGATAGTCTCGACGTGGGCTTTCCCTTCTTTCCTCAAGCGCTGAACAAGGTCAACCGTCTGGATAAAATCGACGTTCCGGTCATCGTCGCCGTGGATGAAAAGGACCGGGGAACTCCAGAAGCGGATATCCGCTACGGGAGAAGAATCAAAGGCTGAGCGCATCTCTTCATCGCGCCGGATTCCCCACTCCGCTGTTGCGTCGTGTTCCCTTAGCGACCAGTCATGAACCCCGTGCAGGTCGACGCCGGCAGCAAAAATCGCCGAATCGCGGGCCAGTCCGAGAGCCGTGAGATAACCTCCATACGAGCCGCCCCAAAGCCCGATCTTCTGGGGATTGACTTCCGGCCGTCCCTGCAGATATTTAGCCGCAGCTACGATGTCCTGATATTCGGAGGCCCCACGAGGGCCTTGATTGGCCGCGGTGCGGAAAGCCCGTCCGTAGCCAATGCCGGAGCGGAAATTCACGGACAGGACCACATAGCCTTGGCCGGCCAAATACTGATTAAAAGCATAGGCGTTATGATAATAGCTCCGCATATGCCAGCCAAGGAGCATCTGGCGCATGGGTCCTCCGTGCATAAAGATCACGGCCGGCCGATTATCTCCTGTTTTAGCCGTCGCAGGAAGGAAGAGCTGCCCATGAATCTCGAGCCCGTCTCCGGCTTTGAACACTACCGGAGCTGGCTCAACCAGGCTCTTGGCTGGGAAGTCGGCTGGTATGGCCTCGGGGACGACCAGCCTCCTGTCCTTCTTGTCAGGTCGCAAAACCGCTGGAGCCGCAGGCTGAGTTGCCGTAGAACACAGGAAGGCAAGCGCTCCGCCTCCCGCAACCCAAACCGGAGCCCATTCAATCCCGTCTCCGGGGGTCAGGATCTCGGGAGTTCCACCCCTGACAGGCACCCACCACAGATGGCGGCGGTCGATGTCGCCCGAATTTGAGTTAAAGACCAGAATTTTCCTGTCAGGAGAGAGCGCAACATCCTCGACGTCGAACTCTCCGGGAGTCAGGCAGACGGGCGCCCCGCCCTGTGACGGCAGAGCGTAGATGTGCATCCATCCTTCGTGTTCCGAATAAAAGAAGAGCAGCTCCTCCGAAGCCCATTGGAGCGGGGAAGCCGCATAGTACTGGACAAAACCGCCGCTGTCATCGGGGCACTTCCAGACTTCCCTGGACTCGCCCGACTCAACATCAGCAACCATCAGCCAGAACGATGCGCCTTCGACCAGCGAGGAAGGGTCTATCGACCCGGGAAATCGGAAAAACGCCAGCATTTTTCCATCCGGTGAAAACACAGGAGAAACATCATGATCGACCGACGGCGCCAGCCAGCGTATGGTTTTGCCGCCTAAATCATAGACGCCGATGAAACTATGGCCCTCGCGGAAGCTGACAAAGGCCAGCTTGGACCCGTCAGGAGACCAGACCGGCTGGTTCGAGGCTCCCCTGGCCCTGAAAAGAACCTGAGGCTTGCCGGTTCCGTCGAGAGAGGCCAGATAGATTGTGCCTTTCAAAAGATAGGCCACATCTTTGCTCGAAGGCGAAGGCACTGGGCTATTTCCCTCGCCGATGCGCCAGGGCTCACCTCCGCTGACCCTAATCGCCCAGATATCCTGTTCCACGCCTTTCGGGTCGGATGTCGGGTTCGGGTATTCACCAGCCCTATTGGCCGCTCCTCCGCGGACAAAGACGATGACCGACGCGTCCGAACTAAATGCCAGCCGTGTGATCTCTTGTCCATTATCCTCAAAATACGCCGTCAGTTTCTTAGGCTTATATTCGGGCCCTTTGGCGACCCAGATGTTCCTCCTCCCCTGCTCATTAAAGACCCAAGCAACGAGGTCTCCTCGGGGCGAGGCGACAAGGTCCGAAGGAAAGGGAGCGCCCATAACGGCCTCCAGTGCAAAGGGCGGGGCGCCGGAAAGAGGCACCGGAGATCCGAGAAAAAACAAAATGTTTGCCCAAAGACAGATGATCAAACTCGAGCCAGTAAATATTCTTTTCATAATCTCCTCCTGGATCCTTAAAAAGAATAGCTGATGCCGAAAAGAAAATTCCTCCCCGGTTCTTCCACGGATTCCGGGTCAGGCCTGGCCAGGTAAGCCTCATTGAAAAGGTTGGAAAGAACAAAGTAAATGTTCACGGAGGGGGCAAAGAAATAAGACGCTTTTAGGTTGACATACTGCGCTTCAGCAATAGAGATTTCGGCAGGGCCGGGATTGTCTTTTTTCTGCTGCCAAGTCCCATTGACTTCGAAAGAAAAGCGGCCGGCCCAGACCCGGGTGCCCAGAAAAAGCCTTTGCGGAGGAATATCGTTTAAAGGGTTACCCGTTTCTTGGCTCTTTCCGTCGAGAAGCTGGAGGTTTCCAAACACGTTCAACCACGGCCAGGGGAAACACTCCATTTCCATTTCCAGCCCCTGAATCCTGCCTTTTTCGATGTTTCCATATGTATAGACCTTTGGCTGAACCAGAAAGCGTTCTATCATGCCCTTGACCTCATAGTGAAAAGCATAGAGCCCGGCAAAAAAGCGTTTGTCAATGAACTTGATCCCGGTCTCAAAATTGAGGCTGGATTCGGGCGTGAGGCTAGGGTTGGCGATGATGAATCCTCGGCCTGTTATCCCCGTGTAATAGAGCTCGTTCAAATCTGGCGCTCGAAAGGCCCGAGAGACATTGGCAAACAAAACGACGTTCTCGGCGACTTTGACCGAAGCGGCTAGGAATCCCGTCAGGGCCTCCTGTTTGCTCTTGACTGGTTCAGGCCGGCCCCCAGGGTGCGCTCGGCTGTAAAGAAAGTCCAGCCTCACACCTCCAACGAGGTCGAGGTTCCTCACCCCGTCATAATCCGCCGAAACGAAAAAACCGACATCATCCCTTTTTCCATTGGTGTAGGGCATCTCCTCGAATGTCCGGGTCACATTTCCCTGGGCATCGAAGTACTTGTCCGTGTTGAGGGCTTGAGCGTCCGACCGCCCGTAGACATTCGCTCCGCCGGTCAAACGAAGGGAGGCATCCAGTCTCTTATTAACGGAAAACTGCGCCCCGAAATCCGTACTCTGGGTTTTGCTGTAAGATTCTTTGGTCTTGATATCAGCTATCGTCTCCGACCTTGTCTCCAAAAAATTGGGGTTGAGATAAACATGAAAATTAAGATCCCCGCCGCTCCAAAAGTCTTTTTCACGCCATTGAAACTGCACAAGATTCTGATTTTCGTGAGGGTACCAGGTCGGCTTGGTCGCGCTGTCCCTGTTTGGCTTTCCGATATCCCTTCCTCGCGCTAAAAGAAAACTTCCCGTAATCTCTCTTTTTTCTGTCTGATAAGAGATCTTTCCGAGAATGCTCCCCTGCGTAAACTGCGATTGGAGCACTTTCCCCAGCGGAGAAACATAATCGCCCCCATCAATCCCCTGCACGGAGAAGGCATATCCGAAGTCCGACTTCCCTCCCGAGAGGGAAAATCCGAGGCCTTTTTCCTGGTTAATAGTACCGTATTTGGTATTAATTCTTCCTCTGATCCCCTCCTGGACATCCGCTTTTCGGGTCAGAATATGGACGACTCCGCCCATGGCGTCGGAGCCATAGAAGACGGAGGAAGGGCTGCGCAAGACCTCTATCCGCTCAATATCCTCTGGGCTGATAAAAGAGGCGCTGGGTCCTGTGCGCCGGTCGCTCGACAGACGGGCATCGTCGATCATGAGCAAAACCCGCCGCCGCGCCAGACCGCGGATTGAAGGAACAAGGGAGAACCCACCCGACCCGAGCTCAGAGACTCCTGGCAGGTCTTTGAGTCCAGCAGCAACATTTGGGACTATTTTCTCTTCGAGCGCTTCTGCGGTGAGGACTGTGCCCGCCGCCGGGACCTGGGTCGAGGGCTCTGGATATCTCGTGGCTGTTACGACGACTTCTTCACGCTGGCGGATGTAGGGAGTGAGAGTTATGGTGACGGGACGAGACAGGCCTTTTATCGCTAAACTGACCTCTTCTTCCATATAGTCCGGATGGATGACCTCCAAAACGACTTTTCCGCCGCCCGGCACAGTCAGTAAGAAAGCGCCCTCTTCATTGGACAAGGTTTGCTGGCCGCTCGCACGGTGGAGAATAACAGCTTTTGATACAGGCCTTCCTTCGACGCTGACAACCTTACCCGTGATGTCAAAGCTCAGCCCCGGGAGCGCCGAAACGGATAGAGCCAGAAAAAGCAACAATGCTTTTCTCACATTTTCATCCTTTCCCCTGGGCTGCCCTGCCCCCTTTGCCTTTCCTTCGAAATTTTCTCTGCTCCTTTTCCAGAACGCGGGCCTTCTTGCTTCCGCTTTTAAGGGCCTTCAATTTTCGGACCACTGAGGAGTCTCCCGAATTCCTCCAGAGTTCCGAGATCTTATTTTTGAGCAGAGGGTGTTTCGTCTCAGGGCTGATTTCCTTAAAAGGGAGGAGGACAAAATTCCTTTTCTGCATTCGAGGATGAGGAATGACCAGCCGCTCCGTCTGGATGATCCAGTGCTCGGCCAGGAGGATGTCGATATCGATCGGACGCGGGCCACCAGCCCTGGTCGGCTCTCGTCCTATCTTCTCTTCGATTTTTTTGATTAAACGAAGCAGGTCATAAGGGTTGAGAGGAGCACTGACTTCGACAACCTGATTGTAGAACCACGGCTGGTTCTCATATCCGACCGGTTGGGTCCGGTAAAGGGAGGAAGCCCGAAGGATTCTTACCCCCCCCTGGGTCAGCAGGTCGAGACCCTGCCCAAGATTTTTTCTTTTGTCCCCAAGATTGCTGCCGAGACTCAAAAAATATTTCATCTCCGAAAGGGTCTAATCATAGCACCATTGTTCCGCTATTTCAAAAAATGTTATTCGTATTGGAAATCAAGCCCGGATTCATTACAATGGCCCCGCAAGCGAAACACATGGCCCAGATTGAAAAATGGCGCATTGAGGAACTTGCCCTGCTCCTCGACCTTCTTGCCGCGCTTTTGAGGATGGGAAAGAATCCGGAATGGGCCAACGTGTTCTCTCACTTTGATGAAGAAACGCGGCAGCTCATGTCCCCTTCAGTTTTTGATATCCCGCCCTTCCAGAGGCTTGTCCGGAATATCGCGGCTTGTTTTGGGGCGGGAGGCACCTTCGCCACTCTGGTGCTCGAGGATGAGGAGCCTTTGATAAAAAACGCACTCAATTTGGAGTTTGCCCAGGCCAGAGCCCGGCTCTGGGATGCGCTCCAAGAGATGGAAAAGAAACTGGTCGAATTCGTTAATTGAAGATCAGGTTCGCAGCAGCTCAAACCTCTTGAGAACCCTTAAGACAGCCAATGTGACCCAAAGGTGATCTTCCATAGTCGCTTTCTTATTTCCGCATTCCCAAAAACCATGGACGTTCTGCTTCTTCAGGAGCCATACCAGTCCTTTTTGAATGGTCTCATCCTCGGCGGTAAAGCCCAATTTCGAAAGCGCGTCCAGGCAGCTCAACATGTGCGTATTCCAGAACGGGTAGCAGATCCGATCCCAGTCCGAAGGAAAGACTTTGCCCTCCACCACTTCTTCCTGGAAGAAGCTGCTCACGAGCATCTCCCCAGCCTGGCGGGCCGGCTTGCTTTTTTTCCAGGTCAGCGACTCGGCAAAAGCTCTCAGGACCATGCCCGTGACATGATGAGAAAACGCCTGGGATTTGCGGGGCTTATAAGGCTGCCCGCGAAGATGATTGCGCGAATAGCTGCTGGATTTGCCATTGTTCTCGGTTGGATGACAGTTAAAGTTCGCCCAGCCTCCGTCCTTCTGTCTGTTCCCGAGGATCCAGCGAAATCCTTTCTGGACGCGGCGCTCTTTGTCCAAGCCGTAGCGGCAGAGGATCTCCAGAACCAGGGCATGAAAAGTCGGGGTGTGCTCATTGAGGACCGTTCCGCGAAAATCGCCCTCTTTGGATTGAAGAGCATATAAGAAACTCAGCCCCTTCTGAATTCCTTCTTCCTTGAGGGTGCATCCGTAGTCATAAAGGCGAAAGAGGTTCCTCAGCGTATCCATGCGGTAAAGCGTTCGTTCCCACTGGATCGGAGTGTCTGATCGTTTGTCCCACCAGCTGCCGTCCGGCTTCTGAGTTTCCAGGATCCTGATCCGGGTGGCGAACTTGCGCAGGTTCCTGATTTCACGGTCGATGGGGACATCCAGGATATCTCTCTTGAGCCAATACAGGATCGGCAGGTTGCCTCTGGCCAGCAAAAATTCGATGGACTTGCCGGAATTCATTTTCATCGGAAATCTCAAGCGGAAGTCGAGGCCTGCTTTCTTGATGCCTTACACACTATGATGCAGACGCTGAGGAGGGTAAGAAAAAAAACGAGAAATACACGCCGAGATCTGAACATAGAATTTGAAGGGCCAGCATTATTTTATGCCAAGACCCAGTCTCCTGTCAATTCCTTGATTCATGTCTTGATGCCCTCCTCTCTTATTTTTCCCGGCAAATTCCTGTATGATGATGGCTCAAAAAGGCATCCTTCGGGACGAGGAGGTTCGACCGATGAAAAAACATCTCACCTGGCGATTTTGGATCACTTTCCTTCTCTTGGCCTGTTCTGCCCTGACCTATTTCATCCATTATCTTCTCTTCCACGATATCCGGCATATCTTTATCTACTTGACCAGCGATTTCGCTTTCCTTTTCATCAACGTCCTGATGGTGACATTGTTCATCGAGCGGCTGCTCAGCCAAAGAGAAAAGCAGACCCTGATGAAAAAACTCAACATGGTCATAGGAACCTTCTTCAGCGAGGTGGGACTTGAACTCCTGGGGAAGTTCTCCGTCTTCGTGGCGAATGCCCCCGACATGCGAAAACAGCTCGAGATCAAGCCGGCCTGGACGAAAAAGGACTTCGAAAACGCGGCCGAGTCGGCCCGCCGGTTTTCCTACAGAATCGTCATCGATGAACCGACCTTGCACGAGCTTCAGGGCTTCCTCGTGCGCAAGCGGACTTTTCTTCTTCAGCTTCTGGAAAACCCGAATCTCCTCGAACACGACCGGTTCACGGACTTGCTCTGGGCGGTTTTCCACCTGGCCGAAGAATTGACTTTTAGGGAGGGCCAGCTCGATGGGCTTCCTGCCTCCGACCTCGAGCACCTCGGGACGGATTTAAAACGGGCCTATTTGCAGATCGCCAGCGAATGGATCACCTACACCAGCCATCTCAAAGGGAGCTATCCTTTTCTTTTCTCCCTAGCCGCCCGAATCAACCCCTTCAGCCCGAATCCATCAGCCATCATCAGGTGACGGGAACCGGCTCCGCGGCATTCTGGCGCGCCTTTTCGGATAGAGATATAATGGAAGCGACCGGAGGTACAAACAATGACGAAAATTGGGCTCTTCCTCGCAGCCTGTTCTTTTTGGATCTTGTTGGGCCAGGCCCGAGCGGCCGAGCTCGAACAGGACGTCTTCCCGACGTCACAGGGCGACTTGAAGATCACTTTCATCGGCCACGGCTCACTGATGTTTGATTTCGGGGGCAAAGCGATCTATGTCGACCCGGTTAGCAATCTCGCCGATTACTCCCGGCTCCCCAAAGCGGACCTCATCCTCATCACCCACGAGCACGGCGACCATCTTGACCCCAAAGCGATCGAAATCCTCCGCACACCCGGCACAGACCTTATTCTCACCCCCATCGGCGCTGAAAAGGTCGCAGGCGGCCTCGTTATGAAGAACGGCCAGACGATCATCAAAAAGGGTATCACAATCGAGGCGGTTCCGGCCTATAACATCGTCCACATGAAAAGCCCCGGCAATCCTTTTCATCCCATGGGACAAGGGAATGGCTATGTCCTCACGTTCGGCGAAAAAAGAGTTTATGTCGCCGGAGATACTGAGAATATCCCTGAGATAAAGGAACTCAGGAACATCGACATCGCCTTTCTGCCGATGAATCTCCCCTATACCATGACCCCGGCAATGGCTGCCGAAGCGGCCAGGTCGTTCCATCCCAAAGTGCTGTATCCTTACCACTATGGAGCGACAGATCCATCCCTGCTTGGGGAGCTTCTGAAGAACGATCCGGAGATCGAGGTCCGCATCCGCCGGATGCAGTGACCTGGCCACCGCGTTTATTTTTTCATTGAAGCAAGGGCGGCTAATTTGCCTTCCAGCTCCTGAAGCCTTTTCTCCATCTTCTCCCGCTGTCCGTTCCTCTTCCTATAAAATATGCGAGAAAGCAACCCCAAGGCAGAGAGCAGGATAAACAGACTTAGGAGAGAGGCATTGATAACAGGAACTCTGATGTTTAGAAAAGTGAGGACGCCCACATCGGAAAGATAGGATAGAATGCTTAAGAAGGTCAAAGCAAAAACCCACCAGATCATGTCTTCCTCCTTTTAGAGGATCTATTCCTGAAAGCCAAAAAGAGACTTGATTTTTTCCCAAATTAGGCCGTTGTTCATGCCGTCGACTTCGAGGAGCTGGACGTCACGGCGCTTCCGGATCGCATTCAAGAAGGACCATTCAGCCGGATGGATGACTCCCGCCACCCGCTTGCCGGAATCGAGGGCTTTCATCACGACATCCTTGAAACTCTGGGAAAAAAGCTCCATTTTGCCGATCTCATCAATGACAATAACCTCCTTATTTCGCAGCGCTTCTTCGACTGCGGCTACGCCAATTTTGTCGAGATTCTGGCAGTTTATCCCATATTTGCCCAGGCGGAAGGGACTGTTCAGGCCTTTTTCCGCCAAAATTGCCTCCTTTTTCTCTGTTGTCCTGATCATAAACCCGACGCGCTCCCCATCCTTTGCTATTTCTTCCGTGTAAAAGCCGCCGCAGGCCGACCCGCATTCATCGATAATTCTCTTGATGAGGGTCGTCTTCCCTGTCCGCGGTTTTCCTGTGATCAAGACATGCATGAGGCTATTCTTTTTTCCAGCTCTCCATCATTTCCCAGCGCCGCACCGCCTCGAGAAAAGTTGTGGCGATATAGTCTGCTTTTTTGGCGGCGTATTCCTTGGCCTTGGCCACGTCAAAATTGAGATAGCCCACTCCTTTCTCCGGATACATTGTCGTTGACCAGGCCGGCAGCAGAACGACGCCTGCCTCAGTCCGGATATTCCCGACGTTATCTTGGCCAAGTTTCTCGTACATTTTTCTGTCGACAAGCTCCGGATTAGAGGCCATGACAAGCGCCGCCTCCTCCATATCGCCGTGGCCTGACTGTTGTGCTTTGCCGCCATATACGTCCTTGACCGCTTCGAAGTCAACCGTCC
>CAZOKP010000012.1:0-47005 GCA_964580435.1 uncultured Eubacteriales bacterium
CGCTCCTCGCTCATACGGACTTCTCGCCACATCATCCCTCCCCTCATCCCCCAGGAGGGGGGATGCCGCGACAGGACCCGTTGGCAAGTCCTAGCGGCAATTTTGGGGGAGTAAAAATCCCTCATAGATCAACGAGGTTGGCGGTTGGCGAAAAAGACGTTCAGCGCCAGAAAAAGCATCCCCGTATCCATTAGGATAAGGCTGAGGTCGGCTTTGCGGCTGAGGCTGCCGAAGCAGCCGCAGGTCGTGTCGATCCCCCGCAACATGGCGATAACAACGAGGCCGATAAATCCAATAAGCAAAACAGAGATGATGAGGGCGCTCGAGCGCCGGAAGAGGTGGACGATGAGAAAAACGCCGCTCAAGACCTCGACCCAGGGCAGGACGATGGCAATGATGAAGACAAGCCCGCGAGGAAAGAACCTGTAGTTTTCGATGCTCTGAGCGAAACCCAGAGGGTCGATGATTTTAAGAACGCCCGCCCAGATGAAAAGGCCTCCGACTACAAGCCTGCAGCCCAAGAGAACCCATTTATTGCCGCTCATCGCGATAATTCCAGGGGAAGGCCGGACGCGCTCCATTCAGTCCAGCCCCCAGAAAAGATCCTGATGTCGTGAAAACCAAGGGCCTGAGCAAGCTTGGCCAGCGCGATGCTCGCTTGGCAGTCTCCTCCCTCGCAATAGACGACTAGGGTCCGGTCCTGAGGAACCGGGAGCGATCCGGGGGCAAGCCCGCTCTTGTTCTCCTTCAGGGGAATATTCAGGGCGCCCGGGATATGCCCGGCGTCGAACTCACCCCGAGGACGGCTGTCCACAAAGACGGCCTGCCCCCGGCCAAAGAGGTCTTCTGTCTCTTGGAGGGCGATAAAGCGGATTCCCGGGAATTTTTCTCGGGCCAGAAATCCCTGCCTGAACTCTCCCCGGACGAACCGCCGGACCAGGGAGAAATTGACTGCGGCGCCAAGGACAGAGCTGACGAGGACGATAAAGACGATCTCGCGGAAAATCTTTTTCAATTCCACCGCCGGGTCGGTCAAGGGAAAAGCGTTTTGTACTTATCAAGCCCGGCTTTAAGAACCTTGATCGCGCGCCGCAAATCCTTCTCGTTGAGGACATGGGCGATCCTGACTTCGTCCAAGCCTTTTCCGGGCGTGGAATAAAAGCCCTGGGCCGGGGCAACCATGACCGTTTCGCCGTCGAGGTTGAACTCGGTCAGCATCCAGACGACAAAGTGCTCACTGTCTTTGATGGGAAGCTTGACGGTGACGTAGAAAGCCCCTTGAGGTTTATAGGTCACGACTCCGGGGATGCTCCGAAGCCCCTCGTACAGGACATCCCTTCTTCTCTGGTATTCCTCCCGAACCGGGTTGAAGTAATCCATTCCCATCCGGTAGGCGGCCAGCGCGGCGCGCTGCTCGACGCTGGGAGGACAGAGCCTGGCCTGGGCAAAGCGGAGGACGGCCTGATAGATGGCACTGTTCCTAGTGATAACGGCGCCGATGCGCGCCCCGCAGCAGCTATAGCGCTTAGAGATGCTATCGACAACAATGGTCCGGTCCCGGATGTCCTCGAATTCCAGGATGCTCGTGTGGGTTGCGCCATCATAAATAAATTCTTTATAGACCTCATCGCCGATGAGAAAAAGATCGTGCTCTTTAACGATGTCGGCAACGGTCCTAAGTTCCTCCCGCGTATAGACCGTCCCGGTAGGGTTATTGGGCGAGCAAAGAACCAGAGCCTTTGTCTTCGCCGTTATTTTGGCCTCGAACTCGGCCCGAGGCGGCAGGCGGTAGCCGTCCTCCACCCTCAAGGTCAACGGGACGATCTTCACCGAAGCGAGAGAAGCATAGCCGTTGTAGTTCGTGTAGAACGGCTCGGGGATGATGATCTCTTCTTCCGGGTCAGCAACGGCGCTAAAGGAAAAAAGGATAGCCTCCGACCCGCCCGTCGTGATGATGACGTCGTCGGCAGCGATGGGAATGCGGTAATACTTGAAATAATCGGCAATCGCCTGCCTAAGCTCAAGAAAGCCCTGGGCCGGACCGTAGCTTAACACCTTGTCGCTAAAGCTATGGAAGGCATCGTGAACGGGTTGGGGCGTAGGGACATCAGTATCGCCAATATTGATAAAATAGACTTTGATCCCACGGGCGATGGCCTGGTCGGCATAGGGCTTGAGTTTGCGGATCGGCGAAGCCTGGATGGTGCGGCCTCTGTAAGAAATATCCATTTATAAGTGCTCCTTAAAAAAGCATAAGGACATATAATTATCGGGCAAACGGATGGTCCTTGTCAAAAAAAACGCTAGTCCTAAAATTGCCGCTAGAAAACGTTGCTATCCATAGATGAGGTGCTTTTAAAAGGTCAGCGATAATCAGGGTAGCAGCTAATGGGTGGCGCGGCTGGGGGGCCCCCCCGACAAGGCTCGGGATATGTGGCTCGAAGTCACGCTGCGATTTCCCCAGCGAGGAAATCTTGCTCGATTCGCTCCTCGCTCTCCTCTTCGAGGAACCATGCCCGCTCGTCGCTCATACGGACTTCTCACCACATCATCCCTCCCCTCATCCCCCAGGCGGAGGGACGCAACGACAGGACCCGTTGGCGAGTCCTAGCGGCAATTTTTGGATGGGAACGTTTTTCAGGGAGAGCCGGCCTGATTTTTCTGTTGCCAAAGGGGGGCGAATCTGATATTTTTTCTGATGATCACAGCCCCATGCTCAGAGACCCGCTTGTCCTCATTATCAGAAAGGAAAGGTGGGATAATTACGTTCTTCTTGGACTCCGGACGCCGCAGATCGCCCGGCAGGCTCAGCCTGGTCAATTCCTGATGGTCAGGGTGAATGAGCAAGCCCATCCCCTGCTGCGGCGGCCGTTCAGCATCCATGCCCGGGAAAAGGATACCATCGAGATTCTCTTCACCAAGGCAGGGCCGGGGACAGCGATTCTGGCAGAAAAGAACACGGGCGAGATTTTAGATGTCCTCGGCCCGTTGGGGAAAGGGTTCACGTTCAAAAGGAACCTGAAAGAAAAGACGGTTTTTCTTGTGGGCGGAGGGAGAGGAATAGCGCCGCTCTACTTTCTGGCTCAGGAGCTTCGCGCCGGAGGCATCCATCCCATCATATTCTACGGCGGCAAGACCGAAGCCGAACTTCCCATTCTGGAGAAATTCCATAAAGAAGGATTTGACCTCTTTGTTTCGACAGACGACGGTTCATGCGGATTCAAAGGCTTTATCAGCTCCCTCCTTCAAGGAGAACTCCAACGCGCGCGCGCGCGACCCGGGCACATTTACGCCTGCGGACCCGCCCTCATGATGAAGGCCGTGGCCGCTCTGGCCGAAGCGCGCGGCATCCCGGCCCAGTTCTCTCTCGAATCCATCATGGGCTGCGGGATCGGCGCCTGTTGGGGCTGCGTCAGGCGGATCAAAAAGGGCGATCAGGCGGAATGGACAAAAATCTGTGAAGAAGGGCCTGTCTTCCGCGGCTCCGAGATCGTCTGGGAGGAAGAAGATTCATGAGCGTCCGCCAGCCCGACCTCACGACCGACCTGGGCTTCCTCAAGCTCCGGAATCCTGTGCTCGTCGCCAGCGGCACGTTCGGCTACGGCCTCGAGTTCGCACCGTTCCTCAACCTGAACAGACTGGGGGGGATGGTCGTCAAGGGGCTTTATTTTCATCCGCGTCCCGGAAACCCGCCGCCGCGGCTGGCCGAGAGCGCGAGTGGACTTATAAATTCGATCGGATTACAAGGGATTGGCGTCCAGGCCTTCTGCGAGAAGATCCTGCCTCAGCTCGAAAAGCTCAAGACTCCCCTCATCGTCAACGTCTGCGGCGAAACGGACGAGGAGTATGCTAAGGTCATCGACTTTTTGAACGCGCACGAGCGGATCGCCGCCTTCGAGCTCAATATCTCCTGCCCAAACGTGAAAAAGGACGGTTTCTGTCCCGCCTTAAACACGGACGCGACGTTCTCTCTTGTCGAGCTGGCCAAACAGACAAGCCGCCGCCCGATCATCACCAAGCTCTCCCCCAACGTTACTGATATCGTCGAGATCGCCCTGGCCGCCGAGGAGGCGGGCTCGGACGCGGTCTCCCTGGTCAATACGTTCCTGGCTTTGGCCGTGGACGTGGATACGGGGCGGTCCAGGCTGGCCAATATTTTCGGCGGGCTCAGCGGCCCGGCCATCAAACCCCTGGCCCTGCGGATGGTCTACCAGGTGGCCAAAGCCGTAAAAATCCCTGTGATCGGGATGGGCGGAATCATGACCGGCCGGGATGCCATCGAGTTCCTGATCGTCGGCGCCAGAGCTATCGAGGTGGGGACAGCGAATCTCGTCAACCCGGATGCCACGGTCCGGATCATCCGGGAAATCGAGGACTACTGTCGGGATAAGAAAATCAAGAAGATCGAAGAGATTATCGGGACGCTTCAAACCTAGTGGGGAAGACCATGGAAAGACAGGACAAGCTCAGAGAAAAAATCATTGTCGCTCTGGATGTGGGAAACAGACAGGAGGCCCTCTCTCTGGTCGGCAAACTCAAGGATGCTCAGGTCTTCAAGGTCGGCATGGAGCTTTTCACCGCTGAAGGGCCAGGTCTCCTCGAAGAGATCGCGCGCCGAGAAAAGAAAGTCTTCCTGGACCTCAAGTACCACGATATTCCCAATACCGTTGCGGGAGCTGTCCGGTCCGCCATAAGGCGCGGTGTGCATATGCTTACTCTTCATACATCGGGTGGGAGAGAGATGCTGGCCAGGGCCGCCGAAGCGGCCGCGCAGGAAGCCGCAAATTATAAAATATCAAGGCCTTATCTTCTGGGTGTAACCGTTCTCACAAGCCTCAAGAAGGCCGAACTCAAGGACATCGGTATCTCTGCGTCCGTCGACGGGCAGGTCTTGAGATTGGCTTCGCTGGCCAAGGAGGCCGGCCTTGACGGCGTCGTCTGTTCCCCCCAGGAAATCGAGATCATCAAAAAGGAATGGGGCAAGGATTTTCTCGTGGTCACTCCGGGAATCCGGCCCTCCTGGGCGGCCGTCCATGACCAGAAGCGGATCATGACGCCAGCAGAGGCGCTCGGGAAAGGTGCGGATTACCTGGTCATCGGACGCCCCATCACCGGAGCGTCCTCTCCGCAGGAAGCGTTTCTAAAGATCGTTCGCGAAATCGAAGGAACGCACGGGCCGGCCGATTAGATGCCTCTGATCGCTCCGACGGTGAAAATCGCTCCGAGAACCAGGGCGACAACCAGAGACAAAACGATGATCACAACGAAGCTGACAAGCAGATAGCCGACGACCTTTTCCTTGGGAGTATCCATCAGCGGATTGTTAAAACCAAGATAAAGGACATAGAGACTATAGAGGCCGGCCAGCCAAGCCAGGAATCCCAAGAACGGAATAATGTAGAAGATGCCCCCGATCCAGATGGGCGTCATGCTGTAAACGGCCAGCTTCATCGCGGTTTCAGGGCTCTGCTTCGAGCCGAAACTCGGCGCCAGCGCATTGATCACGATCCCAAAGACATATGCGCTGACCAGGGTAAAGACGTAGTAGAGAATGGCCTGGAAAATCGCCGAGCCGATGGGGAACCTCACCCAGCCGGCAAAAGGAATCCTCCTGCCGATTAGGCCGTTGCCGATGAACTGGGCAATGGCCGGAATGGCGGCTAGGATGACGGCATACTGGGTGAAGAGCTGCTGAACGGTCGTCGGCTCAACTTTGATCTTAATCCATTCTTCCTTTGGCTTGAGGATAATTGCCTGAGCTCTTGAAACAAGATTCATAAAGCGCCTCCTTGGGTTGATTTCGTCACTATTAATAGTATTTTTTCTCTTGATAGTCAAATAATTTCTGTGGCCCGGGCTCCAGGGACTTCACTTCGTTGAGAAGGATGGAGGCGCGGGGCGGACTCGAACCGCCGAATCGAGGTTTTGCAGACCTCTCCCTTAGCCTCTTGGGTACCGCGCCTTTATTGCAGGGACAGCTCTCTTTGAGGACCAGCCCCGGCACTGCAGGCGAGGAGCGGATAATGGGGCTCGGACCCATGACCTTCTGCAGGGCCAGCAGACGGTCGCGCTCCTCAAACTCCCTCATAACGGCATGAAAACGAAGGAGTTTCACCGCTGTTTGGACATTGTAAACAAAAGTCATGATTTTGTCCAGCCGGAGCCGGGGGCTCAAGGCGGCGGGACAGCCTCCCTGCTGAAAGCTAGGCCCGCGCAGAGCTTAGGGCTTTATACACGGCTTTGGTGATCTGGATGTCCTGGACGGCAACACCTGTCAGGTCCGCGACGCTTATCTGTTCGTCGGAAGACCTCCTGAGCTCTTTGTTGAGGATAACGTTCCCCAGCTCCACAACGCGGTCCTGTTTCAGCACGCCGGCTTGAATGGCGTGATGAATTTCTCCCCGGATGAGGCACTGACTAATGCTGTCGGCGACAACAAGATCGGCCTTCTGGAGAATCCTGGGGTCCAGTTCATTTTTTTCCGGCGTATCAGAGCCCATGGCTGTGATATGGACGCCTTTCTGGACCTGGTCGGCCAAGAGCAAGGGAGACGTCGAAGGCGTGGCCGTGACAATAAGATTGCAGTTCGAAGCGATATCCTCAGCGTTGAGCGTAGTTCGGATGTTGTATCCAAGCGGCTCCATGTCCCGTTTGTATTCATCGAGTTCCGTCTGGTTCAAGCCCCAGGCGATAACGTCACGGCAGTCGACGACCGGCCTCAAATACTCGAGCTGCATTCTTCCCTGGACCCCGGCGCCGAAAATGCCGATGCAGTGAACATGTTTGGGCGCGAGATATTTCGCGACGACAGCGCCCGCCGCAGCCGTCCTCACATGAGTCAGATGGCATTCATCGAGCAAGGCGCAGACCAGCTCTCCCGTGCCCTGCTTGAACAGCAGCATGAGTCCATCGCTCTTGTACCGCTTAGATTCTTTTGTGGCATGGAATCCCGAGGCGATCTTGATGACATAATAATCGTCGTCGATCAAATAGCCGTACTTGATGTGGACCTCTCCGGGAGGGTCTTTGAACCCGAGCTCTCCTACGGGCGGCACCACCGCCAGGCCCTTGGAATAGGCCACGAATCCCTGCTCGATGTCCCAAACGGGATCGAGTCCTTTCAAAACTCTCTTGATCTGGCCCAGGTCGAATACTTTGGTCATCTTTACTTCTCCTTCTCGGCTCCTCGGCCTAGGAAAGCCTGTATTTTTTTCGAAAATGGAAAGGCGTCATTTTTTCCATTCTTTTAAAAGTCTTGCTGAAGTGACTTTGGTCAAAGAAACCGGCTTCGATCGCTACATCAGCAAGGCTAATGTCTGTGTTTAGCAGCAGATACTTGCCGTAATCAATTCTCAGCTTCTTGATATATTCCGAAAGGGACAAGCCCGTTTCTTCCTTGATCAGGTGCAAAGCCCGGCTCACGCTCAACCCGCCCGCTCTTGCTGCCTCCCTGGCGGTGACCTTCCCGGTGAAATTCTGTTCGATATAACCGCACATGTCCCTCATCCGCGCCTTCCTTTTCTTATCTTTGGTCAGGCTGACCTTGGCGATAAAATTCTCCAGGATGTCCGTAAGCTTCAGCAACAGCTCATCCAAGTCGGTCGCTTTATTCAGCTCCGTCAGATAAGAATAGTTGAGCCCCACCAAATCTCTGGCTTCCACCCCGGCTTCCATCGCCGCCCGGGATATGATGACGACCAGTTCGATAATGCGGACCTTGATAAGCTCGAAGTTCATCCCGCTCTCAAAAAAAATGGAACCCAGGAACTCATTGAGTATCTCTCGCGCTCCTGGTTTGTCGCCGAGCTTGACCTTCTGGATGATCTCATCCTCTTTGTCCAGTATTTTCCTGGCGATATTCGGGCTGCTCTTCTTGAGCTCGTCGAGAAAATTGGCGATCTTGAATTGTTGGACATATTTCTCCTGTCTGTCCTGCAGGAAACTGACGTCATTGATATGGAATTCTCTCGTCAGCTTGAAGAGATGGGCGACATCCTCCCGCACCTTTCTCAAGGAAAATACCTTTAATTTTAAAGGCCCCGTGTTCAGCCCGCGAGCGGAAGGGCAGTGCTCTCTCAGGTTCTCCTGGATTTCCTCGACGATGTCTCTTTTCATCTCCGGGAAGATGGCGAACCCGCTCAAAAAGCCTCCGCTCAGCCTTTGCTTGTGGATGATCGGCACGGCGAACATGATCAGCCCCGCAGGACAGCTGGTGATGTATCCTTCGCCCCAGCGGAAGGCCTCTTGGACCGCTTTGAGCATTTTCAAGCGACAGTTTTTTTTCAAAATCCTGTCCTCTTCTCCCAGGACTTTTTCGCAGAGAGAACATCTGTTGAGCTCGTAAATAATCTCTCCGCTCAGGTCCACCAGGACGAGCGGCAGCCCGGTCTTTTTGACATATTTCTTGGAAAGGAGGTCAAATTTGGGTCTGGGGATCAATTGGCGGATCGACATTTTTCGGCCGTCTCCCGACAAAGTAGCATAATTATACAACAGAATCTTCCGGAAAATCCAGGAATTTCGCATCCTGGCCGGGATTTCTTTTTGCCTCCATTTCTTATAGAATAAACGCGTCCGACGGAGGCACCGGTGGAGATATTGAAAAAGATATCCTGCAGCATCGAAAACGGGGATTCTCCCACGGTCAAGGAGTTGACTAAAAAGGCCCTCGAACAGAACATCCGCCCCGAAGACATCTTGAATCATTCCCTGATCAAAGGGATGCACGCGGTCGGCAAAAAATTCAAGGAGAATGAAATCTTTATTCCGGAAGTGCTGATCGCCACGAGAGCGATGAAAGCCGGGATGGACATTATCCGTCCCTATCTGGCCGGGCGGGGCTATCCCTCCAAAGGCACAATCGTCATGGGGACAGTCAAGGGAGACCTGCATGACATCGGCAAGAAGATCGTCATCGTGATGCTGGAGAAAGAAGGGTATGAAATCACCGACCTGGGGATCGATGTGTCCAAAGAAACGTTCATCAAAGAGATAAAAAAGGGAAAGCCCGGGATCCTGGGGATGTCCGCCCTTTTGACGACGACGATGGGGTCCATGAGAGAAGTTATCGAGGCCGTCGAAAAAAAGGGCCTAAGAAAATCTGTAAAAATCATCATCGGCGGGGCCCCGATCACGCCTTCCTACGCCAGAGAAATAAGAGCGGATGGCTATGCCAAAGACGCCTCGTCCGCCGTTTCTTTGGTCAACCAACTCTTGGCCACCTAAAAACGCTCGATAAAGACGAGGAGAAATGACATGAAATTGGCCATTGCCGGAAAAGGCGGGACCGGAAAAACGACCATCGCCGGCGTCCTGGCCCACTATTTCAACAGGGACGGGTACAAAGTCTTAGCCGTGGATGCCGACCCGGTTTCCAACCTGGCTTCGGCGATCGGACTTCCCGAGGACCAAGCCCGGTCGATCGTCCCGATTTCGAGGCACCGGCAGCTCGTCGAGGAAAGAACCGGGGCCAGAGCCGGTCAATTCGGCCAAATGTTCAAGGTCAACCCGACCGTCAGCGATATTCCCGACCAATTCTGCGTCCATTTTCAGGGGATCAAGCTGCTCGTTATGGGCGGGATACAAAAAGGAGGATCCGGATGCGCCTGCCCCGAAAACACCCTCCTGCGCAGCCTCCTCTCGGAAATCATTCTCCACCGCGACGAAGTCGTCATCGTGGATATGGAGGCCGGAATCGAACACCTGGGACGGGCCACGTCCCGGTCTATTGATCTGATGATCATTGTCGTCGAACCCGGCTCGCGGAGTTTGGCGGCGGCGAACACGATCATGAAACTGGCCGGAGACATCGGAGTGAAATCCTTCGGGATCAGCGGCAACAAAATTCAGGACGAGCGGCAGAAGCGCTGGATCAAAGACCAATTCCCTCCCCATCTTATCCTGGGAACGATTTCCGATCGTGACCTTATCAGGGATTCAGATATGAACAGCCGGCCTTTGATAGACATCCTGGATGAAGGCCTCAAACAGGAATTTAGGGAAATCTATGACGGCATCCTCTCTCGATTTCCCTCATAGAACCAGCCTGTTTTAGGTCATTTTTAGCAGAATTATACAATTTTTTAAATCCGGTTTACTATATCCAAGGATCATTCCCCCGCTATATTATTATTTCTAAAGGAGTTCCTTGCTCTGATCAGATGGAACAACATATTTTAGCGTTGAGAGAGGAAACAAGGAAGGGAGGCGTCCATGAATTTTAAACCCAGCGGCCTAGCCACGGGCATCGGCAGCTTTCCTCACAAGACGGCCTCAGCCGCCTGTCGGGTGATCCTGGACAATCTTCCCGAGATCCCGTTCTGGCCTCAGCTTTCTACGGTGGACTTCCGGGAGCAAATGGAGATTCAGTACAGCGAAGGGATTCCCCGCATAGTCCTGGATGAAGTCAAGCAGCGGATGTTTGTTGACACCAGCGGAGACCCGACCGGAGCCTTGGAAGAATTCTATGAAAACGTCATGACCGAGAACCTGGACCACTTCAAGATCTCGCCGACGTTCAGCCGCGGCATCTGGGAGATGGAAAGGCTTTTGGCCGAAAAAGAGCGCCCCTCTCTTCAATTCTTCAAGAGTCAGGTGACCGGGCCCGTGACCTTCGGGTTGGCGACTGTGGATGAGAACAAGCGGGCCATCTACTACAATGAGGTGTTTCGGGATGTCGTCGTCAAGGCCATCACCATGAAAGCGCGCTGGCTGGTGAGCAAGTTCAAGCCGCTCGGATTCCGGCAAATCTGCTTTGTCGACGAGCCGATTCTTTCCGCCTTCGGCTCATCCACATATGTCAGCGTTCAAAGGGAAGATGTGGTCAGCTCGATCAGAGAAGTTGTCGAGGCCGTTCAAAGCGATGGCGCCCTTGTCGGCACCCACTGCTGCGGCAACACGGAATGGCCGATCCTGATCGACGCCGGGGTCAACATCATCAGTTTTGACGCCTATGAATTCGGTGACACGATTCGCTATTATCCCGAACAGATAAAAAAATTTCTGGAGGCCGGCGGCGCTTTGGCCTGGGGAATCGTGCCCACCTCGGAAAAAATCCTGAAGGAAACGCCCGACTCTCTGCTCAGGAAGCTGGAGGAAAAGGTCGATAATTTGGCGGCCAAAGGAATAGACCGGGGCTTGATCTGGGACCAATGCCTCCTGACGCCAAGCTGCGGGACGGGGTCTCTCTCCGTGGACCTCTCCGAGAAGATTTTCCGCTATCTCTCGGAAATCAGCCGTCGACTTCGACAGGAAAGTCGGAAAAGACAGGAAAGATGAAAGAGCGAAGCATCGATCGTTCCGTCAACCGCTTGCTGGAGAAAACAGCTAAGGAGGGGATCGCAACGGTCTGGGACCGCTCCACCCTGCAGACACCGCATTGCGGGTTCGGCGAACAGGGCCTCTGCTGTCGTATTTGTTTCATGGGCCCCTGCCGAATTCATCCCCGCGGCAAAAGCCCGCAAAGAGGCGTTTGCGGAGCCACGGCCGAAGTCATCGTCGCGCGTAATTTCGCCCGGATGATCGCGGCCGGGGCGGCGGCTCATTCCGATCATGGGCGGGAGGTGGCCAGGACGCTGCTCACGGCTGCGCGGTCGCCGCATTCGGGATATTCGATCAAAGACGTTAACAAGCTCAAAAAAGTCGCCGCCGTCCTGGGGGTTGCGGTGGAGAACAGGGGTAAACATATTATCGCGGCTGAAGTAGCTGCCAAGGCCTTAGAAAATTTCGGCCAGCAGGACGGCGAGATCTCTTTTGTCAAAATGGCTCCCCAAACCCGGCAGGATATCTGGAGAGAATGGGGTGTAACACCTCGGGGCATCGACAGAGAGATTGTCGAAATGATGCACCGGACCAATATGGGCGTCGACCATGATTACCGGAACATCATGCTTCAGGGTGCGAGAACGGCCTTGGCCGATGGCTGGGGAGGCTCAATGATTGCCACGGAGCTTCAAGATATCCTCTTCGGCACTCCCTCCCCTATTCGGGGGCAGGTGAATCTGGGAGTCTTATCAGAAACACAGGTCAATATCGTCGTTCACGGTCATGAGCCCGTCCTGTCTGAAATGCTGGTCCTGGCCGCCCAAGATCAGGAATTGCTGGACCTGGCCAAATCGAAAGGCGCCCGGGGAATCAACCTGGCCGGAATCTGCTGCACGGCCAACGAGATTCTGATTCGGCACGGACTTCCGATCGCCGGAAACACACTCCAACAAGAGCTGGCCATCATCACCGGCGCCGTCGAAGCGATGATCGTCGACGTCCAGTGCATCATGCCTTCGCTGCCTGAAATCTGCAAATGCTATCATACGAAGCTCGTCACCACGTCGGCGAAAGCGAAAATCGAGGGCGCCAGATACTATAAATTTTCCGAGGAGAACGCCCTCCAGACGGCCAAAGAGATCGTCAAAGAGGCCATCCTGAATTTTCCCAACAGGGAAAAAGTGGATATCCCCAAGGAAAAGATGGACCTCGTCGCCGGGTTCAGTCATGAAGCGATCAACTACATGCTCGGCGGAAGATTTCGCGAATCGTATATCCCTCTTAATGATAATGTTATCAACGGCAGGATCAAGGGAGTCGCTGCAGTCGTCGGCTGCTCCAACCCTAAAGTGATCCATGACCAAGTCCATGTGAACCTGGTGGGAGAGCTTATCGCCAATGATATTCTTGTCGTCCAGACTGGATGTTCTGCCATCGCCTGCGGCAAAGCCGGGTATCTCATCCCGGAAGCCGCGGCGAAATATGCCGGGAAAGGGTTGGCTGAGGTCTGCGCGGCCGTCGGCATGCCCCCCGTGCTTCATTCGGGGTCCTGCGTGGATAACAGCCGCATCTTGATCGCGCTGTCGGAAATGGTCAAGGTGGGCGGTCTGGGCAAAGATATCAGCGACCTTCCCGTCGCCGGCGCGGCGCCCGAATGGATGAGCGAAAAGGCCATCGCCATCGGCCAATATTTTGTTTCCTCGGGAGTGTTCACGGTTTTCGGTGTGGGACTCCCAGTTAAAGGCAGCGAGATATTCTGCCGGCATATTTTCGAGGAATTCGAAAACGTTTTTGGAGGCATGTGGGCGACCGAATCCGACCCGAGCAAGATCAGCGCCTTGATCATCGACCATATCAACAAAAAAAGAGAGAAATTGGGTATCAGCAAGGGCAAGGAGAGGGTGCTCTTCGATATGGAAATGCGCAGAGGATTGGAGGTCTGAGCGGAAGTCCATGTCCAAGCTGATCGCCACACGAGCCATTCGCGGCGCCCATAAGTTGGTGGCCCGCGCAGAAGAGGAACTCGGCCAAGCCATCCAACTGAAAGGCGCCCAAACCAAGGTGGAATTCCCCAATACGGGGTACTATCTGCCCATCTCGCACGGAATCTTAGGGCTGAAAATCCAGACGCTCGGCGGCCTCACCGAGCTGTTGGATGAAGCGAAGAAATTGCTTCCCCCGGTCCCCGATGAAACGCTTTGGCTCCCTTACCTCGGGCGCACCCTTGACGCCGGCATGGCCGCCCTCTTCGCGGACGAAATCATCGAAGCCATCAAATACACCCAGGATCCCCTGCCTTATCTCCCGGAGTCTCATCCGCGAGACGGCCAGCTCTGGCTCGGCGCCGCTAACGACATCATCCTGAGAGAACGAGGAATCGAGTTTGTCGACGGGACGGCGCCGGGTTTCGCCGCCTGCGTCGGCTACTGCCCGACCAATGAGATCGCCGTCCGGATCGCCAGAGAGCTGCAGGAAAAGAACCTCTATGTCTTCATGTCGGCGGCAACGGACGGCCGGTCCATGGCTCAACAGCTCGAGGAAGAAGGGATTCAGATGGGCTGGGAGACCAGGCTCGTTCCGTTCGGCGGCGACGTGACGGCGACCATTCATTCCCTCGGGTTTGCCACCAGGGTGGCCCTGTCCTTTGGCGGAGCTCAGCCTGGAGATTATCAGAGAGTCCTGCGCTATAACAAGAACAGGGTCTTCGCCTTTGTTCTCGCCCTCGGTCCGGTGGACGATGAGAAACATGCCCAGGCGGCTGGAGCCATCAACTATGGATTCCCCACGATTTCAGAAACGGATATCGATCAAATTCTTCCTACAGGCATCTGCACCTATGAACACGTGGTCTCTCCCGTTGCCCACGACAAGATCGTAGCCAAAGCTATCGAGGTCAGAGGCCTGAAAATTACGGTTACCAAAGTTCCTATACCCGTCCCTTTTGGTCCCGCTTTTCAAGGAGAGAGGGTCAGGAAAGAAGACATGTTCGTGGAGCTGGCCGGACAGGACAAGCCAGGGTTTGAGTTCGTGACAAGCAAAGAGCTTTCCGATGTAGAGGACGGGAAGATCGAGGTGCTCGGCCCGGAGATCGACGATGTCCCGGAAGGCAGCCAGCTTCCGCTGGCGATCTGGGTGGAGGTAGCGGGACGGGAGATGCAGCCCGACTTTGAGCCTATCCTGGAGCGCCAGATCCATGATTTTATCAACTGCGCCAACGGCGTGTTTCATATGGGGCAGCGGGACATCAACTGGATCCGCATTAACAAAGAAGCCAAGAACAAAGGATTCAAATTCAAGCATTTCGGTTCCATCATCCAGGCCAAATTTCACAGCGAATACGGGAAAATCGTGGATAAAGTCCAGGTCAGGGTCTACACCCGCGAAAAGGATGTCCTTGACCTGATCGATCGAGCCCGCCAAACGTATCACAAGCGGGATGCCCGGATCGCTGATATGACGGACGAAATCGTGGATACCTTCTATTCCTGCACTCTCTGCCAATCCTTCGCGCCCAACCATGTTTGCATCATAAGTCCTGAGCGGTCGGGTCTGTGCGGCGCCTACAATTGGCTGGACGGCAAAGCGGCCCATCGGATCAATCCCACGGGACCCAACCAGCCGGTCAAGAAAGGCAAAATCATCGACGGCCTCAAGGGCCAGTGGCAGGAGATCAACGAGTTCGTTTATAGAGCTTCGCACAAAACATTGGAAATGTTCAACGCGTACAGCATCATTGAACACCCCATGACTTCCTGCGGATGCTTTGAATGCATTTCCGCGGTCCTGCCTTCGACCAACGGCATCATGACCGTTTATCGAGAGTATACCGGGATGACCCCCAGCGGCATGAAATTTTCCACGCTGGCCGGAACGGTTGGGGGAGGAATGCAAACCCCGGGTTTTATCGGCCACAGCAAGCACTATGTCGGCAGCAAAAAGTTTATCCAGGCCGAGGGAGGGGCCAAGCGCATAGTCTGGATGAACCGGGGTTTAAAGGAAGAATTGGAGCCGGTCCTCCGGGAGATCGGCGAACGGGAGGGCTTGAACGACTTTGGTGAGATGATCGCCGACGAGACCGTCGCTCTCACAGAGGAGGAAGTGTTGGAATACATCTCCAAGAAGAATCACCCCGTCCTGTCGCTGCCTCCCCTGTTTTGAGCCTTGAAAGCCATGAAAACAATCGCAATTTCGGGCAAAGGCGGCACGGGCAAGACAACCCTGGCCGCTCTCATCGTCCGCTGGCTCAGCAAAAACGTGACGCCATCCATATTGGCTGTCGATGCCGACTCCAACGTCAATCTGAATGAGGTCCTGGGAGTGGAACTCAAGGCCACTGTCGGCGCAATAAGAGAAGAAATGAGAGCCCTGGCCGGCAAGCTTCCCGGGGGGATGACCAAACAGCAGTTCCTCGAATACAAGATTCAAACCGGGCTTGTGGAAACACCTGATTTCGACCTCCTGGCCATGGGGCGGCCGGAGGGCCCGGGCTGTTATTGCTACGCCAATAACCTTCTTCGGGATATCCTGTTGACCCTGAGCAAAAATTATGAATTCATCGTGATCGACAATGAGGCCGGGATGGAGCATCTCAGCCGCAGGACAACCCAGAAAATCGATCATTTGCTGATCGTATCCGACCCGTCCGTCCGAGGAATAAGGGCCGCCGCAAAAATCAGCCGGCTGTTGAAAGAACTGGAGACCCGCGTCGAAGCCAAGTATCTCCTCTTGAACCGCGCCCGCGACGTCATACCGGATGAGGTCACGAAGGCCATCGACGATGGGGGGCTGAAGATGTTCTGGACCATCCCGGAAGACGACCGGCTCCTAAGAATGGACCAGTCAGGAAAATCCGTTTGGCTCGTCGAGGACGACACCCCGGCTTATCAGGCGGCGGGCAAAATGCTGCTGAAGCTCACAAACTCTAAAAGAACAGAAATAGACAACCCATGAACTACGAAATTCCCAGAGAAACAAACCCGGGCAAAGTGCTCGAGGTCACCCTGGGGGCAACTCGCGAGCAGGGAGGCACGCGCTCGCGCACGATCACCATAGGCGGCAGCACGGCTCTGCCCTTTCATCTCTTCGAAGGGGATCATCCTCACCGTCCGGTCATCGCTCTGGACGTCTTTGACAAGGTCCCGCCAAAATATCCGGAGGCCTTGATGGATTATTACCGCGATGTCATTGCCGACCCGGCTGCGATGGCTCAAAAGTGCGTTGCGGAATACGGCGCCGATCTCATTAACGTCAGGCTGGAGGGGACCCACCCCGAGAAGGGAAACAAGAGCGCCGAGGAAGCGGCCGAGATCGTGAAGCGGGTGCTCAAGAGCGTGAGCGTGCCTCTGATCGTTACCGGACACAGTCATTTCGAGAAAACCAACGAGGTCATGAAGAAAGTCTGTGAAGCGACGGCCGGAGAAAACTGCTTGATCAGTTATGCCGAAACAGACAATTATAAGACCATTGCCGCGGCATGCATCGCTTATGGCCACAGCTTGGTCGCTCAGTCCCCGATCGATGTAAACCTAGCCAAGCAGTTGAACATCCTCTTGACGGAGATGCACTTTCCTCCGGAAAAAATCGTCATGGATCCTTTAACCGGGGCTTTGGGGTATGGCCTGGAATACTCGTACTCGATTATGGAGAGGATAAGGATCGACGGCCTGGCTGGCGACAGGATGCTGGGTTTCCCGATCCTGGCCAACCCGGGCTATGAGAGCTTTCGAGTCAAGGAGACCCGTGCTCCGGAGAGTGATTACCCCCACTGGGGTGACCTGAAATCCAGGAGCGCGTATTGGGAGATCGCGACATCCATGAGCCTCTTGGTGGCAGGAGCTGACCTTTTGAACATGCAGCACCCGAAGGCTGTCGAGGTCGTCAAGAACAGAATCATGGAAATGCGTTCCGCGCGGCAAAGAGTGTGACATGGCGCTGTCCGGGTTAGACATTTTCAAGCTGCTTCCGAAAACCAACTGCGGAGAGTGCGGCGTCCCAACCTGCCTGGCTTTTGCCATGAAACTGGCCCAGAAAAAGGCTGAATTGAAGGATTGTCCTTATATCTCCGAGGAAGCCAAAGCGGCCTTGGGAGCGGCCGGCGAACCGCCGATCCGGCTGGTCAAGATCGGGGGGGATCATCCTCTCGAGATCGGAAATGAGACGGTGATGTTTCGCCATGAAAAAACCTTCTTTCATCAACCGGGCCTGGCGGTGCAACTGAAGACTTCGGAAGGAGAAAAAAAGCTCAAGGCAAAGATCATTGAGCTCGAGCGCTACAGTGTCGAGCGCGTCGGTGAAAAACTGAGAACAGACCTGTTCTTCATCACCCCTGACTCTGAACACCAGGATGATTTCTTGAAAGCCATAAGCCTAGTGAAACAGAACTCCACCAAAGGCGTTATCCTGGACTCCAGCGGTCATGACCTGCTCCAAAAAGGCTTAGACCTCTTGAAAGAGGACCATCCGGCTGTATTTCTGCGGGACGAGGTGACGGATAGAGACCTCCAATTGGCCAAATCATACAAGGCCAGCCTCATTCTGACTGCTCCGTCTTTTGAGGACCTGGAACGTCAAACGAACAAAGCTAGGAACGCGGGCGTGAATGACCTGATCTTGAACCTTTCTTCCCAGGATAGCGGGAGCATTCTCCAAAATAACACCATCCTCCGCCGCAGCGCGCTGAGAAAGAACTTTAGGCCTTTTGGATATCCACTGTTTGCTTTCGTCAACAGCCAGGACAAATTTGGCCTCCTTGCCCAAGCCGCGATAGTCCTGTGCAAGTACGGGTCCATCCTCGTCCTGCCCGAATATGATAAAGCCCTGTTGTATACGTTATTCACTCTCCGCCAAAACATCTATACCGATCCGCAAAAGCCAATCCAAGTCGACCCGAAAGTCTATGCGATCGGCGACCCTACGCCTGAGTCTCCCGTTTTCGTGACAACCAATTTTTCCCTGACCTACTTTATCGTCTCCGGAGAGATCGAAAACTCGGGAATCTCGGCCCATCTGGTTGTCACGGACACGGAAGGACAATCGGTTCTCACGGCCTGGGCGGCCGGCAAGTTTGTCGGGGAAAAAATCGCCAAATTCATCAAGGATATCCGGCTTGAAGAGCTGGTCAAGACACGAAAAATCGTCATCCCCGGCCTGGCTTCCCAGATCAGCGGTGACCTCGAAGAACATCTTCCAGGGTGGCAGGTCATCGTCGGCTGCCAGGAGGCTGCGGACATTCCCCTATTCGTCAAGAGCGTTAATCTCACGTAAAGGAGCGAAAAGGCTGAACAAATGAGACACGACCAGAATGAATTCACGGTCAATTTTCTGCCCTTCAACATCAGCCTTAAAGCAAAGCCTGGGACAACTCTCTTAGAGGCCGTCCGGAGAGCCGGTCTTCCCCTAAAAACAAGCTGCGGCGGAAAGGGCACCTGCGGTGACTGTCTCGTCAAGATTGTCCATGGCGCTTATCAGAGGAGGCCATCGGCTGCGCTTCCCGATCGCCTGGCAGCTCAGAATTATGCCTTGGCCTGCCAAACAGAGATCGCCGACAGCCTGACCGTGGAGCTTCCGGAATTCCAGGAGCTTTGCATCCGGGGCCTTTGGGATTCCCGGTTCATCGAAGAAAACAAGGCCAGTCTCTCGGGCGTTTATGAACTCGACGCCTTGGTGAAGGCCGTCGAGCTCCATCTCCCTTCCCCGACCCTGGAGGACAATTCAAGCGACCTCAAAAGGATCAAGCGGGAACTCCGCAAAAAGTCCAACATCAGGAATCTGGATTGCGACTATTCCGCGCTCAGAAAACTCGCCCTTTCCGTCCGGGAAAACCGGGGCCGAATCAAGCTCGTCGTCTTCGAATCCGGAGAGAGCCGGACAATCATGGATGTCTGGCCCTCCGCCAAGAAGAAAAGAGTCTGCGGAATTGCCTGCGACATAGGCACATCGACGGTGGTTCTGCATTTGGCTGACCTCGAAAACGGAGAGATCCTCGGCACCGCGTCAAGCTACAACCATCAGATCAAGTGCGGGGAAGACGTCATCTCGAGGATTAATTATTCGCAGAAGCAGGGAAGGCTCGAAGAACTCCGCGAGCTCGTTGTCCTGACGGTTAACAGGCTGATCCAAAAGGCCGCCCGGTCGGCTCGCATTTCTCTTTCGGACATCTATTTCGGTTCCTTCTCCGGGAATACGACGATGGTCCATTTCTTTTTGAATCTTGAGCCGCGCTTCATCCGGGAAGAGCCCTATGTGCCGACCCTGAACGACGTGCCTATCCTCTTTTCTCGAGAGCTGGGACTGAAGATGAACAAAGAAGCCCGGGTTTTCTGCGCCCCGCTGGTTGGGAGCTACG
Source organism: uncultured Eubacteriales bacterium (assembly GCA_964580435.1). GTDB lineage: Bacteria > Acidobacteriota > Aminicenantia > Aminicenantales > UBA8522 > CAZKEW01. Next base: position 19,607 of record CAZOKP010000012.1, read on the forward strand.
TGGGCGGCGACATCACGGCCGGATTGCTGGCCACGCCGATGCTGAGGACGTCGGAGAAGATATCGATGTTTATTGATATCGGCACCAACGGCGAACTGGTCGTGGGGAACAAAGATTGGTTGCTTACCTGTGCCTGCTCGGCGGGTCCAGCTTTCGAGGGCAGCGGCATAAAATGCGGCATGCCGGCTTCAGAAGGGGCCGTCGAAGAGGTCAGGATGAAAGATGAGGGGAAGGTCGAATATAAAGTCATCGGGGACACGCAACCCAAAGGTTTATGCGGCTCAGGCTTGATCGACCTTCTCGGGGAGTTATTCATCCGCGGCCACATCGACCGCTATGGAAAATTCAAGGCGAACAAGGCCGGCGATCGGCTTATTGAGACAGGAGAAGGACTCGGCTTTCTTGTGGAAAGCGGGAACAAGAGCTTTTGGGGAAAGGACCTGGTCATCACAGAAAGGGATATCTCCAAGCTGATCCGGACCAAAGCGGCGGTGTTCTCGGCCTGCTCCCTGTTGCTGAAAAACGTCGGCTTGAGCTATGATAAGATTGATGCGTTCTATATTGCCGGCGGGTTCGGTCAACATTTGAACATCGAAAACGCCGTCCGGATAGGCCTTTTGCCCGACCTCCAGAGAAAGAGATATCATTATCTTGGAAACAGCTCTCTCGTCGGCGCTTATCTCGTCCTTCTTTCCAAGAAAAACATGGATCTCGTGGCCGAAATTGCGGAGAAGATGACCTATATTGAATTGAACGCCGAACCCGGTTACATGAACGAATACACGGGTTCTCTGTTCTTGCCGCATACGGATATAGAATTGTTTCCGACGGTGAAACAGCTATTTCATTCTTAAAGGAGCGGGGACATGAATTCGACGATTTATGAGCTCATGAAAAAAAGAACCGTCCTTCTCGACGGGGGGATGGGAACGGAACTCATGAAACACGGGTTTCCTCAGGGGACCTGCCCCGAGTCGTGGAACGCCGAGAACCCGGACGTGGTCAAGCAGATCCATAGGAGCTATTATGATGCGGGTTCCGACGCCGTCCTGACGAACAGTTTTGGAGGGAACAAGATCAAGATGTCGGCCCACGGATTGGAGAAGAAATGCTATGAGCTGAACTTTGCGGCGGCCAAGATCGCCAATGAAGTCAAGCCCAAAGGCAGATTCCTGGGTGGGAGCATGGGCCCCACGGGAAAATTCCTCAAGCCCCAGGGTGAATATGCGGAAACCGAGTTCGAGGATGCTTTTGCCGAGCAAGCCCGAGGACTGGCCGATGGCAAGGTGGATTTTTTCCTCATCGAGACCCAGTATGACCTGAAAGAAGCCCTCTGCGCCTTGAGGGGGGCAAGAAAAGTGAGTTCATTGCCGGTGTTCGTCACCATGACCTTTAACCGCACTCCCAGAGGGTTCTTTACCTTGATGGGCAACAGCGTTTCCCAGTGCCTCAAAGAACTGGAGAGCCAGGGAGTTCCTGTGGTGGGGTCGAACTGCACCCTGAATAGCGAGGAGATGACCGAACTGGTCAGGATTATGAGAGAACTCACTGCACTCCCCATCATCGCCCAGGCCAATGCGGGCAAGCCATCTCTTTCAAGTGAAGGGGAAGTGACGTATTCCCAGGGGCTCGAAAACTATGTCCGTTTCGTTCCCCAGATGATCAAAAACGGAGCCAACCTGGTCGGCGGATGCTGCGGCACAAACCCGGGCTACATCAGGAGAATGGCGGAAATCATCAGACCGAGTTAGCTTAATAAAAATACAAGAAAGGAGAACTCATGAGTAAAGAAGACCTGCTTTCCAAAATGACCAAGGCCGTGATCGATGGAGATAAGGAACAGTCCGTGTCTCTAGCCAAAGAAGCCGTTAAAAAACGCCTGGACCTCAACGACGTCATCGAGAAAGGTTACATCCCCGGTATCCAAAAGGTCGGGCAGCTTTGGGAACAAGGCGAGTATTTTCTTCCCGAGCTCATCACGAGTGCAGAGTGCATGAAAGCGGCGATGGACGTGCTCCAGCCTGAATTGAAAAAAGCTCATATCGCCGTGAAATCCCTGGGAAAAGTCGTCATCGGCACGGTTGAGGGAGATATCCACGATATCGGCAAGAATCTGGTCTCTTCGATTCTTTCGGCCAACGGGTTTGATGTCATCGACCTGGGCGCAGATGTGAAGCTCGAAAAATTTATCGCCACGGCCGAACAGCAGAAGGCCGACCTGATCTGTCTTTCCGCTTTGCTGACAACCACCATGATGGGCCAGAAGAAGTTGATCGAATTGCTCAGGGAGCGCAAGCTTTATGGCCGATTCAAGGTCATGGTCGGCGGAGCTCCGGTGAACCAGAACTGGGCCGACAGCATCGGCGCGCACGGTTACGCAGAAAACGCCCTGACCGCCGTGGACGCCGTCAAACATCTGCTCAAAAAGTAAAGAGGGAAAACCATGATACCGACGAAAAGACCAAAATTGGAATTCCTGAGCCCGGAGCTCATCAAAAAGATCATCGCTGAAGCTCTGGTCATTCTCGAGAAACAAGGAATCTTTGTCGAAAATCAAGAGGCCATCCGGCTCTTCAAAGAAGCCAGGATGAAAGTGGATGACTCCAGCCAGAGGGTCTACATCACGCCGAAACTCGTCGAGGATTCCCTTTCCTCAACGCCCGCGGGAATAAAACTGTACGACCGAACCGGAGGAAAAGAGTTTGTGGTCGGAGGGGACGAAGTCCACTTTGACCCGGGGTCTGCCGCCGTGACAATCCTGGACCAGAAAACCCAAGAACAAAGACGGGCCAATACTGACGACGTCGTCCGCTTTGTCCATCTCACGGACTGCCTGGATAACCTCCATTTTCAGAGCACCGGCCTCATCAGCAGCGACGTCCCGGATATCATCGCCGACAGTTACCGGCTCTATCTCGGGCTCATGTTCTCGTCCAAGCCGGTGGTCACAGGGACCTTTCGCGTCGCGGGATTCAAGCCGATGCACGACATGCTTGTGGCGGTCAGAGGAAGCGAAAAGAACCTGGCCGAGAAACCCCTGGCCATCTTTGACGCCTGTCCCTCTCCTCCCCTCAAATGGAGCAATCTCACGACCCAAAGCCTGATCGACAGCGCCAGAGCGGGAATCCCCTCTGAGCTCATTTCCATGGGGATGACGGGAGCCACCTCGCCCGTGACGATCTCCGGAACGCTGGTCCAGCATGTGGCCGAAAACCTCTGCGGCCTCGTCATCTGTCAATTGGCCAAGAAGGGCGCTCCGGTCATTTTCGGCGGCTCTCCCTCGAGTTTCGACCTAAGAAAAGGCACGACCCCGATGGGTGCCATCGAGACGATGATGATCGATTCCGCCTATGCCCAGATCGCCAAACATCTTCGACTTCCGACCCATGCGTACATGGGATTAAGCGATGCCAAGATCAACGACAGTCAGGCGGGTCTGGAGACGGGATTGGGAGCCGTCCTCGGGGCGCTCGCAGGCATCAACGTGATCTCCGGCCCGGGAATGATGGATTTTGAGAGCTGCCAGAGCCTGGAAAAGCTGGTCATCGACAACGAAATCTGCGGGATGGCCTACCGGCTGATCCAGGGAATTGCCCAGCGTGACGAGCCCATCGCCACTCACTTGTTCGAGGGATTCACTCCGAAGATGCAATTCTTGTCCCTGCCGCATACGAAGAAGTGGTACCGTCAAGAACACACGTTCCCGGCGATCAGCGACAGAGACACCTATGATTACTGGGTTTCCCTGGGAAGAAAAAGCATGGCAGACAGAGCTCGAGAAGAAGTGGACCGGCTCCTCAAGACCAAGCCGGCGCCCCTGGCGGAAGAGAGCGTCCTCAAGGAACTCAGAAAGATCATGTTATCGGACGCCAAGAACAATGGCGCATCCAAACTTCCAGAGATCAAGAGGTAGAAAACAAGCGCACCGACTCAGTCTTTTTTCTTCAACGATTCGACTTTATCTTTTATTTCTTCTTGGCCGGGATCGATCTCTAAAGACTTTGTCCAAGCCTCCAGAGCCTGCTTGAGATCACCCAGCCGATAATAGGATTCTCCAAGCGAATTGAGCAGGTTCGTGTTTGTCCCGTGATGCAAAATGGCCGTGTTGACCACAGCGATGGCCTGAGCGAATTCACCAAGGGCTTGATACGCCTGGCTCAAGGTCCATAAAACACCGTAATCGGGATTGGCTGAATCCCGGAAAGGAAGCAGCACGCCCGCGGCTTTTCCGTATTCTTTGAGAATCAGGTAGACCTGGGCCAGGGCTAAGGCATGATTCTGGACATTCGGTTGGGCGCGATAGGCCTTTTCTAGGTATCCCAGAGCCTTGTCGAATTTTCCTAGATTCAGGCATTGCTTTCCCAGGGCAAAGGAATATCCCGGATGCGAGACGGGAAAGAATGTCCTGGAAAACACCCAGGGCCGCGGAAAAGTGGAGACAGAGGTGATCTCAAAAGGTTCTTTTTCCGCCTGCAGAACCTGCCCATCATTCAGAAGCGTGACAAAGAGCCAGTACGTTCCCGGGGAAAACCTGGCCAGCGGAAAATCCTCGAGGACGGCCAGTTTATCCTTATAATCGCTGACTTTTTTCGTCAACGCAAGAACGCTCTCCTCTTGGCGGAAAATTTCAAAACGGATGGACCCGTTCTGCTCCAGATCGGGAGTTCGACCGAGAACCTGGAAGCCCAAGAACAAGTGATCTTGGGAACTAAAAATTCTGCTCGGCTGACACATGATCTGATCTTGCCCCAGTTGAAACGGCTTCAGGCTGGCCGAGAGGCTGGGCGCGACCTTGTATCCCAGCAACAGCCCGCTCAACCTGGGGGAAGCTTCATCCTGAGGGATGATGATGTTTTTTTCCAGGGAGGTGAATTCTTGAGAGGCCTCATTCTTCAAAAGGACCGAGAACTTGTAGGCCCCCGGGATCAGGGGGAACATATCGTAAAGGTCAAACGGTTTGTGGCTGACGCTCTTAAGCTGGTCTGCGCTGAGCTCCACTGGGAGAGCCCCTTCATACTGATAGATCGCTTTCCCCTGGGCGTCCGAGATTTGTCCGTTAAACCTCAGGTGGGTAGAGTATTTGCCTTCGTGTTCGTTAACGGAAAACCTGTTGAGTTCAATGCTATAATGGACGAAATAGAGGCCGGACCGGTCTTTGAAGACTCTGATGATGGAATCGCTGTCGATATAATTCGCGGAGTACTCGACCTCAATAATGTCTTTGTACATCAAGAATTTCTCGGCGTACCTGTCTTTGACCTCTTTTTCGGGAATCGCCTGGATATTTTGAATAAGAACATCGGAGGCAAGTGTCGGCCGGCCGAAACGCGCTGATTCCCCAGGGATAAGACTCATGGAGACCCTTCCGAGCGCCGGGCTGATCCTGTTCAGTTTTCTGTAAGCCTGGAGATAATTCGCCTGATCACCCGAATAGGCGGCCAACAAAGCCTGTGGTCCGTCCATGGCCGGGCTGTAGAGGACGTAATCTCCCGCGCCTCCTTTTTGAAAGAAAACGAGGTTGAATCCTGGCGGCAGCCCATACTTTGCCAGGCCCTGATAGAACCAGATTTCGATATTATAGACCTCGGCTTCGCCCACAAACCTTTCTGTATCCTGAGGTTCGCCGAGAAGAATATAAAACCGGCCCCTGTCGGTTTTCCACCCGGGCAGCCCGGTTGTCCGCCCGAACATGCGATCGGCGTATTGAATCCGCCGCTCATGTTCCTGTTTGAATTCATTGGGGGGAGTCCCGGGGGTCGGGTCTCTCTGGCTCCAAAAGGCGTCAATGAAAAGATCTCTTTCCCTATCCGTGCTGAGCCGGAGAAACACATCCTTTTCAAGAGGAGTGATGATATAGACCACGTCCTCTTGCAGCCAATTCTTATACCTGGGGGGAAGATCTGTGCCGGCCTTGGTCTCCGCGAAAGCGAGCAGAGAAAACGCGACAGAAAACGCAGCAATATAAAGAAAGATTCCTGCGACTGCCCTCGATTTCATCGAACCTTTGCTACAATACCACATTTTGAAACCTTTAATAAATCCATGATACAGGAGTCCCCTACTAATTTACAGTTAGACAAAAGGACAGAGAATCCAGCATCCCAGCCAGCAGACGCGGAAAACCTGTCAGCTTCTGTGGGCCCGCTGGACAATCTCGCGAAGCCTGGCCCTGACGTCCGGCGGGAGAGGCTCCGGCTTGTGTTCGCTGAGAATTCTGTCGATCTTTTCTGCGGCCCGTTCGGTGAAACTCTTACCCCCGTTTTTCAGCCAAGTCTCATAATTCGCCCGTTCGAAGAGGTCGGGATACCAGCGCTCCCGATAGTGTTTTCTGGTGTGCTTCGCAGCCAGATACTGTCCGTCTGGCCCAGCCTCGGCAATAACATCCAGGGCCAAGGTTTCAGCGCTCACTTCGAATTCCTTCATGAAGCCTTTGATCCAGCTGACGATTTCGTCACAGAGGGCCAATTGGACAAACGAGAACGTCAGGCCGGACTCCAGGTACCCGAGGTCATGAATGATGTTGCCCCCGGCGAGCGATTCGACGACCAGGCTCAGCGCCGCCTCCGCCGCCGCCTGCAGGTCGACGCTCTTGGATTCAGAGGCTCCGGCTATGGAGAACATGGGAAGCCCATAGAAATGAGACATCGCCTGAGTGATGGTTCGTTCCGGTTCACAGTAGGATGTCACGAGTGTCCGCATGTCAAAAGTCCCGCCGGCAGGCATGCCGCTGACGATAACGGGCGCTCCTTCCTGCTTCAATTGAGCAAGCACCAAACCGACAAGGACTCCCGCATAGTCGAGGGCGACAGAACCGGCCGGTGTGACCGGGCTCGTGACTGCGGCCGTCGAAGCGGGGATATAGAGCGAGGGGAGATTATTGGAGGCCAGGAACAGAAGCTTCTCCAAGGCTTCTTTATTATGACGCAGCCCTGAAACGGCGTTGATATAACAGGCGATCATCGGCTTCTGCCGCAGCGCTTGAGCGCTTCCGGCGACAGCTTCAGCCATTTGGACGGCATCCAAACATCCGCCCAATTCATAGGTGACAAAAATAATCGGTTTGGTCGTCGAGGACAGCATCGCCTCCATCTGGAATCGATCGGCCACCGTCGTATCGACATCCTGCGGCAGCACCATGGACATGACAAAATCGATATTCGCCAGGGAATCACACAGGGTAGACCCTGCGACGATATCTTTTAATTTAGGCTGGCGACGGTCTCCCTGACGATGATCAATAATATTCAGACAATCCGAGCCGGGTCCATAAAAGCAGCGATTCCCCTCCACGGGCATGGCGGGATGGCCGTGGCGGTCGTAGAGAACAACCCGTTTGGGCGCGGTCGCTAAAGCTCTTTCCACAAGGCGGGAGGGAACGCGGACCTGATTGTCAGCAGAGATTTTGGCTCCCGCGCTCTTGAGCAAATTGACGGCTTCTTGAAGATCCAACCGCACTCCGATGCGCTCCAGTATTTCCAGGCTCGCCTCATGCATCCGACGGCATTGCGTTTCTCGAAGGCGGGGAAACCGAAAGCCTTCAGGGTTTAGATCGTTCGTTTTGTCATCCGGCATGGGGATGCTCCTTTAGGACCCAAAGATCGCGAGAGATTGCTTTATATCTCTCGGAAGAAACATTGTCAATGAAGCGACGGCTCTATTACGAAAAACGGGGTAAAAGCAACAAAGAGAGAGGGAATATGATCATCCGCAATCAGCCTTGCTCCTCTTCAGGTTTTTCACGCCGTTCCTTCAGTGCTTTTCGTCACGGAGCCTTAACCAACTCTCAAAAAATAGAAAGCCCTTGACAAATCACAGACCGAAATAAAAAATACGTTCTGTAAGGAGGAAAAATGACCATAAGCAGAAGCCTGACAAAATGCGCTGCCTTCCTGATGCTCCTTGGCACGATCGCCATTGGATTCTCGTTCGCTCAGAGACTCACCGGGAAAATTGTGGGGGTGGTCCTGGATCAGGAGGGCGCTACGCTTCCAGGAGTGACCGTGCAACTTTCCAGCCCGGCATTGCTCGGAGGAGTGCAGTCCGAGGTCACCTCGGATAAAGGGTCTTACCGCTTCATCAGCTTAGCTCCGGGAATCTACTCGCTCGATTTCAGTCTCAAAGGATTCGAAACTGTTCACCGAACGAACGTAAAAGTTTCAGTGGGCGTGACCGTAACCGAAGATATCATCCTGAAGCTCGCATCCATCGAGGAATCCATAACCGTTCAGGCGCCGGCGCCTCTCGTTGATGTCACCAAGTCGGGCATGACGACCAACTTCAGCAAAGAGCTGCTGGAACAGCTCCCCAGCGGCCGGTTCACCTTTTTTGACGTCATCAAGCAGGCTCCGGGGATCATCATGAACACTCAAGATGGAGACCGGATCGTTGCCTACGGGTCCAATTATGAATCGAGTGATTATCAGCTCGATGGAGTCGATATCCGGAACATGGATATCGGGTCCGCTTGGCAGTGGGTAAATCCCGAGACCTTCGCCGAAGTTGAAACGTCCGGGATCGGCGCGCCTGCTGAATATGGACAGTTCACCGGAGCAGTTATCAATGTCGTCACCAAATCAGGCGGGAACAGGTTTGAAGGAAGCCTCAGTTACTACGGGCAGTTTCAGGGGCTTGTCGCCGATAATAACCCTGAGCCGGGGACTTTTTCCTACAACCGCGACAAGTACCTGGACGCTTCCTTCAATCTCGGGGGACCTATCGTTAAAGACAAGCTCTGGTTTTTCGGTTCTTACGAACGAGTGGACGATTCCTATACATCCTGGCTTTCCGACCCTAATTTTCCGGGGCCGTATATCGGCGACAAAGCGTTTTTGAAGCTCTCTTCCCAGGTCGGCAAAAAGCACCGGCTGGTCGGCTCCATGTATTACGAATACTTTGATATTCCGGACCCGATTACTCCTTACTACACCAAAGATTCTGTGGCTTCGGAAATCGGGCACACCCCTACCTGGAATCTCATGTATACCTGGTTGATCAGCAACAGCGCTTTTCTTGACGTGAAATATGGCGGTTACTGGAGCGACGACAATTACCTTCCCATCACTTCAAGCCTTGACACCCCCCCTCACTATGATGGCTATACCGGGATCACTTCCGAGGCCGTCTACTGGCCATGGATGTATATAGTGACCAAGAACCAGGTCAATGCCAACTTGTCCTACTTTGCCGAAGATTTTCTGGCCGGCGACCACGATTTTAAGGTGGGAGTCCAGTACAGCCAAGGGACGGCCGTGAATCACGGCGGCTATTCCGGAGGCCGTGTCTATTATGATTATTCGTTTGAATATTATGGTTACCTGTACACTTATAACTATATATATCAACAGGATGTATTCTCTTATGGCGGGCTCGTCAATTCCATCGGGGCCTTCGTGGATGATTCCTGGAAAATTGGCGATAGATTAACGGTTAACCTGGGAGTAAGATTCGACCATAGCGCCGGCTCGATTCAGCCGTTCCCTGTCTATCATGGCTGGGAGAAGACCGGCGAAATGACCCCGAACTTTCCCGATGTGGTCAAGTGGAATACTGTATCACCGAGAGTCGGCTTGGCCTTTCAGCTCACCTCGGATAAAAAGACGGTCCTGAGGGCGTCCTACGGGCGTTATTATGAGGCCTTGCTGATGTCCAACTGGAACTGGCCCGGCCCGAATGTCACCGACTTGACAGTGTATAAGTGGATTGGGGGCGAGTGGGTCCAGGTTGATTTCATTCCAGGCGCCATGAATTATACGCTTGATCCCGAGCTCAAAAATCCCTACGCCGATCAATACTCGGTCGGGCTGGACCGGGAATTGCTGCCCAATTTTTCTATTGCCGCGACATACATCTACAAGTCCCAGAAGAACCTCATCGGCTGGGAAGACCGAGGAGCGACCTACGAGCAGGTCGAGAAGACTTCGCGTGATAACGGGGTGACCTATCTTGTCTGGAACCAAACCAGCGGTTCAGAAACAAATGATTACTGGATTACCCAGCCGTCCCGTTTTGGCGAAACATTCGACCAAACCTACCAGGCGGTCATTTTAGCGTTGACCAAGAGGTACTCCAACAATTGGCAGCTAAACGCTACTCTCACCTGGTCCCGAATGAAAGGCCTGAACAACACCGCCCATACTATGTCTCAGCAGGCGATGATTTGGTATACGCAGTATTACGGCCAAGACCCCAACGACCTGATCAATGCCAGGGGATACTTGAATCACGACCGGACTTGGACCTTCAAATTGTCGGCCAGCTACTCTCTGCCTTGGGGCTTCCTGGTCAGTGCGAATTACCTCTATCAGACAGGAAGGCCCATCCCCACATTTGTCAGAGTTGAACTGGACCAAGGAGACCGAATCATCCTCGCTGAGCCGAGGGGCTCGGAGAGATTTCCCGACTGGAATGTCCTGGACCTCAGGCTGGAGAAAACCTTCCAGATCTATAAAAAGGTGAACCTCAGCGCCATGATCGACATTTTTAACGCCTTCAATTCGAACACTGTCATCGGCTATCCCGCAAGTAATCCACCCACAGTTCATCCCGGCTATGATCTTTGGTCTGATGCTTACCACCAACCCGACGACATCTTCTTTCCGAGACGGGCGCAGATCGGAGTCCGGCTCCAGTTCTAGTCAAAAGCAGGGGAGCTTTCTTCGTCCTCGGGAGAAAGCTCCATCCTAATTTTATTTCGGCGTCTATCGTTCCTTCGGCTCACTTTCTTTAAAGGTATATTCATAGTACGTCGATTCACAGGGATTGCCCCTGGCCAAAAGCATGGTCTTTGCCGTCAAATTGATGATCACCGAGAACGTTGTCTTGACCTCGCTGCCGTGGCGGCAGATGGACTTGGGCCGGCTGGCGTGATCCGTGAGGAATGTTCTCATCATCTCGACAGAAATCCTGCCTTTATTGTTTTTCATCAAGCGGTTGGCCCGGTTGTACCGGACAATTGAGGAAGTGAAATCGTAAGGGTCGAGTTCATACGGCCGCATCCGCGTTGAGACATAGTGATTGGTATGGACCACATATCCGTCTGTCGCATAGATGGCTTCACAGTCCGTCGCTGATCCTTCAATGCTGTACACCTCGCCGTTATCATCAGCGATCACCTGGTTGTAGTTGGACGCTCTCGGTTGGAACAGAGCTGCCCCGATGGCATCGGCAATCGTCTTTTGGGCCAAAATCTTGCGGCAGAGCAGCAGGCGGGGAACACCAATTTTCATGTCATTCATGCTGACCGCATTCCCCGTCAGGCTGATCCCCGCCGAATTAAATCCTGCGCTGATGCCGAGCCCACCATAGCTCACAGCGAGGATTTCCGGTTCTGCTTCGACCTGGTAATGGACAACAACCGTGTATTTTTCGAATTCGGGCTCAGTGTCATTGTTGTGCGCCGCCAGGACAGAACCGTCGGCGGTAATATCGTTGGAAGCAATGAGATCGCTGCATCCTCTTAAGAAATTTTTGGAGTATATTTCTTCGCACATATCCGAGAAAAGGTCGACCAGGTCGATCCCCGAAGCATCCGCAGCGCCCTTGATCTCTTCAACATATTCCGGCATATACTTTTTTGAAAACTCCAGGAAGATCTGCGATTGAGCCCTGATATCGTCCCATTTCAGGTCTTTGCTCTTGCTGACATAGTCTTTGCTCTGCTGGATAAGTTCCTTGAGCTCTGTTTTCATTTGAGTCCCGATCTGATAGCCGGCCTGATAATGCGTGCCTTTGGCCATGATAACCCGGACCCGGCCTCCTTCTTGGGCAAAAACTAAACCCCAAGAAAAGGAGAGACCGAGGAACAAGACCACCAGGACGGAGACCCTTGTCAGTCTTTTTAGCATCATTCCTCCTCAGTCATTTAGGATTTTTATTTGTCTGGGACAAAATCTTATTCCAGTTCAGAATGGCATTCCAGAGGAAACGGTGGTCAGAATGATTCAGGTCCCGGTGCATTGGGTTGAAGTTAAAGGCGATCACTCTTCCTTTGCCCGAAGGCAGGTCGAGAATAGCCGGATGTCCTTCCAGCATCTCGGCACCGCGCGCTCCTCCGCTTATGACAATCGAATCAGGGCTCTGATCAGGGGGGACAAATCCTCCGCTTCCATTTTCTCCCTTTAAAGGTCTTGTGCCCCACTGCAGGACCACTCCACGCTTGTCCACAGGCCCATCAAGACAAGACGTGCAGTAAGCCATTTCGAGCCAGCGTCTGGGAAGGTCGTAAACAGCGTAGTTCGACCGAAAGGCCGAGGTGATCTCCGGATAGCCATAGCTGATGGGATGGCCCGGGATTGTGAACCTGACTTTGAGCTCCACGCCGTTTGTCTGGATTCCTTGGTCTTCAGCTCTGCGCACGTTGCGGACGAACCCGCCTTCAAGGGCCAGGACCGAGGCGTTGCCCAGGGTGATCATCAAGCCGCCCTCATTTATAAACTGCTGCAGATTCAAAAGACCGTTCCAGCCGATCCCGCCCGTGATATCATCCGAGGCAACAGGAACACCGAGGCTCGGAAACTCAGGCGAAGGTTTGAAGGGCATAGGTCCCGAGGTCGGGGCGATGCCGTGGATTTGGCCCTGAAGATCCAGCCTGACTTCGCCATAGAGGATGATATCAACTTTTTCGCCCAACCTTCCTGTCCGGATGTCTTCGTCCCTAAGATAAATATACGGGATCCGCTGCTTGTCCAGCGTGTAGCGAATCCAGCCGATGGAATCTGTGTCCGCCCACGGGACGAAAATCCCCAGTCTGGGAACAACAGCTTCATGCAAGCTGACATCGGGAACTGATGAGGCGCTGTCAAAGTCCAGGGCAAGTTCAGAAGCGACGTTTCTGACCGCCGGCCCCAGCCCATCTTGCTCCTCCAGAATCCACGACCCGGCGGGATAGCTCGCCTCGGCCGCCTGGAACGGCTCCTCCGCAACTTTGATTTTGAACTTCTCCAGGCGAAAACGGGCGGCGAGCAGGGCTTCCTGCCCGGTATCTTTGAGAAGGTAAATTGGCCCCGTCCCGTCAACGCGACCGGCAGGATGAACCTCTCCTGTGACCGATACCAGGTTGGCCTGCCGGATCTTCGGGTCGTCAACCCGTTTGGCCTCGACACCGTAATGCACAGGAAATGCCCAAGAGACGTCATCATAGGGAAGGTCAGCCGAATCGGCAGGGAACTTTTGCGGCTCCAGGAGGTCGACGGCGTAGTTCCGGTACGGCTGGTCGAGCTCGACGACATAAGTCCCTTCGGGAAATTGGCCTTCGCTGACAGCCACCGGTTCGGCGGCCCGCCCGACCTCGATTCCCTGGCTGAGGAGTCGATTCACCATCTCCGCGACGCGCTTTCTGTCGCCCTGATCCTCTGGAATCACATAAGCAAAGGGATTGCCTTTTTTGCCCGCCAGCCAGGATCTGTAGCCCGTCCGGTAGAAGTTGCGGAGCAACTCTTTCGAGTGTTTGGCTGTGTAATCAAGGATGGCCAAGCAGGCCGTTTCCTGGTAATTGACGTTGTCGCGCATTGACCACGTGAAAGTCCGCTCGGAGGGCCAGGGCCGGTACCACTCTCGAGTCGTCTCATCTTCAGAGACTGTCCGCTGGACCGTTTCCGCGGTCGCATTCCCGAATGTTTCATACCCCCGGCCGATGCTATTGTGATTCAAGGCGATCGAATCCAGATAGTGGAGTCCGAAATTCTCCCCGAAATTCCAGGTCCAGACGCCGGGCATCCCGAGAGCTGTCAGCGTTTTGACTTCGTGAAACCCCATTTCCAAGAATTCGCTGGTTACAATCGGGTCGAGATGGGGATTGTATGGACCGGTTCCATTCCAGGTATGGAGCAGGGCGATCGCCTCATGCAAATCATGGACAACAGTGGGATGATAGTCGAAGAACATACGGAAAACAGCCCGTGTTTCCTCCATCGTCTGCTGGTGAGCGTCGCGATTGATATCGACGAAGACATAATGCCCCCAGTAAGGCGGCGATTGCCTCGGGAGGCTGTCATAATCCGTCCGGCCCTTGAGGTACATGTAGAACCAGTCCACCATTTTCTCATGGCCGTCGGGATTAGAAACCGGATTGATTAAAACCAACACGTTTTTGCGGATCTGTTGAATCATCGGCTGTTCTGATACGGCCAAGCGATAAGCCAGCTCCATTGACATCTCCGGGCTGCCCGTCTCATCCGCATGAAGACCGGCATTGATGTAATAAATTGGCCGGGCCGCGGCAATGATCTTCTCGGCCCCTTCAGGACTCGTCCGGCGCGGGTCAGCGAGCGCCGCCGTCTCCGCCTTCAAGAGGGAAAGATCCCGAATGCCGGCGTCATCGGCTATGGCAACCAAAATGATTTCTCTGCCTTCCTCGGTCTTGCCGATGACTTCGACACGAACCCTTGGAGAGGCCTTGGCCAGAGCCCGAAAATATCCGTAGATTTGGGAAATATGGGAAAGCTCTCCTGACTCTCCGACGACACGGCCCAGGTATTTTTTAGCTGAGGGCACGCTTTTTGAATCGGGCACGTAAGACACCCAGGGGCTCAGATATCTCGCGTCGGTCGTGAGTCGGGCGATGCGCTCGACTGAACCCGGCTCAGGCGTGTCAGGAGCAAAAGGATTCGGTGACGCGGCCACGAGAAGGACAGCCAATACGGGCAAGATCCATCCGCAGATAGTCTTTTCAGGTGGCCTCATGTTAGCTCCTTTCTTTTCATCCTCGACAAATCATATGGTCGGCCGCAATTCCTGTCAATCTAAAAAAGAAAGCCTATCGCTGGCTTTTTATCAGGAAAAATGCCCCGCGTGAGTCGGAGAAAATGGCGCGATGAAGAGCTGGGGGATGTTTCTGGAGCGGGCGATGGGACTTGAACCCACGACCTTCTGCTTGGCAAGCAGACGTTCTACCCCTGAACTACGCCCGCGTTTGTATCCGAGCCAACCAGGCTCCCGGTTTAAGCTAACAAAAAGCGCACTTCCTGTCAATATAAGGGAAGACAAAGGATAGAGAGAGCAAAGAAGAAATGGCCCTGAAAATTTTTAGGTCAAAGGCTACTTGGCGATGATTATAAACTGAACTCTTCTGTTCTTGGCCCAAGCAGCCTCGTTTTTCCCGGGGTCCAAGGGCCGGCTTTCGCCCCAGGAGATGATCTCCATCCTTTCTTGGGGAATTCCGAGTGAGAAGATATAATCCAGGGTGCTTTTGGCTCTTTTTTGTCCTAATGCTAGGTTGTATTCTTCGGTCCCACGTTCATCGGCGTGACCTTCGATGCGGACTTTGACGGTCTTGAACTGCTTTAGCCAGGCGGCGTTCATTTCGAGAATGGGCTTGGCATCGTCGCGAATGAAATACTTGTCAAAATCGAAATGGATCATCTGGAGGGGCTGTTCTTCGTTGATTTGCTCCAAAGACTTTGACCTGAAGATTTCTTCCTGGGTTAATTGAGGCTGCTGGACGGCCGGTTCTTGGACCTTCTCGACACCGGCCGGTTCTTCGGCCGCGGGCGGCGGGGGAGAAATTTCCTCAGGCTGCGCTTGTTCGGACATGAGAAAGCCCTGGACCCACATCCCTTTCCGGATGGGGTCGCTGCAGGAGAGAACCTTTATTGTCGCTGTCTTTGCCTTTGTCTCGATGACAACGATGTTCCCGATACCCTGTATGGGCAGGTCCTTTCTGATTGTCCGATAAATAGTCATTTGTTGTCCGACCTGAATTCCGCTATCTTCTCCGATATCTATAATGGCATAACCGCCAGAACCGAGCTGGATATAATCTCTCTCGAGGTAAATAATATTCCCGATGGGGCCGGAACCTCCTACGCAGAAAGGTTCAAACCCCAGGTCTTTCCCCAGAACGCCCTCTTTTTCCTCAAAGGGCACAAGATAATTCCCGACCATCACCCGGCCGCAGGTCTTCTCCACTCGGGCCACGGCCCGGTTGTCTTCAAGACAGATCACATGAGCCCGGCCTCGTTTTGTGGCTAAATAACCGAAATTGCCGATTTTATCGCCGATCTCGAGGATGAGAAAAACTTGGCCGATTTCGAGACCTTCCGCTTTCCCTTTGTTGATAAAAACCACGTCATCTTCGTTCAAAAGAACTCTTTGATCGCTCCTCTCGGCATCAGTGATTCTCAAGTCAGGAAGCTTGGTATCATAAACAAAAATGGAACCATAGAGGTCTGTTTCTGAGATCAGGGGGTAGGTGTCCCGGTAGATCCTGGCCCGCTCGATCTGGTGCTGAACTTTCTCTTGATCGGAAAGGGTCGTCTGAGCGAAGGCCGACGTAAAAAAGGCAGAAAGGACAAAAAACACCAAAGCCATACAGAGAGCCCGTTTGGGAGGGGTAAGATTTTTCATTTTGGCTCCTTTAGTCCAATTTCGTCTTTTCTTTGTTTTTCATTATAAACAGCGATTTTTGGGCTGTCAATATAAAAATGCCTCAGCATCTTGACAGCCGGCCATCTTCTTCTTAACATAAAAGCAGTTTTACTACTCATTTAGTCGCAACAGGGAGAAGGAGATTTGAAATGAATAAAAAAGAAATCATTTCCCGGATGGCCAAGGATTCTGGGACCACGGCCCTTCAGGCAGCCAAGGCCTTGTCTTCGATGCTGGGGAGTATTCGGAACTCGCTCCAAAAGGGAGAAAAAGTGACGTTCTCGGGGTTTGGAAGCTTCGAGATCAAAGAACGGAGGGCCCGGAAGGGCAGAAATCCCAAAACAGGAGCAGAAGTTGCTATCCCTCCCAGGAAAAGAGTCAAGTTCAACCCGAGCAGGAGCCTCAAGGCCTCCCTTTGAATCCATTGGACAAGCTATAGTCATTCCTTTAAAATAGCCTATCCCGAACAACGTTGAAACCAAGAAAGAAGAAGATTGCCCTGCTTTTCGGCGGCCGCTCCGCTGAGCACGAAGTTTCTCTGATTTCGGCTCGAGCGATCTACAAGAGCATCGACAAAAGAAAATACGACGTCGCAAGCTTTTACATCAATAAAAAAGGAGAGTGGAAAAAAGTCGACTCTCCTCTCCTTTCAGCCAAGCAGCTGGCCAAAGGGCCATCGTTCTCGTTCCTTCCCTGGCAGGCCGCCTTTCCCAGGAAATTTCGGGCTGATATCTACTTCCCCGTTCTTCATGGACCCTACGGCGAAGACGGTACCATCCAGGGTTTGTTAGAGATGGCGGATGTCCCTTACGTGGGAGCGGGTGTGCTGGCCTCTGCCGCGGGGATGGATAAGGCGGTGATGAAGACCCTTTTTGCCGCTAAAAACTTACCCCTGGTGAAGCATAGAACCATCGTTGATTCGGAATACACGAAAAACAAGACCGCTATCCTCTCCCTCATCCAAAAGGAATTCACCCTGCCCTTCTTCGTCAAGCCGGCCAACCTCGGGTCGAGCGTGGGCATCTCAAAAGTCAGGGCTTATGCGGCGACATCAAAGGCTCTGTCCAAAGCGTTCCGCTACGACCGCAAGGTCCTCATCGAGCAAGGTATCATCGGCCGAGAAATCGAGTGCAGCGTCCTCGGAAATGAGGAACCGCGGGCATCCCTTCCCGGGGAAGTCATCCCCTATCGCGATTTCTATGATTATCGCGACAAATATCTCGAAGGGAAGACGCAATTCCGGATTCCCGCCGAGCTCCCCCGCGGGAAAAGCAAAATGATCCAGCGGCTTGCCGTCGAAGCCTACAAAGCCGTGGGCTGTTCGGGCATGGCCAGGATGGATTTTTTCGTCGAGGAGAAGAGCGGAAAAATTTATGTCAATGAGATCAATACTATTCCCGGGTTCACGGAAATCAGCATGTATCCCAAGCTCTGGGCCGTGACCGGCCTCCCCTTCTCTCGCCTGGTCGAAGAGCTTATCCGGCTGGGTTTTGAAAGGCATCAGCGCAAGAGGAAATGCCTGGAAAGGCTGCCCCGATGAGAATTTTGGGCCTGGATTTCGGCGACCGGAACATCGGCCTGGCTCTGAGCGATCCTCTGCAGCTTACGGCCCAGCCGCTTGGTCAGCATCGTCTGGGCGACGAGGCCAAAGACAAAAAATATTTCGCCGCCCTGGTCCAGGAACAGGATGTCGGAGAGATCGTGATCGGGTTTCCGCTGCGAATGGACGGGAGCTCCGGGACGCGGGCGCAGAAGACGAAGGAATTCGCCGAGTGGCTGGAAAAAGCCGTGGCGCGCCCTGTCATTTTCTGGGATGAACGCCTGACCACACAGCAGGCCCTCGGCATCATGCAAGAACAGAAAATCAACTGGAAAGAAAAAAAGAAGGTCGAACACCAGATCTCGGCCGCCCTCATCCTTCAGAGTTATCTCGATCACAGGCGCATCCAACACAATGCTCCTTAGGGTCATCAAAACCGGGTTTGTCCTCGCGACCATCGGCCTCTTCCTGGGTCTCGTCTGGCTGGCGGTGGGACTCTATCCTCCCCGGAATTTTCCCTCAGAAAAGGTTCTCTTTGAGGTTGAAAAGGGGATGGGGATAAGCGCGACAGCCCGAGCTTTGAAGGAGAAGGGCCTTATCCGAACCCGGCTTCCTTTTGTGATCAGCTATCGTCTTTTTTTCTATCCCCAGAAAATCAAAGCCGGGGAATACATTTTCTCCTCGCCGCTCCGGCCAAAAGAGATCCTCGATATAATGGTCAAGGGCAGAGTCTATCTTCACGCCGTAACGATTCCCGAAGGATTGACCGGACAGGAAATCGCGCCGCTTGTCGCCACGCTCCTTTCTGACGGAGAGAGCGGGTTTGAGGCGGCGTTCCAGGACACGGCAGCCATTCGTTCGATTGATCCACTGGCAAAGAACCTAGAAGGTTATCTTTTTCCCGAGACATATTCCTTTTCCCGGGGAATTTCCGGGAAGGAAGCCACCGAAGCCATGATTTCACAGTTCAGGTCCGTGTTTGACGAGACGCGGCAGTCAAGGGCAAGAGCGGTGGGGATGGCCGTGCGGGAAATCGTTGTCTTGGCCTCCCTTGTCGAAAAGGAGTCGGCCGTTGCGGAAGAAAAACGGCTCGTCTCCGCTGTGTTCCATAACCGCCTGCGCTTGGGCCTGAAGCTCGACTGCGACCCTACCATCATTTACGCCCTCAAGCAGGAGGGAAAATACCCAGGGAAACTCAGGAAGAAAGACATGTCTCTTGATTCTCCATATAACACTTATCTTCATGCCGGCCTGCCCCCCGGCCCCATCTGCAACCCGGGCAAAGAGGCGCTCGATGCCGCTCTTTCCCCGGTCCCGGAGAACTATCTTTATTTCGTTGCCAAGGACGACGGAAGCCACCACTTCAGCCGCACGTTCGCCGAGCACCAGAATGCCGTGAGACGGTACCAGCTCGGCCGCCGCTAATCCCACAGGAGGAGAGGGCAGCATTGAGAGGCGATTTCTCCATGACGGGAACTATCTTCGTTTCCGTGATTGGGGCAATGACCCAGAAAGGGTGTCGCGGCGTTAGTCCCCGCTGGGGTGTGAGGGGAGGGATGATGTGGTGAGAAGTCCGTATGAGCGACGAGCGGGCCCGGTCCCTCGAAGAGGAGAGCGAGGAGCGAATCGAGCAAGATTTCCTCGCTGGGGAAATCGCAGCGTGACTTCGAGCCACATCTCCCGAGCCTCGTCGGGGGGTAAGCCGTGACAGGACCCTATTTCAAACCAAAATTATCACGGAAACGGAGATGCTATCTCTACGAAGGCGTCTCTATGAAAAAGTTTATTTTTCTGGTATATTAACGACTAAATTTGGCCATAGTTCTTGAGAAGTTGGCATGTTTATTGCTGATATTTCTTAGGAAAAATCGGAGTCATCAGATCAGAGGAGGAACCATGAAAGCAAAGAATTTTTTCAGCCCCGCGCTCATGGCTGGCGTTTTGATCTTTCTGCTTATGCCGTTGAACGCCATTGCACAAAAGGATAAGCCTCAAAAAGCCGCCAAGGAAGAAAAGGTTTTCATCCCTAAAGAAATCAGGGAGGTCCTTCAGGAAGGCCTGACCTCAAAACAGGGACGACAGGACTTCCCCTTCAACATTTCCCGTAGCCTCTTCCTTCCGGCCCAACAGAATTTCCATGCCGTCTTTTTTCTGAACATCAAGAACAGCGCCCTGGGCTACAGCACAATGAGCGCAGTCGTTCCTGAAAAAGAGAAATCCAAAGAAAAATCAGAGTCCATAGCCGAAGTATCGCCCGCCCAGGAGGCCGGCAGGCTCGAGGCCAAGTTCAACGTTTTCCTCCAGTTCAATCGCCTGGATGAAGACACCGGGCCCCAGGTCTTTAAAGAAGTCTATGTTCCCGCGAGCATCCAGGTCGATGAGGCCGGTTTTGACGCAGAAAAAGAAGACATGTACACTTTCGGCTATCCCCTGCCATCGGGACATTATCTTTTGGCCGTGGCGGTGACCTCTCTCGACCTGAAGCAAATCGGAACCGCATACTATGAGTTCACCCTGCCCGATGCCTCGCAATTCAGCAAAGCCATTGATACGACCCCGATGTTTTTTCTCAAATCATTCGAAAAAATTGACGCCCCGGAGACACGCACGCTCATTCACAAGGGCTATTTTACGTACTCGGTCCTCAAGATCGTGCCCAATATCGAGAAAGTCTTTGCCGTCGGAGAGAATATCGACATCTTCTTTTATATCTTCGGCGCTCAACAGAATGAGCAGCAGCAGTACGCTATCGACATCAACTTTGAGGTCAAGAAGGACGAAGAGGCTGCCATCCGCTGGGCTCCCCAGACTTATAACTCACCTCTCGTTAGCCAGCCCTTGCCCATGAAACAAACGGTCATTATTAAATCTCAGGCCGGAGAGAAAACAGAAGAACGGGATCTCGCGCCTGGAACATACACCTTGGTGATAGCCATTAAAGACACCGTCTCAGGCAACGGAGTGACCAAGACTCTTGAGATCGAGGTCAGGTAACGAGGGACAGCGCTATTCTTTGACCCCTTTTTGTACCTTTTCCGCAAGGTCCTTGACCGCGGGCTGATTCGGGTCGATTTGGAGCGACTTTTCGAGGACCTCGAGCGCCCGGCCGGGCTGATTCAGATTAAGGTAGCACTCGCCGGCCATGTTCAGAACGTTCGTCTCGGTCGCCTCTGCCATCAATCTTTCTAAATAGACCAACGCCGAAGACCAATCCTTGAGGCCAAAGTAAGCGGCGGCGATGACTTTGGCCGCTTCTCGGGACTTGTCCGCCTCATAAACGGGCCTGACCGTATTCAACGAATCCTGATATCTTCCCAAAGCATAAAGAATTTTGGCTAAAAGAATCCTGGTCTGAGGTTCCTCGTTGAGTTTTAGTCCCTGGTCTGCGAGCTCATAGGCTTTCTCGTATTGCTTGGTCATGAAATACTCGGAGCTAAGAGCGAAAAGGAATCCGGGATTGGGAAAGGGCTGATGGGTTTTGGCATAAACCCAAGGCACGACCGTGTAAGCCTGAGAGAGGAGAATAAGATTTTCCCTGGCCGTAGCCAGCTTCTGATTGTTTTCATTGACCAGCGAAATCTCTGCGAAGTAATAGCCCGGCTTGACCGAGGCAAGCGGGAAAGACCCTGTATCCAGACCTTCGCCGTCGGCAGTCAAAGCCTCGGACAGAAGCTTTTGCCGGCTCAGAGCGACGTTTTCCGTGTCCGCAGAGCGGATCTCGAGAAGAACAAAGGCCTGGGGACTCAAATTCTGGCCCTGAAGATTAAAGACCTGGACATAGGCGCCCAATTCTCCCTGGACGGGGAACTCATTCCGTGTATTGACCAGATAGTGATTTCCGCTGAAAGAAAAAGCCTTGAATTGGCGGGCCTCTGTCTCCCCCATTCTCTCCCGGTTATGATAGAGGATGTGGTCGCCGAAACGGAGGTCGGTCGTCCCCTCCGGAACCGTGATCACAGAGGTGAAGGAGGCGAAATCCTGGGCCGTCTTGTTCTTGAGCAGACCGAGGAGCTTGAACCGTCCGGGGATCGCTGGAAGGATATCCTGAAAAGACAAGATCTGGCTGGCATGCGCCTTGAACTGCTCCGGCGTGACGCTCAAAGGGATCTCCCCCTCCTTTTCCAGGACAAGGTTTCCGGCATTGTCTTCAAGCCTGAGGATGAGATTAAAGAAGGCCTGGTAGGTCTCGCCTCTGTCGGCGAAGTTGATCTTCTTGGGCTCAAGCGCCCAGTGAACAAAAAATTGGCCGTCCTGCCTAAAAGCCCTGCACATGAAAGTGCTTTCGATATAGTCATGCGAGTATTCCGTCGTGATATAGTCTTTATAATCAAGGTAGGTCCGGGCGTAGGTGCTGGAGAATTTTTTTTCGGGTAGAGCCGCTATGCTGGCGATGATGGTGTTCGAGGAAAGGGCGCCTGTCTGGAGTCTTTGGTCGCTGGGAAGATAGCTCACAGCAGCGCTGGCCAGCTCTGAGTTGACCTTTTTAATGATTTCCAAGGCCGCAGAGCGGGTGACATTCTTGCTACCCGTGACGGGAGAGACAAGTTTATCTGGTCCGTCCACGCCCGGCGAGTAGAGGCGATATTCTCCCAAGCCCTGCGGCTGGAAAAAAATCAAATAAAAATAGGCCGGAAGTCCGTATTCAACCTCGCCCTTGTAGAACCACAGTTCCAGGGGCCATATCTCAGATTGGCCGATGAAATAATTCCTCTCCAGGGGCGGCCCGAGGAGAAGATAATAGTAGCCCCGGTCAGTCTGGCTTCCCCGCTTTGAAGTCCCCCGACCGAAATTCTGGTCGGCGAAACGCACCCTCTCCATGTATTGCTTCTCAAATTCATTCTCGGACGTATCGGGATAGGGATCGCGCTGGCGCCAGAACAACTGGATGAACCTATCCCTCTCCGTATCGGTCTTGAGCTTGGAGAAAACCTCTCGCTCCGCCTTGGTGATGATGGGCGAGACATCCTTGAGCCATTCCCGCTGTCTCAGGGGGAGCTCCTGCTCACCGAGCAGGAAGGCGGCGGAAAGAAAGAAGATCAGGGCCACGGAAAAGAATTGTCTCATTGCCGTTCTCGTCCTAAAAAGTTAGTATACCTTAAATTTTGCCGCAAATAAAAAGATATTGTCAAAGTCATTTGAATGGATATACTTTAGAACTCTGACGCTCAAGAAACCTCTTCGAGAGGAGTGCGGCGATGGCGGAAAAAGGCTCTCAGTGGAGCAGCCGAGTCGGGTTTATCCTCGCATCCCTGGGGATGGCTTTCGGCTCGGGCAATATCTGGCGGTTCCCCCGGGTCGTCGCCGCCAATGACGGCGGACCTTTCCTCATCGCTTTCATCATCGCCAACATCATCTGGGCCGTCCCCCTCCTGATGATCGAGATGGCCATGGGCAAATCCACCCGTCTCGGCACTGTCGGCGCCTTCAGAAATTTCGTCGGGAAAAAAAGCACCTGGATGGGGGCCTGGGTCGGACTCTGCAGCATCCTGATCATGTTTTACTATTCTGTGGTGGCCGGATGGGCCATGCGCTATCTTGTGTTCGGGATCACAGGAGCCATAAAAAAAGGAATTGATTCTGAGGCTATGTGGAAGGGATTTTTGTCCTCTCCCGAACAGACCATTATTTTCCACCTCCTGGCCGTGCTCATCGCCGGCTACATTATCCTGAGAGGGGTTCATAGGGGCCTCGAAACGGCGAACAAGATCATTGTCCCCAGCATCATCGTCATCCTGGCCGTTGTCATGGCCTGGGCCTTAACCAAGCCGGGAGCTATCCGAGGGCTTGAATATCTCTTTCGACCCGACCTGGCCGGGCTTCTGAAGGCCAAGACCTGGCTGAACGCGTTCACGCAGGCGGCCTGGTCTATCGGGGCGGGATGGGGGCTCATGCTGACATATGCGGTTTATATGAAAGAGAAGGAAGATATCGCCGCCAATTCCTTTGTGATCGCTTTTGCCGACTCGGGCTCTTCGCTCCTCGCCGGCATGGCCATTCTCCCTTTGGTCTTTGCCGTATCTTCGAGCACCGAGGCGGCCACAACCGTCCTTCAGTCCGGAGACACCGGCCTCACCTTCATCTATCTCACCAAATTTTTTCCCGCATTGCCCCTGGGGTCTTTTGTCGGAGCACTTTTCTTCCTGGCGCTTTCCATCTCTGCCCTCGCCTCCCTGCTGTCCATGGTGGAGCTGGCCGTGCGCAACCTGGAGGACGTGGGCATCAACAGGAGAAAGGCCACGCTCATCACCGTTGTGGTGGCGTTTCTCCTGGGAATTCCATCAGCCTGCAAGATCTCTTTCCAGGAGAACCAGGACATGGTCTGGGGTGTGGGGCTCTTGATCTCGGGCATGTTCTTCGCTTACGCCGTCTATAAGAGAGGGATCGATAGAGTCCGAGATATCGTCAACGAGACCAGCTATATTCACGTGGGGAAATGGTTCAATGTCTGCGTCCTGGCCATGCCCTTAATTTTTCTCGTTATCTTCAGCTGGTGGGTCCTGCAGGCGGCCTCATTGTATCCGCAGACTTGGTGGAATCCTTCGAGGACCCTGAGCCCCGGGACCATGGTTTTGCAGTGGGCCATCCTCCTCGCCTTCATCATCCTGGCCAATAATTGGTTCGCTAAAAAAATCAAGGCGCCCTACCCGGAAAGCCTGAGCGAGCCCGGCGTTTCGGAGGCGCTCAGTAAGAAAACGGAGCGGGGGTTATAAGATGAGCTGGCAAGCCATAACGATGATGGTTCTGATGATCGTTGTCTATTTCGGAGGGCTGACGTATTTCGCTCTCAAGAATGAGCACAAAGAGTCGGGCAAAAAGTAGAGCTGTTTTGTGTTACAATGAAACCTAAGCCATTTTCCCATGAAACGGAGGCTGCTATGAGCGTGAAAGGCGTCGCCAAGTGTTTGATCCTTCTCGTTGTTTCTTTTTCACTTGTTACCTCCGCCCGAGGACAGGCGGGAAGGGGAAAAGGCCGGGTCACGGGGGCTGTTGTGGACGAAGCCGGAAGCCCCGTCGTGGGAGCCAAGGTCGTCATCCAGTATCAAGGCGACACTGCCCTGAGTTTCGATTCCACGACCAACAAAAAGGGAGAATGGAGTTTCCTCGGCCTCGGCACCGGTCAGTGGCGTATTTCGGTGACTGCGGACGGCTATCTCCCCGTCGTTCATGATGTCTACGTCAAGCAGCTCGAAGTGAATCCAAGGATCACCATCACCTTGAAAAAAGTCAAGGAAGCGGGGGGAGGATTGGTCAAAGACGAGGCCACGCTCCAGCTCATCGAGAAAGGAAATCAGCTCTTTAACGAGAAAAACTACGACGAGGCCATCCTGGTATTCCGGGAGTTCCTGGAGAAGAACCCGGCGGTCTACCAGATCCACCTCAATATCGGGAATTGCTACCGGGAGAAGGGAGAATATGATGCGGCCGTCGCCGAATACAACACGCTGGTCGAGAGGGCAGCCAAGGAGACAGCAGGCGCGGAATACGCCGCCAAAGCCCTGGCCGCTATCGGTGAATGCTCTCTGAGGAAGGGAGATATCGAGAAGGCCCAGGACTATTTCAAGCAGTCGATCGAGATGTATCCGAACAACGAATTCCTGGCCTACAATGTTGGCGAGATCTGCTTCTCCAACCAGAAGCTCGACGAGGCCATCCAGTACTTCGACTTGGCGGCCAAGATCAAGCCGAACTGGCCAGAGCCTTATTACAAGCTCGGGCTCGTTTACCTGAACAAGATGGAATATGACAAGGCCAAAGAAAATTTCAACACGTTCCTGACTCTGGAGCCCTCCACCGAGCGCTCCGCCAGCGTCAAGAGCATCCTCAATTATCTGGATACGATCAAGAAGTAGGCCGGCCCCTCCCTGATCCCATCGCCGAGCTTTGTTCGTCTCCTTCCCAAAAAACGCTCCCCCTTCATTCCAGGAAATAAAAATGAGTGAAGAGGGCAGCGGAATTCCCTTGAAATGTCCCTTTCAATTCTTTAAACTTTAACCTTCTTGATCACATGAAATTCGTTGCCGACCTGCATATACATTCTAAGTTCAGCCGGGCCACGTCCCGTGATATGACCTTTGACAACCTGGCCTATTGGGCCAAGATCAAGGGGATTTCGCTCGTCGCCTCCGGCGACTTCACCCACCCGGAATGGTTCTTTCTGACAAAAGAAAAGCTCGAGCCGGCGGGAAACGGGTTTTTCCGGCTGAAGAACATCCTGCCTCCGGCGAACGGCTATCTCAAGGGCCTGCCGTTCAAGCTCGATGATGTCCATTTTGTTCTCTCGACGGAAATCAGCTTTATCTATTCCAAAAAGGGAAAAGTCCGGAAAGTCCACATCCTGCTTCTGGCGCCGGACTTTGAATCAGTGGAGAAGATCAACAGCCGCCTGTCCGGCCTGGGAAACCTGCGCTCGGACGGCCGTCCTATCCTCGGCCTGGATGCCAAACAGTTCGTCCGCATCGTGGCGGACCTCTGTCCCCGTTCGGTGATCATTCCGTCCCACATCTGGACACCCTGGTTTTCGCTCTTCGGCGCCAACTCCGGTTTCGATTCCATCGAGGAATGCTTTGAGGAAACAACCCCGTTTATTTTCGCCCTGGAGACAGGCCTGTCTTCGGACCCGCCGATGAATTGGCGTATTTCAGCGCTCGACAAATATGTCCTTGTCTCTAATTCCGACGCCCATTCCCCGTCCAAGCTGGGAAGGGAGGCCAATGTCTTCAGCACAGATTTTAGCTACAAGGGGCTCGTGGACGCGCTGCGGACCAAGAATCCGGAAAAGTTCCTTCACACGATCGAATTTTTCCCCGAAGAGGGAAAATACCACTACGACGGGCACCGCAAGTGCGGCGTGGTCTTTTCGCCCAAGGAATCTCTTTTCCACCGGGATACTTGCCCGAAGTGCGGGAAGCGTCTCACGATCGGCGTGATGCACCGGGTTGAGGAGCTGGCTGACAGGGAAGAAGGGGTGCGGCCTCCGTTCAAGATTCCGTACAAGAACCTCATCCCTCTGAATGAAGTCATCGCTGCAGCCATCGAAAAGACGCCCGATTGCCAGAGCGTCTGGGATATTTATTTCCGGCTCATCCATGAATTCGGCAACGAGGTCGGAGTCCTGGCAGATGTGCCCATTCGTGAATTGGCCCGGATCCAGCCGGAGCGAGTGAGTCAGGGCATAGAACGGATGAGAAAAGGAGCCGTCCGCATCCTGCCCGGTCACGACGGCTTCTACGGGAAAATTATCCTTTTCGAGAAAGACCTGCCTGAGCAAGAGACCGGCGGCCAGCTGGCTCTCTTCTAAAATGGCGCCGGTTCTCGAAGGGAAACACCGCCTTCTTTGCCGCCGCAGTCTTTCCCGTTGCTTTAGCCGAGGCGATGGATGCGGGCGCTTGAGGACGTCCGGACGCGAGGCACGCTGCCCGAGGGAGCCATCTTCGTTTTCGTGATTGGGGCGATAATCCTGGGAGGGTGGCACGGCGTAGTCCCCGCCCGGGGGATGA
>CAZOKP010000013.1:0-16181 GCA_964580435.1 uncultured Eubacteriales bacterium
AAAAGAGATTATTCTGATCCTCAGCAAAAGAGGGAAGATACTTTTTGCCAATAAAACCATCTTAGATAACTTTGGTTATTCTGAAGAAGAAATAGCTGGCAAATCAATCATAAGTTTCTTAACGAAAGATAGCATCATGAGGGCATTATATGCTCTTGCGCAAGAATTTCTTGGTTAGCCTCAACCAGAGATGAAAGTTCGAGCTAAGACGAAATCTGGTGAAATAAGAGATTTAAAAGTTGCCAAGGGCTCATCCCCTATTTATGAAGAAAGCAAATTGATTGGGGTAATGGTTAGCGCCAGCGACATCACTGATTCCAAGAAAGCTGAGAAAGAGCTGAGGGAAAGCGAGCAACGCTTCAAGGAATTGTGGGATAATGCCCCTGTTGCCTATCACACATTGGATGCCAAAGGGATTATCACTAATGTAAATCAAACCGAAGCGAAAATGCTCGGATATGCCAAGGAAGAAATGACGGGGAAATCAATATTCGAATTTATTTTGCCTGAACAGAGAGAAGAAGCAAAAAAACGATTTCAACAGAAGATATCCGGTCGGCATATCCCAAAAGCAGGTAACAGGATATATGTTAAAAAAGATGGCTCAAAGATTTATGTTGATATCGATGAGGTATTGGAACTAGGTTATGAGGGCAAGATCATTGGTGTCCGGACAACAATGATTGATATTACTAAACAAAAAGAGACAGAGGCGGATTTAAAGTCATCGGTGGACCTTTATAGAGACTTAGTTGAAAAGGCGGGCGCCGCTATTCTAATTGATGACAGAGAAGGAAGTCCCAAATATGTAAATGAAAGATATGCTGAGATTTTTGGATACTCTGTGGAGGAGATGAAAAAACAATCTATTCGGTCGATTGTTTATCCTGATGATGTTGAGAGAGTGCTAGCCTATCATACAGGACGCATTCAGGGTAGCGAGGCTCACTCCAAATATGAATTTAAAGGAGTCAGGAAGGATGGAACTGTCATATATCTTGAAGTGGAATCAGCTGCATTAAAAGAAGGGGAAAACATTGTGGGAACTCGATCATACCTATGGGATATTACCGAGCGCAAGATGACAGAAATGGAACTCAAAAATACTCTGGAGATGCTGCGTAAGGCTATGGGCGCAACTGTTCAAGCTATTAGCAGGCTTGTTGAAATGAGGGACCCTTATACTGCTGGGCATCAAAGGCGCGTTGCTGACCTTGCTCGTGCAATAGCCAAAGAAATGGGGCTTTCGAATGAACAAATCGATGGTATTCGTGTTACTTCATTAATTCATGATATAGGCAAAATATCTGTTCCGGCCGAAATCCTCAGCAAGCCAGGTCGATTAACGGAAATGGAATTCAATATGATTAAGATTCACCCCCAATATGGTTATGAAATATTAAGGCCACTAGAATTTCCATGGCCCGTTGCTCAAACTGTTCTTCAGCATCATGAAAGGATTGATGGATCAGGTTATCCATCAGGCCTATCAGACAAAGAAATTACCAAAGAAGCAAGAATTTTAGCAGTAGCTGATGTTGTTGAAGCCATGATCTCTCACCGACCTTACCGACCAGCTCTCGGCCTAAATCAAGCCCTTGAGGAGATATCTAAAAATAGTGGGGTTCTTTATGATCGTAAGGTGGTAGAAGTTTGCACAAACCTTTTTGTCCAGAAAGGCTTTAACTTCAGAAAATAGAAAAATATGTCAGTTTGGCCTAATTAATCATTGATGACCTTTCAAACCATTTTTTCCACTGTTTCTGTGAATAAGTTTGTTGAAAAAGAGGAAAATTTCTTTAAAGAGTAAGAAAAAGACCAAAAGCAAGCCTGTATCTCAGGCCATTCTTCAGGTCCAGCCGCCTTTTTTTGATGTGGTCTCCAATAGTTATCAGTGAGCTTGGGTAGCCAGGAGGGTCGAGTTTGTGTCCTCTTTTGAGGTCAAGAGATTCTGCTATGTCGGCGACGCAGCGGCGAATCTTCTGGAAGCCGCCGTGACACGCTTGGGCCTCCGCGCCCGCGCCTATGACCGGATTCTAAAAGTCGGCCGGACGATTGCCGACCTGGCCGGCGAGGACTCGATCACCGCCGGCCATATCTCCAAGGCCATCCAGTACCGGATGATGGACAGGTCTCTGTAATTCCCTCCTCTATCTAGGTGAGAAAAACTCCCCAAAAATCACCCCTGTAATCATTCTTAGCGGTGATTTATTTATCCCAACTTTAATGATTTAATAAATGCTTAGATTTCAGTTTATCGTTGAGAAAATCAAATTCGTCTAAGGATGAATGAAATGGCTGCAACTGAAGCCAAGCCCGTGTTAGCAGGGGAGTCGCTTCGAGATAAAGAGAATATCTATAAGTTTCTTTTGGATAATTCAAAAGAGATTATTCTGATCCTCAGCAAAAGAGGGAAGATACTTTTTGCCAATAAAGCCGTCTTAAACAACTTCGGTTATTCTGAAGCAGAAATTATTGGGAAACGCATCACCCATTTCTTAACAAAAGACAGTATCAGGAGATCGTTATACGCTTTGGCCCAAGAATTTCTTGGCCGGGCTCAACCAGAAATGGAGGTTAAGGCTAAAACAAAATCTGGCGAAATAAGATACTTAAACGTGGCCATGGGCTCAGCGCCTGTTTATGATAAGGGGAAACTGATTGGAATGATGGTTTGCGGCAGCGATATGACTCCCCTCAGGAAGACAGAGGAGGAACTGGGAGAGAAAGAGAAGCGCTTCAGAGAATTATGGGATAATGCCCCTGTGGCCTATCATACGGTGGACATCAACGGGATCATCACGGATGTGAATCAGACCGAATTGAGAATGCTCGGATATGCCAAAGAAGAAATGTTGGGCCAATCAATCTTTGCCTTTATCTTGCCAGAGCAGCAGGCAGAAGCGCAGAGGAGGTTCCGGCAAAAAATCTCCGGCCAGAAAATCTCCAGGGCAGAGCGCAGGATTTATCTTAAAAAAGATGGCTCAAAGATTTATGTCGGCATCGATGATGGCTTGGAACGAGATAGTCGCGGCAAAGTTATCGGTGTCCGAACAACGATGGTTGACATAACCGAGCGCAAGCTGGCAGAAGAGGCGCTCAAGGAGAGCGAGGAACGGTTTCGTTCTGTCGTGGAACACTCTTACGAAGGAATTTTTATTATCGATGATGCTTATAGATTTGTCTATTGCAATGACGAGCTGTCTCGACTTTTAGGCTATCCTCGTGAGGAAATCATCGGTCAGGATTTTCGAAAATTTCTCGATGATGAGAGCAAACAGCTCGTTGTCGACCGCTATGTCCGCAGGCAAAGAGGAGAGGAGATTGCTCCCCGTTATGAATTTATTGTCGTCCGGAAAGACGGCCGGAAACGGCATGTCGAAATTAGCTCTGCAGTGATCAAGGATTCGAGCGGAAAAATAAAGACCGTAGCAGAACTCTTGGATATCACTGAGCGAAAGCGCGCGGAGGAGGCCCTGCGAGAAAGCGAGGAAAAATACAGAACGCTAACAGAAAATGTGAACTTGGGAGTTTACCGGAATACCGTTGGACCTAAAGGCAGATTCCTTGAGGCAAATCCTGCTGTCATAAAGATGTTTGGGTTTAATAGCAAAGAGGAATTCCTGGCCATAAATGTTTCGAACTTGTATCAAAACTCAGAAGACAGAAAAAATTTTAATGAGAAAATGTTGAGAAACGGGCTGGCCAAAGATGAGGAATTGCTGTTGAAGAAAAAAGATGGGACACCCTTTATTGCTTCCATATCAGCGGTAGCAGTAAAAGATAAACGGGGCAACATCGAATATTATGATGGTATTATCGAGGATATCACCGAGCGCAAGAAGATGGAGAAACTAAAGAATTCCATTTACAGGATATCAGAAGCGGCGCATTCCGCCCAGGATCTGGACGAGCTGTTTCGCTCCATCCATAATATCATCGGCGAGCTGATGCCGGCCAAGAATTTTTACCTCGCCCTTTATGATTATGATCGAGAAATGCTGAGTTTTCCATATTTCGCGGATGAATACGATGAGACGCCGGCGCCCAAGAAGCTCGGCAAAGGGCTGACAGAGTATGTCTTACGCTCCGGGGAACCGCTGCTGGCATCGCCCGGAGTTTTTGATGACCTTGTTAAAAAAGGTGAAGTCGAACCCATCGGCGCGCCATCGATTGACTGGCTTGGGGTTCCCCTGAAGACGGAGAACAAGACCTTCGGGATCATGGTGGTGCAAAGCTATACGGAAGGAGTCAGGTTTAAAGAGGAAGACAAGGAAATCCTCAAGCTTGTCTCCGCCCAGACGGCGATGGCGATCAAGCGGAAGCATGCAGAGAAACAGATCAAGGATTCACTCCGCGAAAAAGAAGCCCTCCTGCAGGAAATCCATCACCGTGTCAAGAACAATCTGCAGATCATCTCCAGCCTGCTCAACCTTCAATCGAGGCAGATCAAAGACAAGGATTTCATCAAGATGGTCAAAGATAGCCAGAGCCGGATCCGCTCTATGGCCCTTGTCCACGAAAAACTCTATGGGTCCCGAGACTTCTCCAATATCAATTTCTCTGATTATGTCCGAAGCCTGGCCATCCAGCTCTTCCAATTCCATCAGGTTGACCCGAATCTGATCCAGCTCAAGATGAATTTAGGGGACGTGTTCTTGAATATTCAGACGGCTATTCCCTGCGGGCTCATTTTGAATGAACTGATCACGAACTCGCTGAAGCATGCCTTTCCCAACGGTCGGGGTGGTGAGATCCTGATCGAATTGCATCCTTTTGGGGAGCAAACATTCCAGATCATTGTCCAAGACAACGGCGTAGGAATTCCCGGAGACCTGGATCTCAAGCAGACGACAAGCATGGGCCTACAGATCGTGACGATCCTGGTCAATCAGCTGGAGGGATCCCTGGAAATGCAAAGAGAGGGCGGCACGGCTGCCAAGGTCCTGTTCAAGGAACTGAGATACAAGCCCAGGCTTTGAATTGAGTGAAAGATAAACCTCTCTGAGGCAGGCTATCCCATCCCTTTCTATATTTCCGCTAAGGCTACCTGCTGCTAATCGCTGGGGAGATAAATACATGAAGAATCACCAAGGAAGCATTTCCAATTTCGTCATAGTCCTATGCTGATAGAAGGGGGAGGGTGGCGTGGTTCGGGGGCCCCCCGCCGCCCCGAGCGTTTGATGCCCCGGTCTTTGGCTCTGGAAACAACATGATTGACCGCGAGGGCGCCGGGGGGGAACCGCGACAGGACCCTCCTCCATCACGGAAGCGGAGATGCGCACATCACCGATTGCTATTGGCCATTTCTTGGCGAATCTGGTAGAATTCCCGTCTTAAATTTGGGGTGACGAATGGAAAGAAGAAAATTCTTCGGGGCCTTATCGGCCGGAGCATTGGGTTTCTCCGCGGTGCTGCGCTCGAGGGCGGCCGGCAGAAATTTTCTCGGCGAGATGAAAGAGGAAAAGCTTCCCCGTCGTCCCCTCGGCCGCACCGGCGAGAATCTCTCGATCATCGGCTTGGGAGGGCTCGTTTTGGCAGACGAAACGCAGGAAGCGGGTTTGTCTCTACGATTCACCGTGTCTCAGCCGGTTACGTCAGCCGTCCCTCCGGGAGACGTCAGGCTTTTTAAGCGGGCGCTGGAATTGGCTCACGGTTTTACACCTCTGCAGCCTGATGATGAAACGAGGCTCCGCCAGCTGGCCGGGAATTTGAATCCTTTATTCACTCTGCATTCAGCGTGAGTAATAAGCTGGCTTATACGCGCTAAACGATATTGCCTGGTCATCGCGAAAAAGAGATGCTGACTGGGGCCGCCAAAGTGGAGAAGCTGGAGGAGAAAAAAATGAGAAAATGTCTTTCTATGGTTATTATCCTTTTTTTCATCGGAGCAGGCCCTTCGATCTCTGAAGGCGAAGAGAATCCCCTCCTAATAAAAGTCAAACCGGCCCAGCTCAACCCCATGAAAAAAGAGGCCCTGGCCTGGGTGGATGCGAATATGGCTGAGCTCGTAAACCTCAACGATGAGATCTGGCGCGCCGCAGAGCCGGCCCTGGAGGAATATAAATCTTCCGAGGCCCTTGCCTCTTACCTGGAAAAAAATGGGTTCGCGGTGGAGAAAGGAGTGGCCGGCCTGCCGACCGCTTTTGTGGGAACCTATGGATCCGGCCAGCCCATTATCGGTTTTCTCGCCGAATACGATGCCCTTCCAGGCCTTTCTCAAGAAGCGGTGAGCGCCAAGAAGCCCGTTAAAGAAGGAGAGCCGGGCCACGGCTGCGGCCATAATATTTTTGGCGTGGCCAGCGCAGCCTCAGCTATTGCGGCGAAGGATGTCATGGTTCGACACAAACTCCCAGGTACGATCAAAGTCTTCGGCTGCCCGGCGGAGGAAACCGTCGAGGGAAAAGTCTTCATGGCCCGCGCCGGAGTTTTCGACGGTCTCTCCTGCTGTATCCAGTGGCATCCGAGTTCGGAGAACGAAGTTTCCCTGGAATCGTCGAACGCCCTGAACCAGTTTGAGGTTGAATTTTTTGGCAGGACCGCCCATTCGGCTGGAGACCCCTGGAGCGGTCGGAGCGCGCTGGACGGCATCGAGCTTACCGACGTCGGTCTGAACTTCTTGCGCGAACATCTCAAGCCGACCGCCAGGATCCATTACGTCATTCTGGATGGGGGAGGGGCGCCCAATGTTGTGCCCGATTACGCCAGGGCTTGGTATTACGTGCGCGACATCGACAGGGAAAGCGTTGAAAAGGATTATGAATGGGTGCTCAAGGTCATAGAGGGTGGGGCTCTGATGAGCGGAACGACATACAAGGTCCGTTTCAAGAGCGGCGTCCACGAAATGCTGCCGAATCGCACGGGCTCAGAAGTCGTCTATTCCAACCTGCTCCTTGTCGGAGCTCCTGGTTTTACGGTAGAAGAGCAATCTTTTGCCAAGGAGATCCAAAAAAGCCTTGGAGTAGAAGAAAAAGGCCTGAGCACGAAAATCGAGCCGTTTTCTCTTCCCGAGAAAAGCTGGGGGAGTGGCTCCACCGATGTGGCTGAAGTGAGCTGGCTCACTCCCACCACCGGACTCGGTGTTGCTTTCAAACCCATCGGGACACCCGGGCACCACTGGTCTTCCGTCGCTTGCTCCGGGATGTCCATCGCCTACAAGTGCCTGGGGACAGCGGCCAAGGTCATGGCGGCTTCCTGCGTTGATTTTTTAACCCAGCCGCAGACCATCCAGAAGATGAGGGATGAATGGATGGCCAAGAAGAAAGGGAAGGAATACAAATCTCCGTTGCCAGCCGACCTTTCCGCTCCGGTAAAATCGAAAAAGAAGACTCAGATACCATAGGAACATCGGGATGAAAAGCAAGCTGTTCCAAACCAAGAGTATGGAAGATCTTTCGAGGGAGGCGACGGCGACAACTCACGGGCTCAAACGAGTTCTGGGGCCCTGGCACCTCATCTTCCTCGGCATCGGAGCCATTGTTGGCGCCGGCATTTTTGTTATCATCGGGCATGCCGCAGCGCAATATGCCGGGCCCGCCGTAACTCTTTCCTTTGTCCTTGCTGCCCTGGCCTGCTCTTTTGCCGGGCTCTGCTACGCCGAGTTCGCCTCGCTCATCCCGATCGCCGGAAGCGCCTATACGTATGCGTACGCCACGCTGGGGGAATTCTTGGCCTGGATCATCGGCTGGGACCTGATCCTCGAGTTTTCCCTGGGCGCGACCACTGTCTCGATCGGCTGGTCCGGCTACATGGTCAGTTTTCTCAAAGACGTGGGCCTTACGTTTCCAGCCCGCCTTGCGGCCGCGCCTTTTGCCTTCGACCCTCATCATCAAACTTGGACGGCTACGGGCGCGCTGTTCAACCTTCCGGCCTTCCTTATCATTGCTATTATCACGGTCCTCCTCGTCATCGGGATCAAGGAATCGGCGACGGTCAACGTCGTCATTGTCTTCCTTAAGATCACGATCATCCTTATCTTCATCGGCGTCGGCCTGTTCTTCGTCAAGCCGGAGCTGTGGAAGCCTTTTATCCCGGCCAACCAGGGCGGTTTCGGGTTCTTCGGCCTCAGCGGAATCTTGCGAGGCGCAGGAGTCATGTTCTTTGCCTACATTGGTTTTGACACTGTTTCCACTTTCGCGCAGGAAGCTAAGAATCCCCAAAAAGATATGCCCCGGGGAATTCTCGGTAGCCTATTTATCTGCACGGCCATTTACATCGCTTTTTCCCTGGTCTTGACCGGCGTCGTCCATTACTCCAAGTTGAATGTGGCTGCTCCGGTGGCCCTCGCGATCGATGCCATGAGGCTTTTTTGGCTCTCACCAATGATAAAGATCGCGGCTGTCGTGGGCTTGCTCTCGGTGATAATTGTCCAGCTGATGGGACAGTCGCGCATTTTCTTTTCCATGGGTACAGACGGGCTGCTTCCGCGGGCCGCTTCCAAGGTTCACCCTAAGTTCAGGACTCCTTATGTGACGACGATTGTGACTGGGTTCGTTGTGGCCATCGCTGCTGCGCTCTTGCCTATCGGCGTCGCCGGCGAGCTGGTCAGTATCGGGACCCTCCTCGCCTTTGTGATCGTCTGCTGCGGAGTGCTCGTCCTTCGCTACACGCACCCGGAAATCCCCCGG
The DNA here is from genome assembly GCA_964580435.1 of uncultured Eubacteriales bacterium. Classification (GTDB taxonomy): domain Bacteria; phylum Acidobacteriota; class Aminicenantia; order Aminicenantales; family UBA8522; genus CAZKEW01. Next base: position 8,628 of record CAZOKP010000013.1, read on the forward strand.
CCGTTCAGAACGCCCGGCGTTCCGTTCATTCCGGTCCTGGGCATGCTTTCCTGTTTTTATCTGATGATCGGGCTTCCCAAGGACACCTGGATCCGGCTGCTCGGATGGATAGTTTTGGGGATCGTGATCTATTTTTTCTACGGCATCCGCAAAAGCAAGTTGAGGCAGCAGAATTCAGAACCGTAAAAGGCCGCCAGAGAAATATTTCGAAAAGAAGAGGAGAGTCAGGATGTTGAGACCAAAAGTCATAATTGCCGGGCTCATTTTTTTGTTGGTCGTCCAGGTCATCAGCCTTCAGGCCCACTCCCCCGAAAAAACACGGACGCTCACTTTTGATGTTGCCCAGGCGCCGTTTTTTGTTCAGGAAGGCGGGATGCTCAAGCAGATGTTCAAAGTCCGTTTTGATAACTCGGGCGGAGAGACGAAGGCCGACCTGAGAACGAAGATCGGTTCCGAGGAATCAAGAACGGCGTTGAGCTCGATTCCTTCGGGCAAGAGTGAACAAATAATTTATCTTCCAGAAATAAAGAACCCCGTTGCGGCGAAATTTTTGCTTCGGGCCGGAAGCCAGACTTTTGAATTAGAAAAAGCGCTTCAGCCCGGGCGGAAATGGACGATCTACCTATTCCATCATTCCCATACGGACATCGGATATACCGACCTCCAGACCCGGATCTCAAAAAAACATGCCGAGTATCTTGATTCCGTTATCCAGTATTGCCGCGAGACGGAGAACTATCCCGATGACGCCAAATTTCGCTGGAACGTCGAGGTCGCCTGGAGTGTGGAAAGCTATATCAAGCAGAGGCCGGAGGCCAAGGTGAAGGAGCTCATGGACCTTGTCAAAAAGGGGAGAGTCGATGTGGGAGCCTGGTATGTTCAGCTTTCGGATATGTTCAGCCACGAAGAACTTGTCCGGGCGACCTACCTGGCCAGAGAGCTCAGCCGCAAGTACGGCATCGTTATCTCAAGCGCTATGAACAACGATGTCACAGGCTTCAGCTGGGCTGTGCCTCTTATCCTGAGCCGGTCCGGCGTCCGGTATTTCGCCACGGGCATCAACGAGGACCGCGCCCGGGCGCCCCTGCGCCGTCCCTGTGCGTTCTATTGGGAAGCACCGGACGGAAGCCGGATCCTCCACTGGAACGGCGAGCATTACCTTTTCGGTAATTACGGGCTGCGCCTGAACGAGGGAGAGGCCAAAAGCCGGCCGGAGATTGAAAAATATCTCATGGGCCTCGAGGGCCGAGAAGATTATCCCTATGACCTCGTTGCTCTTAACATTAGCGGTTATGTCACCGATAATTCTCCTCCCGGGCGAGAGCTTTCCGACATCGTCCGCGATTGGAACGCGCGCTGGGCCTATCCGAGAATACGGCTGGCGCTCGTGCCGGAGTTCTTCAAAGCGCTGGAGAAAAAGTTCGCCGGCCGGATGCCGACTTACAGACTGGGCTGGCCCGATTATTGGACGGACGGAGCCGCTTCAGCCGCTTATGAGACCGGGCTTAACCGCTTGACGCACAATGATCTGCTGACTGCAGAGAAGCTGGCGACGATCGCCGCAGATCTCAGTCCCAAGTTCAGATATCCGGACGCTGAATTAAAAGAAGCCTACAGCAACTCCATGCTCTTTGACGAGCATACCTGGGGAGCCGCGGGCAGCATCTCCGCCCCGGACTCCGAGTCCGCCAGAGGCCAGTGGGCGCTAAAATCCAGTTATTCTTATATTGCCGGCGAAATCAGCCGGAACCTGTTGAACCAGAGTCTTAGGGTGATCGCCTACCAGATTCCCAAGACGGAGAAGTTTTCGTTCGCTGTTTTTAACCCTCTCTCCTGGACGAGGACGGATGTCGTGAAGGTGGCTTTGCCCGACCCGCTAGTGGAGAAGAAAGGAAGATTCCGGCTGATTGATAAGCGGACGGGCCGGGAAGAAAGCTTCCAGCTTCTCGACGAGGGGACGATCCTGTTGCCTGCCAGGGATATCCCGCCTTTTGGCTATGCCGTTTACGCGGTCTCCCTGGATAAAGCTCCGGAGCCTGCTGCAGCGAACATCCCGGTCGGAAAGAATTCGATCGAGAATGATTTCTACAAAGTTGTGCTCGACCCCGTCTCCGGCGGGATCAAGAGCATCTACGACAAGAAAGAGAAAGCAGAGTTTGTGGATGCGTCCAGCCTGTATAAGTTAAATCAATATGTTTACGAGAACCCGGAAGGGGGCCGGCCGGCTGTGGACGATAAGCAGAAAAGGGCCGTCTTCAAGCGGGCGAGCCCAAACTCGGCCAAAATATCGCCGGGTTTGCAGGGGCCTCTGACCTCGAGCCTGAAAATACAGGCCACGGCGCCGGGTTGTCTGGATATTGAGAGCGAGGTCTTCCTTTACAGGGATGTAAAACGGGTCGAGATCGCGAACCGCCTCCGCAAGAGGGAGACGCTCGAGCCCGAGGCGGTTTATTTCGCCTTTCCTTTCAAAGTCGAGGGAGGGACGTTCGTCTTTGAGATTGCCGACGGCATGATGCGGCCCGAAGTCGACCAGCTTCCAGGGACGACGCGGGACTGGCAGACCGTCCAGCACTGGGTTGAGGTATCCAACCAGAATCGAAGCTTAGTCTGGTCTCCCGTCCAGGCGCCGCTCGTTCAGTTCTGCGATATCAACACCGGAAAGTGGTTGAAGAAGCTTGAGATCACTAATTCTACACTTTTCTCCTATGCCATGAACAATTACTGGTATACCAATTTTAAGGCCAGCCAGGGAGGTTTGGTAAGATTCGGATACGCCTTGACAACGCGGGCCGGCGGCTCTGATCCCGTGGAGTCCGGCCATTTCGGCTGGGAAATCCATACTCCTCTCGTGGCCGCCTGGATTCCCGACGGGACCAGTGGAACGTTGAAAGGGACCGGAGAATCTTTCTTCCGCGTCGACCAGCCGCATGTCATTCTCCAGTCGGTGAAAAAGGCCGAGGACGGACAGGGGGTCATCCTCAGGCTGAGGGAAATCGGAGGGAAGAACGCTGAGGTCCGGGTCAAGAGCCCGCTTTTTCCGCCGGGTAAGTTTTCTGCCGTGCTGACGGATATGGGAGAGATGAACGAGAAACCGGCCGCGGCTTCCGGAGATGAGATCATCGTTCCGGTCAGGGCGTGGAGCATCCAGACCGTACGTCTAGTGCGGGCGAAGTAGATTCGACTGAATACGCTTGCCTCGGTTTGATGAAAGTTCTGCTAATTCAGCCGCCTCTTGAGGATTTTTATACCACGCCCATCCGGCTCTACCCGTTGGGGTTGTTGTATGCGGCCCGAGTTTTGGAGGATGCGGACGCGACCGTGGAAATCCTTGATTGCCTCGCGCCGCTCAAGAAGCGGAGGATTGCCATCCCGGCGAGTTTCAGCTATCTTCCGCCTCTCGGCGAGGTTCCCCATTTCTTCAAAGGCTATTACAGGTTCGGGATCGAGGATGCGGAGATTCTCTCGCGCATCAAGGCTTTCGGGCCTGACCTCATCGGCATTTCCTCTCAATGCACAGCTTACTATAAGAGTATTGAGGCACTTGTCCGGCTCATCAAAAGGGAATTCGCCGTCCCCGTCTTTCTCGGAGGGAACCATGCCACGGTTTTTGCCTCGGAGATCAGGCGGCGCACCCCTGAGATAGATCATGTGCTTTTCGGACCGGCAGAGGATTGCCTGCCGGAATTCTTGAACTCGTTCGAGAAGGGGAGTGCCGGGCAAAAAGTAGATTGGAGAAAAATCGAGCCTTCCCACCATCTTTTAAAGGGGGAGGATTATAGAATCGGGAGGAAGAACTACATTTCCCTGACTGCCAGCCGGGGCTGTCCCTGGGGCTGCGAGTTTTGCAGCGTCCACCGGATGTTCGGAAAAGAAATCAGCTATCGCGCCATCGATTCCCTCTTGGCTGAGATGCGCCGAAATTACGAAAAGAAGGGAACGCGGGTTTTCAATTTCGAGGACGATAACCTCTCCTTTGACAAAAAGTGGTTCCTGGAATTCCTCGCGGCCGTGGCGGCTAAGCCGGGGTTCAAGGGCATCGAACTCACGGCGATGAACGGGCTCTGCTATCCCACTCTGGACGAAGACGTACTCCTGGCGATGAGGCGGGCGGGGTTCAGAGAGCTCAACCTGTCCCTTGTCAGCCGGGATCCGGACCTGCAGAAAAAATTCCGCAGGCCCTACTTAACCGATAGTTTCGATAAATTTTATAAACTTATCGAAGCTGCGCAAAAGCTTTCCTTTTTTATTACCGTCTACATCATTATCGGCCTTCCCGGCCAGACGTTCGTTGAGGTCAAGGAGAGCATTGATTATCTCCTGGGCCTGGGTGTGCTTGTCGGGCCGTCGATTTTCTATCTCTCCCCCGGGAGCAGCCTCTACGAGAAGACGGAACTCGCGCCGGCGCTAAAAGACGACTGGAATCTCTATCGGTCCTCGGCTTTCGCCATTGAGACCGAAGATCTTAGCCGGGGCCAGCTGCTGTCCCTTTTTTCCTACGTCCGGCAAAAAAACTTGGGCAACCGCCCCCAACCAAGATCAGGGTCAGGTTAGTCGGCCAGATCTTTGACGGATTCTTTCTTGCCGGTCTTGATTCCGCCGGCCGGAAGCGGCCGCTGAATTTCTATCGGCTTGACAAATCTCTTCACGATCTCCGTCGTGTCGGCGACGCCGAGCTGTTCGAGCAGGAAGGAGAAATTCTTCTCCAGGTCTCGGCCGATCGCCTCGAGCGCCTCTTTCGGCAGGGACCAGAAGTGCTGCTTGAAGGGGCCGACGGCTTTCTTTCGCGTCTTGTAGATGAACTGAGCCTCTGTGTCCTTGGGTTTGCGCTCGTCGGCCGCATGGATTTTCACCCAGGCGTACATCTCTTCGCGCAGGGACTCGGGAACTGAGGGATGTTCGATGATGAGCGTCTGAAACGCGGTCGCCAGATGCACTTCGCATGTCCCGGCCTCGACAAATTTGTGGAAGGCGGCGTCAGGCAGGGTGCTCGCGCCGTGCTGGACAGCTCCGCCCAGGCCGTATTCCAGACGGGCTTTTTCGCCGAGGATACGAAGCGTGTCGAAATCGATGGCCACTTTGGCAAGGGTTCCGTCGGGAAGAACCACTCCGCCGTGGCTTGTCCCCGTCTGGATGCTGATTTTGCTGATGCCCGCATGACCGCCGCGCCGGGCGTTATACCCACTCATAAAAGCATCCAGGTCTTCCGGTGTGCTGTTTTTTTGGCCGACCTCGCCGATCTCACCGCCGATAGAGATCGTCACTCCCGCGGGTTCTTGGCCGCGGATGAACCGCGTGAAATCTTCGCACAGTTCATAGTTGGTTCTTTGTTGCTCATCGAGCGTCGGCTTGCTGAGGTCGACCAGAGTCGAGGTATCGATATCGATGTTGTAAAACCCGGCTGCCACGGCTTCGATGATCAGGTCGCGGATGGCTTTGATCTCCGCCTGTGGGTTGGCCGAATATTTTTTGGTTGAGGTCTGGAAGTGGTCGCCCTGGATGAAAAGAGGCCCGCGAAAGCCTTCTCTCATGGCTGCGGCCAGCACGGCCGAGGCATATTCGGCGGGACGCTGGTCGGTATAGCCGATCTCGGAGCGGGCGATCTCGAAAATCAAGGCGCCGGCGTCGAGTTTCCGGGCCGCCCGGAAGACGGCGCGGGCCGAGTCGTAAGCCAGCATCCGGAGGTTGATCGCCGGAACGGTAAAGGGCCTGCCGACCTCGCCGCGTCCCCGGGCCATATAGAGGTCATGGATGGAGGCCGGCCGGATTCCGAGCGATTGGGCCGTCTCCCAGATGAGCCAGCGGGCCGCGGCCTGCGTTTCGGCGTCGCCGAAGACGGCTTCGCGGATCAGATTATCCAGGGTTTCGGTGAGTCTTTTTTCGTCTTTGACAGAAATACGCTCCCCTTTAAGCTCGAGGATCCCTTGATAAGATGTCATCAGCTTTTCCAAGGCTTTTGTGGCCATGTTCGGGTTCTCCTTCTCATTGGATTTCAAACTCCCCGGTGATCTCGGGGAGTGGCTTTTTCGAGTTGGGGGAGACGAAAAGACGATATTTCACCCGACTCTTCGGGCTGGGTGCGCTCCCGGAGGAGAGCACGGAGAGGGATTCCAGCAAGATTTTCTTCTTTTCTCCGGGCCGGAGCTCCCCGAGATCCCTGTCACCCCGGGCCACTTCCTGTCCGTTGCTTTCGACCACCAGCCAGAAATAGGTCTCTCGGATATCCCGCCGGCTTGAGTTTTCGTATTCAAGGAGCAGTCCGGGCGGAAACCGCGGGTTGATTTTGACAACCGTGACGCGGGCTCCTTTCCTGATCTCATTTTGGATGAGCCTGCTCTCTCTCCAGTCAAGGAAAATTCTGGCCGCTTGGGCCAGGATCACTGCGGACGCAAGGACAATAAATGATATTTCAACGATGCGCTTGAGCTTCACTCTCTTACTTGCTTCGTCCGTTTCAATTGTCACTGGCTAAATTTTAATCGTTCGGAGATAATTAATCAATCTTGAGAAGCCTGCCTTCTTGCGCAGATCCGAAGAGTGTCCCCTTAGGGAGCGTCCCCCAAACCTTTGACAGGCCGGGGAGGATATGCTATGTTGACGGCGAAATGGTTCATCAAACCTGGAATAAGGAGGCCTCATGAAGAAAATCATTTTTTTGTCTGTTGTGCTGCTCATAGTTATGGCCCTGTTCTTAGTTTCCGGCGTCGCCCAGGAAAAGCCTCGGATCGGCGTCCTGAGGTTTACCAACCATACCAGCGCCGGCTGGTGGAGCTGGTCGGTGGGCGAGGAGCTGTCCGATATGCTCGCTTCTGAGCTTGTCAGCACAGATTCTTTCCAGGTCCTGGAGAGAAAGGAGATCGATGCTGTCCTCGGCGAACAGGACCTCGGCGCTTCTGGCCGGATCGACCCCGAAACCAAGGCCCAGATCGGCAAGATCAAGGGCGCCAGGTACCTCGTCGCGGCAACGGTCTCCGCCTATGAAGAGGGCGTCAAAGGAACCGGCGGGGGCGTCAGCTTCAAGGGGATCCGTGTCGGGGGTAAGCAGGACCGTGCTTACATCGCCGTGGACCTGAAGGTCATCGACACAGATACGGGGGAAATCGTGGATGCCCGAACAATCGAAGCCGAAGCCAAAGGCCAAGCGCTTGCTGCTGGGCTTTCTTACAAAAGCTTCTCCATTCACGGCGCGGATTACCAGAGAACCCCGGCAGGCAAAGCCATCCGGGCCTGCGTCGTCTACCTCTCCGAATACATGCAATGTTCTCTGGTTTACGGGAAGAGTGACAGCTGTATGAAGAAATGGGATGAGATGGAGCGGAAACGGAGGGAGAGAACCAAGGGCGCGATCAAGATTCAATAGCGCTTTCTTTTCCAGGACCTTTAATCTTTTTTTGAAGACAACTCCGGTCTTCATTTCCGTTTTTGATGACGTGGCGTATGGGGTTGATTCCTGACTAATAAACAAGGTATCAGTATCTAATTTGACATGAACTATTTAGGCTGATAAAATTTTATAATAATCTGGGAACTGAGTGCTAAATCGAACCTGAAAAGACT
>CAZOKP010000013.1:16281-33574 GCA_964580435.1 uncultured Eubacteriales bacterium
AAACGAAATTCACGGTCCCCGAATTTCAGAATTTCAGATGCGGCGGCCGTCCCGGACGACGACCTTTCCATTTTTGATGATATAACGGATGGGATTGATTCCAACCTGATAGACGAGAGAAGCGTAATCGGGTAGATCACAAAGGAGCAGATCCATCTTTTTCCCGACTTCAAGGCTTCCTATTTCCCTCTGCCTTCCCAAAGCATAAGCCGCGTTGGCCGTCACAGCATTGATCGCTTCTTCGATGCTCATCTTCAGCAGATAAACCCCGAGCTGCAGGACAAACAGCATGGAGCTGACCATCGAACTTCCCGGGTTAAAATCCGAAGCCAGGGAAACGGCGGCGCCGGCATCGATGAGCTTTCGTGCCGGCGCCCGTTTCTCGAGCATCAGGAAAAAGGGAACAGCCGGCAGGAGGGTGGCCGCTGTTTTGCTTCGGGCCAGGGCCCGGATTCCTTTTTCCGTGATGCTTATCAGATGGTCGGCAGAGGCCGCGCCGATCTCGGCGGCAAGCGCGGCCCCTCCCAAGGCAGTGAATTCGTCGGCGTGAATGCGAACCTTGAGCCCGCTGCGTTGGGCTGCTTCGGCGAGCTGTCTTGTTTCTTCTATGGAAAAGACGCCTTTTTCGCAGAAAATATCAAAAAACTCGGCCAAGTTCTGACTCTTCACCTCAGGGATGACCTTGTGGATGAGAAGGTGGATATAGGCTTTCTTCCGGCCGCGGTATTCTTTGGGGACCTCATGGGCACCCATAAAAGTGGACACGATATCCACCGGATGTCTCTTCCTGGCCTCCCGCAGAGCCCGGAGCTGCTTGATTTCGTCTTTGAGGTTCAGGCCGTAGCCGCTTTTCGCCTCGACTGTGGTCGTGCCGTTGAGGAGCATCTGGTCGAGACGAGAGAGGCAGAGCCGCAGAAGCTCGCTTCTTGAGGCTTTGCGCGTGGCGTTGACCGTGGTCTGGATGCCCATACCTTTCTTAGCGAGCTCCTGGTAAGTGGCTCCTGCGAGCCGCAGCTTGAATTCCTCCACCCTGTTCCCGGCAAACGGAAGATGGGTATGAGAATCGACGAATCCAGGAAGGCCGACAAGTCCGCCGGCGTCTATTCGAGTGGCAGAGCCTTCGACGCGGACTTGGGCTTTAAAGTCTTTTTCTTTCCCGATGAAGACAATCTTTCCCCGGTGTGCGGCAATCCAGGCCTTTTCCGCCACTCCGACGTCCCGGAGGGCTTTTTTTCTTTTCGGAAGCGGACCGCCGCAGGTCAAAACCTGACGGCAGTTCTCGATGACCAAGTCAGACGTTTTCATCCGGGTGTTTTCTCATCGAGGAATGCTTGCTCCGGCGGATGAACGTGGGCGTTTCATAAGGCTCATACTGTTTTTCCCACGCCGGCGGTTCCCAGAGCGAAGGCCGTTCTTTTGGCTCGAACAGGAACGGCGGCGTATCCGTATCCACCTGGAAGGGCGGGGGAGTGGGCTTGCGCGGGACGGCATACCCTTCGTGCGCCGCGACCTCTTTTTCTTCCGAGGAGTCGAAGCCCGTGGCTATGACGGTCACCTTGACCATTTCCTTCATGCTGTTGTCGATGACCGTTCCAAAAATGATATTGGCGTCCGGATGGGCCATCCGGTGGATCAACTGAGAAGCTTTGGAGACCTCGTGGAGGGTTAGGTCTTTTCCGCCGGTGATGTTGATGAGCACACCGCGGGCGCCTTCGATCGACGTGTCGATGAGCAGCGGGCTGGAGATCGCCTTCTGGGCGCCGTCGATGGCCCTGTTCTCGCCCGAAGCGATGCCGGTCCCCATGAAGGCCATGCCCATTCCTTTCATGATCGACTTGACATCGGCAAAGTCCAGGTTGATCAGCCCCGGTTTGATGATCAGGTCGGAGATGCCCTGGACCGCCTGCCGGAGGATATCATCGGCCATTTTGAAGGCATCCTGGATCGAGGTGTCCAGGTTGACGGTCTGGAGGAGCCGCTCGTTGGGAATGGAGATGACCGTGTCGACAGCCCCCTTCAGCTCTTTCAGCCCTTCTTCCGCTTGCTTGGCCCTGACCCTGCCCTCGAATTCAAAGGGCAGGGTGACAATAGCAATGGCCAGAATATCCATCTCCCTGGCCAAGTTGGCCAGGATCGGCGTCGCTCCGGTGCCCGTCCCGCCCCCGAGTCCGGTTGTCAGGAAAACCATGTCCGCGCCCTGGATGAGCTCAATCAGTTTCTCGGTGTCTTCCATGGCTGCTTGCTTGCCGGTTTCGGGCCGGCCGCCCGAGCCCAGGCCCTTGGTGGTCTGGCCTCCGATCTGGAGCTTCGTCCCGGCCCTGTTGTTGCTCAAAGCCTGAACATCCGTATTCACGGCGATAAACTCGACGCCTTCGATTCCGGCTTCGATCATCCGATTGACCGCGTTGCCGCCTCCGCCGCCGATGCCGATCACCTTGATCTTGGCGCCGATGACGTCTTCGACAAGATGAAATTTCAATTTGCTGATCAAATCATCACTCATATTTCCTCCTCTCCTTATGATTCCTTGAGCCAATCACGCATTTTGGCCCAAAGTCCTTTCTTTTTATCTTTAGACATGCCTCGTTCCTGCCATTGGTTGAATCCGTAAAGGATGAGGCCAACGGCAGTGGCATAGTCGGGTGTGCTGACTCTGTCTACCAGGCCGCCGACTCCTGTCGGGTCGCCCCGGCGCACGGGCAAGTCAAAGATTTCCTCGGCCACTTCTTCCAGGCCTTCAAGGAGCGCTGTGCCGCCGGTGAGGACGATCCCTGAATTGAGGGATTTTTCGTACCCCATTCTCTTGATATCGTTGTCCACGAGCCGGAAAACTTCCTCGGCCCGGGGCTGGATGATGTCGGCCAGGATCTGCCGGGAAAGAACCCGCGGCTTTTTCACCCGTCCCACCGACGGGACTTCGATCGTCTCCTGCTCGTCCGTGGCCGGACTGGCAACGCAGCCGAATTTTTTCTTTATTTTTTCAGCCTCGGGAATGGGCGTGCGGAGCCCCACGGCGATGTCATTGGTGAAATTGTCCCCGCCGATGGGAATGATAGCCGTATACCAAAGGCTGCCGCGTTCGAAGATGGCCACCTCCGTCGTACCGGCGCCGATGTCGATCAATCCCACGCCCAATTCTGTTTCGTCATGGGTCAACACCGAGGCGGCCGTAGCGATCTGGTTCAAGACGACCTGCTCGATCTCGATCTCGGCCCGCTCCACGCACGTTTTCAGGTTCTGGACAGAGGTGATGGCGGAGGTGACGATGTGGACATTCACTTCCAGCTTGATGCCGCTCATTCCCAGCGGCGCCTTGATCCCGTCCTGCTCATCCACGACGAATTCCTGGGGGATGACGTGGATGATCTCCCGGTCCGGCGGAATGGAGACGGCTTTGGACTGACCGATGACCCGCCGGATATCCTCGCGCGTGATCTCCCTGTTTTTGCCCGAGACAGCGATGACGCCCCGGGAATTGAAGCTCTTGATATGCGCTCCGGAGATGCCGACGAATGCAGAATCTATCTCCACCCCGGCCATGAGCTCGGCCTCTTCCTGGGCTTTTTTGATGGCGGCGGTGGTGGCTTCCAGGTTGACCACGACGCCTTTTCTCAGCCCCTTTGAATCCGCCGTCCCGATGCCGATGATTTCCACTTTTCTTTCTTCGGTAATCTCACCGATAATGGCGGCGACCTTTTTGGTCCCGATATCCAGCCCGACGATGTAGCTGTTCTTTGGCATTATTTTCCCTCCCCTTTGGGGTCTGTCAGAGCGGCAACCTCCTGGGTTTCCGCAGGCTTAAGGTAGATGCGGCCTCTGAAACGCAGGTCAACGTACTCAAGAGGCCCCTGTTCGCTTTCCAGTCTATCCCTGAACGATTGATAAAATTCGAGTCTCGGGGAAAAGTCCTCGCTGCCCACGATGATTTCCGTCGGCCGGTCGTTGAGGTAAAGGCTAACGCTATCGAAGCGGGAGAGGTCCAAGGCCGCAACCTCCGTTCTCTGCTCAGCGGTCAGGGATTTCAGGCATTCCCAGGCCAGGGCGAGTTTTTCCTTGTAGCGCGTGCTGAAAAAAGAGGAATCCAGAAGCAGCGGAAGCCCGCCTTCCTCGGGCGCAGCCAGTCGTTCCAGGGCGACGCCCTCCTCATCGATCAGGAGAAAGCTCCGGCCCACTTTCAGGATGGCTGCGGGCTCTCTTTCCTTGATTTCGATCTTTATTGAGGCCGGGAAGACTCTGCGAAGGCGCGCTTCCTTGACCCAGCGGTGTCCTTCGATTCGGGCCTGGAGGCCGGCGATATCGACGAGCAGAAGATTGCCCAGCCGCGAGGCATCGAGCATGGCCTGGATATCCCTGGACATGAAATCATGCCGGCTCAGGACCTGGATCTTCTTCACGTCGAGCTCGCTCCAGGTGATCAGGAAAAGGTAGAGTTTCATCAGGCCGAAGAAGAAAGCCGCGAGGATGAAGAAAAAGAGGAAAATATGTTTAAACTTGACCGTCAGTTTTCTTTGGATTTTCTTGACCGGCGTTTTTTCCAGTCCCCGCTGGAACTGCAGGGCCTCGCTTGGGGCGGCTGGAGCTCTGTATCGGAAAGGCGGATTGAGATAGGCCATGGTCAGGCTTTGTCCTCCAAACAGGCGATGATATCGGGAACGATCCTGTAAATATTTCCCGCTCCTTGAACCAGAATAAGATCCTTGGGTTTGGCCAGTTTTTGGAGGAGGAGAGGGATCTTTTTCATGTTCGGCTCGAAATAGACGTTCTTATGGCCGAATTGCTGAATCTCTCCATAAAGCTTTTTCCCGGACACGCCGGGAATAGGCTGTTCTCCGGCCGGATAGACCTCGGTCACGATGAGGACGTCCGCTTGGTTGAACGCCGTGGCAAAACTCTCCATCAGCAAAGAGAGCCGGGTGTAGCGGTGGGGCTGGAAGACGCAGACGACGCGCCTCGGCCAGCCGCGTTTGGCCGCGTCCAGGGTGGCCTTGATTTCCGTGGGATGATGGCCGTAATCCTCGACCACCATGATATCGTTGACTTCTTTTTTCAGCTCGAAGCGGCGGCCGGTCCCGCTGTAGCTTTCGAGGGCCTCGAGGATTAGCTTGACGGGCATATCCAGGTCAAGTCCCACGGCCACTGCGGCCATAGCGTTCTGGATATTGTGCTTCCCGGGGACCTGAAGCTTCAAGGCGCCGAGCTTTTTTCCCTTGTGGAAGAGCGTTGATGTGCTCTTGAAATTTTCAAAGGTGTGATCGCGGGCAAAAATATCGGCCTGAGTGGAGAAACCGTAGGTGATCAGCCTTCGTTCAAGCGACGGGATAAGGCTTTGCAGATTCGGGTCATCGAGGCAGAGAATGATCGGGCAGTAAAACGGGACCTTGTTGGCAAAATTGACGAACGTCTTCTTGAGCTCCTCGATGGTGTTGTACTGGTCGAGGTGCTCATCGTCGATGTTGGTGAGCACGGCGATGAAGGGCGACAAGAGGAGGAACGACCGGTCGCTCTCGTCGGCCTCGGCGACGATGAAATCGCCTTCGCCGAGCTTGGCGTTCGCGCCGATGGTGTTCAGACGGCCGCCGACGATGATCGTCGGGTCGAACCCGCCGTATTCAAGGACGAGGGCGATCATCGATGTCGTCGAGGTCTTGCCATGGGCGCCGGCGACGGCGATCCCGTATTTCATCCGCATCAGTTCCGCCAGCATCTCGGCGCGAGGAATTACCGGGATCTTGAGCTGTCTGGCTTCCTGAACCTCGATGTTGTCTTCTCTGACCGCCGAAGAGATGACGACGACATCTGCTCCCCGGACCCGGTCGGCTTTGTGACCTTTGTAAATCTTGGCCCCGAGGCGGGCGAGACGCTGCGTAGCCTCATTGGTCTGGAGGTCGGAGCCGGAGACTTTATACCCCAGGTTCAGGAGCACCTCGGCGATCCCGCTCATCCCGGTTCCTCCGATGCCGATCATGTAGATGTGTTTGAGCTTCCGATAGACCTTCTTGACCACCTCATGCCTCCTCGGGCTTCGACTCCATGAGCTCGAAACAGAGATTGGCGATCTTTTCGGCCGGCCTGTCTGTCTTCAGGGCCTTCAAATTGTTCTCCATCGCGCTGATGGCTTCTTTATTTTTTAAAAAAAAGAGGATTTTCTGGGCCAAAAATTGCGGCGTGAGGTCTTTTTCCAGAATCACCTGAGCGCCGCCGATCCTTTCGAGTTCCCGGGCGTTCTTGGTCTGATGGTCCTCCGAGGCTCGGGCGAACGGGACAAGGACGGCCGCTCTCCGGGAAGCAATGAGCTCAGCGATGGTCGTTGCTCCGGCCCGGCTGATGATGATGTCGGACTTTGCAAAATAGCCCGCCATCTCAAAAAGGTAGGGGGATACCGAGGCCTCTTCAAACCCGTTCTGGACGTAGCTCGACCTAACCCATTCGAAATCGGCTTTTCCCGTCTGATGGAAGATCTTTAAATTCCCTCTTTCTGGCCGGAGGAAAGGAAGTGCCCCCGTCATGACCTCGTTGAGGACATGCGAACCTTGGCTTCCACCGAAGACGAGAAGGACGAGCTCGTTCGTCCTCGGTTTGGGGCGAATCTCATAGAATTCCTCCCGGACCGGATTCCCGAGAAAGACGCCTTTTCCTTTGAAGAAGGTCAGGGAATTCTCGAAGGCGACGACCGCCTTCCTTGCCCAGCGGAGCAAGAGGCGGGTGGTGAACCCGGGGCAGACGTTCTGTTCGAGAATGAGAGTCGGTTTCCTCAGCAGCGACGCCAGGAGAACGACCGGACCCGAGCTGTAGCCGCCGACGCCGATGACCAAGTCCGGTTTCAGGCGAACGAGCAGGACTAAAGACCTAAGGAAGGCGAAGGGAAGGAGCGCCAAGGCCTTAAGACTCTTCAACCCTCTTCCTTTAAGCCCTTCGATTTTCATGGCGATAAAATGAACCCCGGACCGGTCCATCAGGTTTTTTTCCAAATTGCGCTGGCTTCCGACAAAGGTCAGGTGAAGGCCCGGGTCTTTCTCCCGCAGCTTCTGCCCGACAGCCAGGGCAGGGTAGAGGTGGCCTCCCGTGCCTCCGCCGCTGATGATGATTCTCCTTTCCTTCATATGTTTTTTCTTTCGTTGCTTTTCCTCTGGGAAATGTTCAGGATAATTCCTATGGCCGCCAGATTGCAGACAAGAGAAGACCTGCCGAAGCTGACGAGCGGAAGAGGAACGCCCTTGGCCGGTCCGAGGCCGAGGACAACAGAGATGTTGAGGAGCGCCTGAACGCCGATCACAAGGGTCAGCCCGAGGGCGACCAACTGGCTGGTCGGGGTTGGCGCCCTGGAGGAGATGACCAAACCCCTCCACAGGAAGGCGAAAAAGACGAACAGGATGGTCAGGGTTCCGAGGAGCCCGAATTCTTCTCCCAGGATGGCATAGATGAAGTCCGTATGGGCGGAAGGCAGAAAGTAGAGTTTCTGGGTGCTCATCCCTAAACTCACTCCAAAGAGTCCTCCGGAGCCTACGGCCAGCTTGGACTGAATGGGCTGGTAGCTCCTGCCCAGGGGATCCTTGTCCGGCGCCATAAACCCGGTGACCCGCTCGACGCGGTAACTGGCCTGGAAGAGGAAGAAAGCAAAGAAAACGGCCGCCGCAGCGCCCAATATTCCCAAATGAAGAAGCCTCGCTCCGCCGAGATAAAACATCAGCGCGGAAATAAAGAAGACGAGGATCGCCGTCCCATAATCCGGTTCCTTCAGGATCAGGAGAGTGCACAGGGCCACGATAAAGATCGGAAAAATCAGGGTTCTCCATTCCCGAAGCCTGTCCCTTTTTTTCTCCAGATAGTGAGCAAGAAAAAGGATGAGGCTTATTTTGGCCAGTTCCGAAGGCTGGAACCGGGCCCCGGAAAATATAATCCAGCGGTTAACCCTGGCCACGGGCGGCATGAGGAAGCAGAGAGCCAGGAGAAAGATGGAAAGAGCCAGGAGCCCATAGATCAATACCGGGTTTTCGTAAAACGGCTTTCTGACAGACAAAATGACGGCCACGAGCACGAGCCCCGCCCCGGCTCCGAGGAGCTGCTGGATGAGATAATAGGCATATTGATTATATTTCTGCCCGGCCAGGACGGCCGTGGTGCTGAAGACCATGATGAACCCGACAACCAAGAGGACAAGCGTGATGAGAGCGAGAGCTTTATCGAAACCCAGAGGCTTGAAGATTTCCATTACCCCCGCCTCTCCTGGATGCGTTCGTTGAGCTTCCGGACTTCTTTCTTGAAGGCCCGGCCGCGCGCTTCGAAATTCTTGAACATGTCAAAACTCGTGCAGGCGGGAGCTAGAAGGACCATCTCTCCCGGTGATGTTGCGGCAAAAGAAAGCGCCACAGCTTCACGGAGCGAAGAGGCCTCCTCCATCGGGACGACTCTTCGCAGGGCGCCCTTGATTTTTTCGGTGGCTTCGCCGAGGAGTATGACTTTCTTGACCTTTTCCCTGACCGGCTTGCGGAGCTGGGTGAAATCGGCCCCTTTGTCCCGGCCGCCCAGAATGAGGACGATCGTCTTGTCAAAGCTCTGCAGCGCCTTGATGGTAGCGTCAACCGTTGTGGCTTTGGAATCGTTAATGAAATCGATGCGGCGGAGCGTTAAGACCTTTTCGAGGCGGTGCTCCAGCCCGGAGAAGCTCATGATTGAGGAGCGCATCGTCTGAACCGGGACACCCAGACAATAACCCACGAGCGCCGCCGCCATCACGTTCTCCTGGTTGTGCAGGCCCGGAAGAGGAACCTCGCTGGTCCGCAGGAGCCTTTCATCTTTTTTATCGCGCAGGACGACCCGTCCCGCTTTGAGGAAGCATCCCCGGCAGACCTCTTTCTTGCTGCTGAACGCATAGATTTCCGTCTCAACCTGGCCGACGAGCGCCCAGACGAGCCGGTCGTCTTGATTGAGGATGGCGATATCCCCCCGGCCTTGGGCCAGGAACAGCTTCTTTTTCGTGCTGTAATAGTCGTCAAAGGAGGCATGCCAATCCAGATGATTTTGCGAGATGTTGAGAAACACGGAGATATCTGGTTTGAACCGGTCGATGTGCTCCAGCTGGAAGCTCGAGATTTCTGTGACATAGATGTGGTCGGCGCGGCTCTTGTCCACGAAAGAAATGAGCGGGGTCCCGATGTTCCCGGCAAGATGCGATTTGAGCCCGGCCGCCCTGAGGATCTTGTGGGCCAGCGTTGCGGTCGTCGACTTTCCGTTGGTGCCGGTGATGCCCACGATTCTCCCTTTGAGGAAATGAAAGGCCAGTTCGATCTCGGAAATGACCTTGATCCCTGCTTTCTTGGCTACGGCGATTTCAGGAAGAGCCGCCGCGCCCGGACTGGGGATGATGAGGTCTGCGCTGAGAAACGAATGAATGTCATGCCCTCCTGTTTCAACGACAGCGCCCATTTCCTTCCAGAAGCGGACCTTATTCCCCAGCTCTTCCACCGTCTTTATTTCACTGATCGTCACCTTGGCGCCCCGGCTGAGGAGAAAATTCGCCATGGCCTCTCCGGTTTTTCCCAAACCGACGATCAGAATTTTTTTCCCAGCAATATCCATCTTTATCTCAACTTTAAAGTTGTCAGGCTGAAGAGGGCGAAAATGATGGCCAGGATCCAGAACCTGACCACGATCTTTTCTTCGTGCCAGCCGATGAGCTCGAAGTGGTGATGAAGGGGAGCCATCCTGAAGATCCTCTTCCCTCCTGTGGCTTTGAAATAGGTAACCTGAAGGAGGACGGAGAACGCCTCGATGATAAAGACGCCGGCGACCATGAAGAGGAGGAATTCCTGCTTGATCATGATGGCGATACCGCCGAGGGTCGCTCCCAGGGAGAGGGCTCCCACGTCTCCCATGAAGATCTGGGCAGGATGACAGTTGAACCAGAGGAAGGCGAGGCAGGCCCCAGAGAAGGCCCCGGCAAAGACGGTCAGCTCGGCCGCTTGAGCGACGCGGGGAATATTCAGGTATTGGGAGTAGACGGCATGACCGGAGATGTAAGTTAAAGCTGTCAGGGCAGCGGCGCTGATAAAGGTCAGCCCTATGGCCAGGCCATCCAGGCCGTCGGCAAGGTTAACGGCATTCGAAGAACCGACAAGGATAAAAATGATCCAGGGCAGATAGAACCACCCCAGGTAAGGGACCCATTTCTTGAAAAACGGGAAGCTCAGGTTCAGGCTGAACCCGTCGGTCAGCCCCAAGTAAACAAGAAAGAGGCCGATGGCCGCAGCCAGGAGGAACTGGAGCAGGATCTTGTTCCTGCCTCTCAGCCCGAGGGACGTGCGCTTCTTGACCTTCAGGAAGTCATCCCAGAAACCGATGGCGCCGAAGCAGGTCATGGTGATCATCCCGGTCCAAACGTAAGCGTTGCTGAGATTCCCCCAGAGCAGGGTCGAGACGAGGGTTGAGCCGATGATCAGGATGCCGCCCATGGAGGGGGTCCCTTTTTTCTGATAATGGCTCTGCGGACCTTCAACCCGGATTTCCTGGCCGATCTGGTGCTTTTTCATCATTTTGATGATCCAGGAACCAAGGATGAAGCTGACCAAGAGAGCTGTGATTCCGGCCAGGGCCGTCCGGACAGTGATGTAGCGGAAGACATTAAAAAAGATGTCGTATTTTCGCAACGGAACGAGAAGCCAGTACAACACCTCAATTCTCCTTAAAAGCTTCCTTCAACCGATCGGCCACAATTTCCGTCCTTATCCCCCTTGACCCTTTTACTAAAACCAAATCCCCTTCCTGAATCAGGGGGAGAATCCTTTCCGCGGCCTCTTCGGACCGAGAAAAAGAGAAAATACGGTCTTTGTCCATCCCCGCCGAAAGCGCGCCTTCGACCATGCAAGAACCCAGCTGCCCTATTGTTACCAAGACATCCCAGCCGCACTCTGCGACCTGCTCGCCGGCGCGGAGATGAAACTCGGCTTCTCGCTCTCCGAGCTCCAGCATATCCCCCAGGACAGCGACTTTCCTTTTGGCCGGCAGGCCGGCTAGTCCTTTGAGGACATCTTCAAGCGCCTTGGGATTGGAGTTATAGGAGTCATCGATGAGTTTGATGCCGCGGCCGAGCGGAATAAGGCCGCCTCTTCTTGGAAATGGTTTGAGGCGAGGGATCTCGCGAACGATCCTTTCGAAGGGGATGGAGAAAGCGTGGCAGACGCCGACAGCCGCGAGCAGATTGTAGACGTAATCCTCGTAGAGAAAGGGAATGCGGATTTTTTCTTTCCGGTTTTCCAAGTGAAGGTCGAACTCTAACCCCGCCAGCCCCATTTTCTTAATAGCCGAAGCTCTGACATCGCAGCCGGAGGAAAGGCCGAAAAAGAGGGCCTTCCCTTTCCAGGCTCGGGCGATTTTACGGACCATGGAGTCGTCGCCATTAAGAACGGCGTGGCCGCCCTTCTTGGTCCCTGCGAGGATCTCTTTCTTGGCTGCAGCGATTCCCTCGAGGCTGTGGAAGAATTCAAGATGGACGGGGTTGATGTTGGTGATCACCGAGACATCGGGAGGTGCGATTTTGGTCAGGCCCAGGAGCTCTCCTGGAGCGCTCGTGCCCATTTCAAGAACAGTCACTTCATGGCCCGGGGTAAGCTTGAGCAGCGAGAGGGGAAGGCCGAGGGAGTTGTTGAAATTCCCTTCTGACTTATGGACCTGAAACTCCCGGGAGAGCAGGCTGGCGGTGAATTCTTTGGTCGTCGTCTTTCCGATGCTTCCGGTGATTCCGACGATTTTGAGGGGATGGTCGCGGAGGACGGCTTTGGCCAGCGTTTGAAGAGCCGCGATCGTGTCAGCGACCCGGACCAGGGCAAAATCCTGACCGAGGCTGGGAACCTCTTGGGAGACCACTGCGCCCTGGGCTCCCTTGCCGGCCGCATCGGGGATAAAGTCATGCCCGTTTCTCTTCGCCACGATGGCAAAAAAGAGTTCTCCCGGCTCGCTCAGCCTGGAGTCGATGTTGAACTTGTGAAAAAGATGATTTCGATCGCCCTGAACGATGCGGCCGCTTGTTTTTGCGGCGATCTCATCCAGCCGGAGTTCCGCCATCACTGTTTCGACTCCATTGTTTTGAGGATGGAGCGGATGACCTCGGCGTCGTCAAAAGAGATCGTCCGGTCCCTAAAAATCTGATAGTTTTCGTGCCCCTTGCCGGCGACAAGAACATAATCTCCCTTTTTTGCCGCGGCCAGGGCCTCTTCTATGGCCTTCCTTCGGTCGGGGACAATGCAGTAGTTCTTTGAGCTTTGAAGGAGGAAGCCTTTTTCGATGTCGGCGATGATGGCCAAGGGGTCTTCAGAGCGGGGATTGTCGGAGGTCAGATACGTCCAATCGGCGAGTTTCGCCGCGACCTCTCCCATCCTGGGTCTTTTCGATTTGTCCCTGTCTCCCCCCGCTCCGACGACAAGAAGAATCCGGCCGGGTTTCAGCTCCCGGACGGTTTCCAGCAGGTTCCTGAGGGCATTATCGGTATGGGCATAGTCTACAAAAACCGGAAAACCCAAGGGGTTCTCAATTTTCTCCATCCTTCCCGGGATGTTTTTAAGCGCGGTTATGCCCTCTTTAATGGTCGGAGCCGGTATGTTCAGGGCCAGACTCGTGGCGAAAGCAGCCAGGATATTGTAGAAATTATGCTTCCCCATCAGAGGAGAGCAGACCTTGATCTGGCCGCCGGGAAATTCAACCTCCGCCTTTGTTCCCGTTTCGGTCGGCCTGTAGTTTTGGCCACGGACAATGGCCGCGGGCTCAAGCCCAAAAGAAACCGTAGTCAGGGGAAGCTCGGCGATCAATTTTTTTCCCCACGGGTCATCCAAGTTCACAACCGCCGTCCTCTTCTTGGCATTCAGGAAAAAGAGCTTCTTTTTCGCTTCGAAATAATCTTCCATGGACTCATGGTAATCCAGGTGCTCGGCGCTCAGGTTGGTAAAGACCGCGATGTCGAACCTAATCCCCCAGACTCTCTTGAGGTCGAGGGCGTGAGAGGAGACTTCGACGAGACAATGAGTGACGCTCTGAGCCAGCATCTCGCTCATCATTCTTTGGATTTCCGGAGCCTCGGGCGTCGTCCTGCCCGCGGAGAGAACCTTGTCCGACCACCTGTAGTTGATCGTCCCGATAACACCGGTCTCGTGCCCGGCCCGCTTCAGAATGGACTCGAGAAGATAGGTGAGGGTTGTCTTTCCCTTCGTTCCGGTTATGCCGATGACTTTCATCCCGGACGAAGGATGGTCATAGAAATTGGCCGCGGCGAGGGCTAGCGCTTCCCGAGCGTCGGCAACCGTGATCCAGGTGACCTTCAAGGGCGGAGGTTTGGGCTTCTCGGAGAGGATGGCGCCGGCTCCGCGGCTGAGAGCATCCTCAATAAAGTCATTGCCGTCCTTCTTTTCTCCCCGAAGAGCGGCGAACAGGAATCCCTGCTGGACCTCCAGGGATGAATAGGCGAGGCCGAGGATTTCCGTGCCGCCGTTCCCGTTAACATGCATGCCGGGAACGTCTTTGAGCAGGTCCTTGAGCTTCATCGTTCGCTTTCTCTTCTAAGCTGAGCCGTGACGATCTTTTTCGCTGGGTCTATCGCGGGCGGTTGCCTGAGGTAAAGCAGAACCCGGCTGGCGATCTCGCGGAAAACGGGGGCAGCCACCTGCCCGCCGTAGTGAAGGTCGGTCCTGGGGTCATCGATCACCACGATCATGGAAATAACAGGCTTCTCCGCCGGGACGAAACCGACAAACGAAGCCAGATGTCGCGTGGCCATGTAGGTGCCGGTGGCAGGGTCAATTTTTTGAGCCGTCCCCGTCTTTCCGGCGACGGTGTAACCTTTGAGCTGAGCCGCCTGACCCGTGCCGTCCAGGACGACCTCTTCGAAAATGCGGTCGATGAGGTCATTCGCCGTTTTCTCGGAGATGATTCTCTCAAAAGGAGAAGGGGAGACCTCGATCGAGCCGGCAAGGTCGGGCGTTTCGCGGGTAATTCGCGGCGGGACCAGGCAGCCCCTGTTGGCGATGACGTTCATGGCCTGGAGGATTTGAATGGCCGTGACTGAGATCTCGTAGCCGATGGCATGGGCGGGGAGAGACGTCTTGGTCCAGGTCTTAAGAGGGTGAAGAATGCCGTTTTCTTCTCCCGGGAGCTCGATGCCTGTTTTTTGGCCGAACCGGAAATTTTTGATCATTTTGTAGAGGTTCTCTGGGCCAATGTGATAAGACACTTGGATTGTGCCGACGTTGGAGGAGTGGATGATGACATCCGAAAACGTGAGGATGCCCAATTTTTTATGATCGTAGATTGTCCAGCCTGCCACCTTGATCCTGCCGGCGCTGCAGTCGAATATCTTATTAAAACCGACCAGTCCCAGTTCTCTGGCTGCAACAGCGGTGATGATCTTGAACGTGGAGCCGGGCTCGAAATTGAACTGGATGGCCCGGTTGCGTTCGGCTTCAGGAGATGAGGGAGGATAGAAATTCGGGTCGTACGTCGGGTAGCTGGCCATGGCCAGGATTTCGCCCGAGGAAGGCTGAGATATGATCACCGTCCCTCCTGCGGCGCCGCTCTCTTCGACGGCCTTGGCCAGTTCCCGTTCGGCGATATATTGGATCGTTTCATCGATTGTCAGGATCAAGTCTTGCCCGGGCGTGGGCTCTTTGATAACTTCCAGGTGATAGGGCCTTTTGCGAGCGTCCCGGAGGATGAGGCTCTGGCCCTTTTCTCCCTGGAGTCGGGAGTTGTACTGGAATTCCACGCCGCCGGCTCCTTTGTCATCGATATTTACGCCACCGAGGACGTGAGCCGCCAGCGTCCCCAGAGGATAAGTCCTCTTGTGCTCTTCCTGGAAATCGATTCCGCTCAAGTTCAACCGCCTCACGAGCTCCGCTTTTTCCGGGCTGATTTTTCTTTTTACCCAGATGAAGGGCGCTCCCTCCGCCATTTTTGTCTTGATGTTCTGGAGCTCCTTGTCCGAAAGGTCGAGGATTTTGCGAACCTGCCGAATCCGGGCGAATTGCTGCTCGAAAGGCTCCTCGTCGGAGGGTAGGAAGAAAGCCGAAAGCACCGGAAGGCTCCGGGCCATAATCTTGCCGCTGCGGTCATAGATCGTTCCCCGCTCGGGGTTGATTTCCGGTTTTAGCTGGTTCTGTTTCAGGACGGCGGTTTTTAGCCGGCCGTGATCGATCACCTGGAGCTCGATGAGCCGGAGGGTCAGGCCGAAAAACCAGAGGAAGAAAAAGAAAGTCAGCAGGATCGTTCTTTTGCCCAGCCTTTTCTCTTTGGGATAATAGATCTCGTTCATTTTCCGTCGGGCGCCTTAAAATCCTCATAAATGATCTGCTCTTCTTTGGGCTCGACAAGGCTGAGCTCGTCGCGGGCGATCTTGTCCACCCTGTCAAGCGCGAGGAGCGCTGCTCTTTGCGTCTCCAGTTTTTTGATCTCTTCCTCGAGACGGAGGATATCCGCCTCGAGTTTTCCGATTTGATAGCCAAGGTTGATCAGAGCGGCTTGGTGCCAGATATAAAACGTGAGGATAGCGACGGCGAGAAGAATGCAGCCCGCCGCCAGGATGATCTCTTTTTTCTGGTATTTTTTCCTGACCATCATATTTTCTCGATCGCTCTCAGCTTGGCCGGCTTCGACCTCGAGTTCGCCACAATTTCTTCCTCTGTCGGAGTGACAGGCTTCCTGGTGAGAAGACGGACGAGGGCGGGCTTGTCGTTGGCCGCGGCCAGCCTGGCAAACGTGTGTTTCACAATCCTGTCTTCGAGGGAATGGAAAGAGATGGCGACCAGGCGCGCCCCGGACACCACCTTTCCGGCCATGTCTACAAGGAATTCTCCGACTCCGGTGAGCTCCCCATTGACCTCGATGCGGAGGGCCTGGAACACCTTGGCCGCCGGATGGACCTTCCCTTTCTGGGGAATCCAATGGCAGACGTCCTCGATGACCCGGCGGAGCTCTGCGGTGGTCTGGATCCTGTGCCCTTTTCTCCGGGTTACAATCTCCCGGGCCAATCTTCTCGCCTGTCTGAGTTCTCCATATCCCTGGAAGAGCTGGCCGAGCTTGGGTTCAGAATAGGTGTCGATGATTTTGAAGGCCGTCGTTTTGTTGCGCACGTCCATCCTCATGTCCAGGGGACCCTCTTGGTTGAAGCTGAACCCTCTTTCTGGGGAGTCGAGCTGGAAGGAGGAAAGGCCGAGGTCAAGAAGCAGCCCCCGGACAGAGGAAAAGTCAATATCCAACTCGGGAAGGTAACGGAAGTCGGAGTGGTAGAGCTGGACCCTTTGAGCGTAGGGCCTTAGTTTTTCTTTCGCTTCAGCCAGAGCGGCCGCATCAATGTCGAATCCGACGAGCCGAGCACGGGGGTTCGTCCTCAGGATTTCCAGGGCATGTCCGGCCAGGCCGATTGTGCAATCGATGTAAATTCCCTCTCTTGAAGCGTCCAAATATTCCAGGACTTCCGTGAGCAGGACTGGCACATGTCCTCTTACACTCATTCCGGTTTTCCGCGAGGGATGAGCCCGGCGATGCTCTCGAAGTCTTCATCCGTCAGCGGTTTTTTCTCGAGTTTCTCATCCAAAACGGCTCTGTTCCAGATCTCCAGATGGTTGTTCAGGCCGATGACTTCTACTTCTTCCTGAAGCTTAGCCGTCCCGCGCAAGGATACGTTGAGCAACACGCGGCCTTTTGAATCGATTTCGTGTCTGGCTCCTTTTCGGTTGACCCGGAGCATGAAATTCCTGACATCGGGCCTGAGATGAAGAGCTCCTTCTTTGGCGACGCCGGTCAGCTCCTCCCATACGGGCAGAGGGTAAATCTGAACGGCTTCGTCGGTCAGGGATGTAATGAAGACTTCCTTTCCGTATTCGGTTTCAATGGCGGTTCGGAATTTTTCCGGGATCTTGACTCGGCCGCTCTTATCTATTTTCGCCGTGTAGTTTCCTATCAAAGTGTTTCCCATTTTGTCCCGTTTTATCCCGTTTTCCTTGAATATAGGAGAGAAAAATTCAAATGTCAAGAAAAAAATTAAGAAAAATATAGAGTATATACTTAGATTCTATATATAGAGGGACGATTGGAATGAGGCACTAATAATGGGGCTTAAATGAGGCTATTCTTTTTCGCTAACAGGATTGTTTTCGAGCAGTTCTTTGGCCAGGGCGAAGTCGGTTTCGGAGACGAGAATCTTTATCTCACCGAGTCCATCGGCTGATATAGGGCCAGTAGACTGGACCCAGGTCCCCCTCATCAGGCAGATGATTCCGTTACTTTCTAAAAAACTCTTGATGACTTCGGCCTCGAC